>DASWWC010000134.1:0-24330 GCA_036401055.1 Roseateles sp.
CGGGCTGCAAGGCGGCCACCACGTCCAGCAGATGCCGCGCCTGACGCACCGCCAGGCCGTCGACCAGCGCGGCCTCGGCGGCGCTGGCCTCGGGCAGCAGCAGCTCCCGCTCCGCACCGGCCTGGCGCAAGGCCAGCGCCATCGCCAGCGCGCCGCGCACGGGGCGCAGCTCGCCCGCCAGCGACAGCTCTCCGGCGCATTCGAAGCGCGCGAGCTTTGCCGCGTCGATCTGGCCGTTGGCGGCCAGCAGGCCCAGGGCCATGGGCAGGTCGAAGCGGCCGCCCTCCTTGCGGCAGGTCGGCCGGCGCGAGGTTCACGGTAATTCTCTTGTTGGCCGGAAAACCCAGCCCGCTGTTGGCCAGCGCCGCGCGCACGCGCTCGCGGGCCTCCTTGACCTCGGTGTCCGCCAGCCCCACGACCGTGAACGACGGCAGGCCGTTGGCCAGGTGCACCTCGACGGTGACCGGCGCGGCGGCGAGGCCGTCGAGGGCGCGGGATTGGACCGTGGCGAGGGACATGGTGGGAGTCGGCAGCGCGGGTTGGGGCGCAGCATAGTGCGCCGGCGGGCGTTGCCGGGCCAGCGTGCTGACCCGCCCGCGGGCGGCGGGCGGGCTTCGTCATCGGCCAAACACACCTTGTTGGTGCGCAAAATGGGGTGCGACGAACTCAATTGGTGCTTGGGCCTGTTCTTTGGGTGCGTGCGATCCAGATTCGTGCGGCCTGCCGCGCTGTGACGGTTGGCACGGAAGCTGCAATGAACCGCCGGACTACCTCCCCCCAACTTGAAACAGGAGCTCCGCCATGAAGTTTTCCCCTTCGCTGCTCGTTCTGGCGCTGACCACCGCGCTTCCGGCCTTCGCTGCTGATGAGCCGGATCCGCTGTCGTTCAACGTCAGCGCCGTCAGCGAATACCGCTACCGCGGTATCGGCCAGACGCGCCTGAAGCCGGCCCTGCAAGGCGGCATCGACTACGCGCTGCCGAACGGCTTCTACATCGGCACCTGGGCTTCCACGATCAAGTGGATCAAGGACGCGGGCGGCGACTCCAAGGTCGAAGTCGACGCCTACGGCGGCTGGAAGGGCGAAGTCGCCTCCGGCCTGACGCTGGACGTGGGCCTGCTGCAGTACTACTACCCCAGCAACAAGCTCTCCACCAGCGCCAACACGCTGGAGATCTACGGCGCGCTGAGCTACGGCCCCGTGACCGCCAAGTACTCGCACAGCACGACCAACCTGTTCGGCGTGCCCGACAGCAAGGGCAGCGGCTACTTCGACGTGTCGGCCAACTTCGACCTGGGCGACGGCATGACGCTGAGCCCGCACGTGGGCCACCAGACCGTCAAGCACAACGCCGCGGCGTCGTACACCGACTACTCGCTGACGCTGGCCAAGGACTTCTCCGGCCTGGTGCTGAGCGGCGCCATCGTCGGCACGGACGCCGACAAGAGCTTCTACGCCAGCCCGGCCAACGGCAAGTTCCTGGGCAAGACCACCTTCGTCATCGGCCTGAAGAAGACCTTCTAAGAACCCACTGGAGCTGGACATGAAATTGATCACTGCCGTCATCAAGCCCTTCAAGCTCGACGAGGTGCGTGAGGCCCTGAGCGCCATTGGCGTGCAAGGCCTGACGGTCACCGAGGTGAAGGGCTTTGGCCGCCAGAAGGGCCACACCGAGCTGTACCGCGGTGCCGAGTACGTCGTGGACTTCCTGCCCAAGGTCAAGATCGAGGCGGCAGTGAACGACGACGTCGTCGAGCGCGTCATCGAGGCCATCGAGTCCTCCGCCCGCACCGGCAAGATCGGCGACGGCAAGATCTTCGTGTCGCCGCTGGACCAGGTCGTCCGCATCCGCACCGGCGAAACCGGCAATGACGCGCTCTGACGCGTCCATAACAACCTGTTGGAGAGCACTCAAATGAAGAAACTCCTCGCCGGCCTCGCGCTTGCCGCCGGCCTGCTCGCGCCCGCCGCCTGGGCACAGGAGGCGGCCTCGGCGCCTGCTGCCGTGGCCGCTTCTGCCGCTGCCGCGGTTGACGCCGCCTCGGCGCCCGCCGCTGCGGCCCCGGCCGAAGCACCCGCCGCTGCCGCGGCGCCCGCCCCGACGCCCAACAAGGGCGACACCGCGTGGATGATGCTGTCAACGCTGCTGGTCATCCTGATGACCATCCCGGGCCTCGCGCTGTTCTACGGCGGCCTGGTGCGCAGCAAGAACATGCTGTCGGTGCTGATGCAGGTGATGGTCGGCTTCTCGCTGATCGTCGTGCTGTGGTTCCTGTACGGCTACAGCTTCGCGTTCACCGAGGGCAACGCCTTCATCGGTGGCACGGACCGGCTGTTCATGAAGGGCATCTGGGACAACGCCGCCGGCACCTTCGCCCTGGGCGCGACCTTCAGCAAGGCCACGCCGATGTACGAGATCGTGTTCGCATCGTTCCAGGCGACCTTCGCCGGCATCACGGCCTGCCTGATCGTCGGTGCCTTCGCCGAGCGCATCAAGTTCTCGGCCGTGCTGGCCTTCCTGGTGCTGTGGTTCACGTTCAGCTATCTGCCCATGGCTCACATGGTCTGGTTCTGGATGGGCCCGGATGCCTACACGACGGCCGAAGTCGCTGCAGAGATGACGTCCAAGGCCGGCCTGATCTGGCAGTGGGGCGCGCTGGACTTCGCTGGCGGCACGGTGGTGCACATCAACGCGGCCGTGGCCGGCCTGGTGGGTGCCTACATGGTGGGCAAGCGCGTCGGCTACGGCAAGGAAGCCTTCACGCCGCACAGCCTGACGCTGACCATGGTCGGTGCCTCGCTGCTGTGGGTGGGCTGGTTCGGCTTCAACGCCGGCTCCGCGCTGGAAGCCAATGGCTTCGCCGCACTGGCCTTCATCAACACGTTTGCCGCCACCGCTGCTGCCGTGCTGGCCTGGTGCGTGGGTGAAGCGCTGCTCAAGGGCAAGGCCTCCATGCTGGGTGCCGCCTCGGGTGCCGTCGCCGGCCTCGTGGCCATCACGCCGGCGGCCGGCAACGTCGGCATCGGCGGTGCGCTGGTCATCGGCATCGTCGCCGGCTTCGCCTGCCTGTGGGGCGTGTCCGGTCTGAAGCGCCTGCTGGGTGCGGACGACTCGCTGGACGTGTTCGGCGTGCACGGTGTCGGCGGCATCGTCGGTGCCATCCTGACCGGCGTGTTCAACAGCCCCAACCTGGGCGGCCCCAGCGCCGTCGGCGACTGGGTCACCGTGGCCATGGTCGCCCCGGATGCCTACTCCATCGCCAGCCAGGTCTGGATCCAGACCAAGGGCGTGCTGCTGACCCTGGTGTGGTCGGGCGTCGTCTCCATCGTCGCCTTCAAGCTGGTGGACCTGACCATCGGCCTGCGCGTGACGGAAGAGGAAGAGCGCGAAGGCCTGGACATCAGCTCGCACGGCGAAACCGCGTATCACAAGTGATCCCGAAGGGCTGGCACCGCCGGTCCTTGTTCACGGCAAGCCGCCCTCCGGGGCGGCTTTTTCTTTGTGCGCCCAGCATGGGCGCACTCCTACGGGTGCAAGTCCCGTCGTAAGTTGATCACGACGAACGAAGCGAAGCGCAACTGCATGAGGGCGACCGGGTGTGGGAAGGAAGCGTGGAGCGTAAATCGCGAGCCGATGAACAAGAACTGCATAGAAGGCGCTGCCGAGCAGGGCGAGCGGGCAAAGAGCCGCGAAGCTCTCGTGATCAAGGCGAAGCGGCGTAAATGCAGCGGTTGTGCGATGAAGGAGTGCGTTCTTACCTGGGGACGCCTCGCCTTGTGGCTGAAAGGCCGACGGCGCTGCCGGAGCGAGGTCTCAGCAGAGGTCGTAGTAGCCGGGTAGCGGGGCCGCGGAGGCCACCAGCGAGAGGTGAAGGACCGAACGAGAGCAAGTGACCGAGGACCTGGGAATGTCAAAGGCCATGCGTCAGATGCCGGAGCGATCCGGGCGGGCGGGGGAAGGGCGCGGTGAAGCCGCGCTCCAACCTGCCAGCGACGAAGCCTGCGGCCCGTCCCAGGAGCACCAGGACATAGGGTCAGCAATGCAGAAGGTGGGGGCTGGCACCCTGCTGAAGGCGGCACTGACGAGAGAGAACCTGCAAGCGGCCTGGAAGCGGGTCAAGGCCAACAAGGGCGCAGCGGGCGTGGACGGGCTCGACATCGAGCACACACAGCGCTTGCTGCAAACGACGTGGCCCCAGACCCGCCAAGAGTTGCTGGCGGGGACGTACCGGCCACAGCCAGTGCGCAGGGTAATGATTCCCAAGCCGGACGGCAGCCAGCGCGAGCTGGGCATCCCGACGGTGACGGACCGACTGATCCAACAGGCGCTGCTGCAAGTGCTGCAGCCGCTGATCGATCCCACCTTCAGCGACCACAGTCACGGGTTCCGGCCGGGCCGGCGTGCGCACGACGCGGTGAAAGCCGCCCGGGCGTACGTCCAAGCCGGCAAGCGCGTGGTGGTGGACGTGGACCTGGCGAAGTTCTTCGACCGTGTGAACCACGACATCCTGATGGACCGGCTCAAGAGGCGCATAGCGGACAAGGCCGTCCTGCGGCTCATCCGTGCGTACCTGAACGCCGGCATCATGGGTGGCGGGGTGGTGGTGGAGCGCCAACAGGGCACACCACAAGGTGGGCCGCTGAGCCCGCTGCTGGCCAACGTGCTGCTCGACGAAGTGGACAGGGCGATGGAGGCGCGGGGCTATTGCTTCGCGCGCTATGCCGACGACTGCAACGTCTATGTGAGCAGCGCGAAGGCCGGCGAGCGGGTGATGGCGTGGCTCAGAACGATGTACGGCAAGCTGAAGCTTCAGGTCAATGAAGCCAAGAGTGCCGTGTGCAGCGCCCTCGGGCGCAAGTTCCTGGGCTACGAGCTGTGGGGAGCCAAAGGGCGGGACGTGAAATGCGCGGTGGCCGACAAGGCCCTGGGCAACTTCAAAGCCCGAGTCCGGCAGCTCTCCGGGCGCTCCAGCGGACGCAGCATGACGCAGGTGGTTCGAGGGCTCAGGCCGTACCTGCTGGGCTGGAAGGCGTACTTCGGGTTGGCGCAAACACCACGGATCTGGCGCGAGCTGGACGAGTGGCTGCGCCATCGACTGAGGGCGCTACAGCTCAAGCAGTGGAAGCGCGGCACGACCATGTATCGGGAGCTTCTGGCCTTGGGGTCTACGCCTTCTGCTGCGCGACAGGTAGCGGCCAACGGCCGCCGCTGGTGGCGCAACAGTGCGAAGGCCCTCAACTCGGTGCTCACGATCTCTTGGTTCGACCGGTTGGGGCTGCCCCGTCTCTCATGACCTCAAACTCTCGAACCGCCGGGTGCGGACCCGCATGCCCGGTGGTGTGGGAGGGGCACGGTCAGATACTCTGACCGCCCCTATCCCGATGGGCGCTCAGGCCCGCCGTTATGCTGGCTCGCCATGGACGTCATCACGCTGCTCGTCGCGGTGCTGGTCAACGCACTGCTGATGAGCCTGGCCCTCGCCGTCGGTGTCGGCATCCGCGCACGCAGCGGGCTGCAGGCCTGGCAGTTCATGCTGCTGGGGCAGGCGGTGGGCTTCGGGCTGCTGATCGCGGCCAAGCAGGCGATGCCGGTGTTGCTGGCGACGCTGGGCGTCATGGTGCTCAGCGCGTCGGCGTCGGCCATGCTGTTGACGGTCTGCCGCTTCCTGGGCCGACCCGTGCCGCGGCGCTGGCTGTGGGCCGTGCCGCTGGCGCTGGGCATCGCGCATTGGGGCGTGCTCCCCGACCAGCCGCTGGCGACGGCCGTCACCAACCTGACCATCAGCCTGCAGATCCTGTGGGCCAGCGGGCAGCTGCTGAACGGCGCGGGCGCCGTGCGCTGGCGCTGGCTGTGCGGCGTGGCCGCCGCGGCCAATGCGCTGCTGATGCTGGGGCGCGCGGTGCTGGCATTCGGCTGGCCCGAGGCCTACCCGCGCTTCACGGCGCCGCACCCGCTGAACCTCACGCACCTGATGCTGCTCAACGCCAGCCTGGTGCTGGGCACCATGGGTTTCCTGCTGGCGCACCGGGACGCCGCCGAGCAGGCGCTGGTGCGGCTGGCCTCGCTGGACCCGCTGACCGGCCTGCTGAACCGCCGCGAGTGGATGAACCGCGCCGGCCGGGCGCTGGGCCGGGCGGACGACGCCACCGTGCTGCTGATGCTGGACCTGGACCACTTCAAGCGCATCAACGACCAGCGCGGCCACCCGGTGGGCGACGAGGTGCTGAAGCTGGCCGGCGAGGTGTTGCGCGGCGAGTTGCGCGCCAGCGACCTGGTGGGCCGCTACGGCGGGGAGGAGTTCTGCCTGCTGCTGCGCCACGCCGACCCCGCCGCCTTCGGCCGGCTGGACTCGCGCCTGCACCAGACGCTGCGGCGGCGCTGCGAGGCCAGCCTGGGCTTCGAGGTGGACTTCAGCGCCGGCGCGGTGCGGGTGCTGCCGGGCGAATCGCTGGCGGCGGCCATCGCGCGCGCCGACGACCAGCTCTACCGCGCCAAGCACGCCGGGCGCGGGCGCACCTGCTGCGGCGACGGCGTCTTGTGATCCGGCGATCAGCCCCCAACTGCTGCGCCCGCTGCATCTGACATCATTCGGCCATGGTTCCGCATCTCATCACCGCCCTGAACGGCCCCATCAACGAGCTGGAGGCCCGCATCCTGGAATCCATGCCAGCCACCGAGCGCTGGTTCCGGCTGGAGTGGATGGAGCACACGCCCACGTTCTACGCGTCGGTGGACCTGCGCAACGCCGGCTTCAAGCTGGCGCCGGTGGACACCAATCTGTTCCCCAGCGGCTTCAACCACCTGACCGACGCCATGCTGCCGCAGGCCGTGCAGGCGGCCATGGCGGCCATCGAGAAGATCTGCCCCGAGGCGCGCAACCTGCTGCTCATCCCCGAGCCGGGCGTGCGCTGCAGCTTCTATCTGGACCACCTCGCCACGCTGGTGCGCATCTTCACGCAGGCCGGCCTGAACGTGCGCCTGGGCGCGCTGGACCCGGCGCAGACCGAGCCCGAGGAACTGCGCCTGGCCAACGGCGGCAGCCTGCTCATCGAGCCGCTGGTGCGCAAGCGCGGGCGGCTGACGCTGAAGGGCTTCGACCCCTGCACCATCCTGCTCAACAGCGACCTCGCCAGCGGCACGCCGCCGCAGCTGATGGGGCTGCACGAGCAATACCTGCTGCCGCCGCTGCACGCGGGCTGGAGCGTGCGGCGCAAGAGCCAGCATTTCCGCGCCTACGAGGAAGTGGCCAAGCGCTTCGGCAAGCTGCTGGGCATGGACCCCTGGCTGATCACGCCCATGTCCACCAGCGTGGACCTGCACGGCGCCAAGGGCCTGGAGGCGCTGCAGACCGCCGCCGACGCCCAGCTGACCAAGGTGCGCCGCAAGTACAAGGAATACGGCATCAACGAGAAGCCCTTCGTCATCGTCAAGAGCGACGTGGGCAGCTACGGCCGTGGCGTGATGACGGTGCGCGACGCCAAGGACATCGAAAAGCTGGCGTCCACGCTGCCCGAGAACCTGGGCCAGGAAGTCATCGTGCAGGAGGGCGTGCCCACGCACGAGCGCGTGCACGAGGCCGTCGCCGAGCCGGTGGTCTACATGATGGACCGCTACGTGGTCGGCGGCTATTACCGCGTGCACGCCAACCGCGGCATCGACGAGAACCTGAACGCCCCCGGCGCCAGCTACGTGCCGCTGGCCTTCGCCGAGTCGCTGCAGCTGCCGCGCCCGGGCGAGAAGCCGGGCGTCAGCGCGCCCAACCGCTTCTACATGTACGGCGTCATCGGCCGGCTGGCCATGCTGGCGGCCAGCTACGAGCTGGAAGCGACTGACCCGCAGTCCGAGACCGAAGAAGCCGCCTGAGCCGGCACTACGCCTAGGCCCGCGGGGCGTCAAGCCTCCGTCTTGCGGGTTTGCTGCGCTGCACAAAGATTCGAAACCGGGCGCAGAATGCCCACTTTCGAACAAATGCCACCCCAAGCCGGTGGCCTCACCTTGTGAGTTCTTCCCAAGCGGCCCGCAGCCCCACGGCGATGGCGGGTCTGACCCTCGGCGCACTGGGCGTCGTCTACGGCGATATCGGCACCAGCCCGCTGTATGCGCTGAAAGAGGTCTTCCACGGCGGCCACGTCGCCACGACGCCGGACAACATCCTGGGCGTGCTGTCGCTGCTGTTCTGGACGATGACGGTGGTCGTCTCCATCAAGTACGTGCTGCTGATCCTGCGCGCCGACAACAACGGCGAGGGCGGCCTCATCGCCATGCTGGCGCTGGCCACCAACGCGGTGAACGACAAGCCCCGGCTGCGTCGCGGCCTGCTGTTGATCGGCCTGTTCGGCACGGCCATCTTCTTCGGCGACGCCGTCATCACGCCGGCCATGACCGTGCTGGGCGCCATGGAGGGCATCGAGGTCTACGCGCCGCAGTACCACGATGCCGTGCTGCCGCTGACGCTGCTGGTGCTGGCCGGCCTGTTCGCCGTGCAGCGCTTCGGCACTGGCGGCATCGGCAAGGCCTTCGGGCCGGTGATGCTGCTGTGGTTCCTCAGCCTCGCCGCGCTGGGCCTGCCGCATGTGCTGGACAACCCGCGCGTGCTGGCGGCCGTCAACCCGGTCTATGCGCTGAACTTCTGCCTGGAATACAAGTGGGTGGCCTTCGTCGCCCTGGGCGCCGTGGTGCTGGTGGTCACCGGCGGCGAGGCGCTGTACGCCGACCTGGGCCACTTCGGCAAGAAGCCCATCCGCATCGCCTGGTACGGCATCGTCATGCCGGCGCTGGTCATCAACTACTTCGGCCAGGGCGCCATGCTGCTGGATGACCCCACCGCCATCAAGAACCCGTTCTACCTGCTGGCGCCTGACTGGGCCGAGATCCCGCTGTTCCTGCTCGCCACGGCGGCCGCCACGGTCGCGTCGCAGGCGCTGATCACGGCGGCCTTCTCCGTCACCAAGCAGGCCATCCAGCTGGGCATCATGCCGCGGCTGCGCATCCTGCACACCAGCGTGCGCGACACCGGCCAGATCTACGTGCCCTTCATCAACTGGAGCCTGTTCGCGCTGGTGGTGCTGGCGGTGGCGTTCTTCGGCTCGTCCAGCAAGCTGGCCGGCGCCTACGGCGTGGCCGTCACCATCGACATGACCATCACCACGGTGATGACCTTCTTCGTCATCCGCCACGGCTGGAAGTACCCGCTGGCGCTGTGCGTCGCCGCCACCGGCATCTTCTTCATCATCGACGTGACCTTCCTCGCGTCCAACCTGCTGAAGCTGCTGCACGGCGGCTGGTTCCCGCTGTTGATCGGCATCTGCGTGTTCACGCTGATGCTGACCTGGAAGCAGGGCCGCCGGCTGCTGTCGGCCAAGCTGCGCGAGGACGCCATCGAGCTGACCGCCTTCCTGGAGGCCGTGTTCATCAACCCGCCCACGCGCGTGTCCGGCACGGCGGTGTTCCTGTCGGCCGAGAAGGGCTCCACGCCCAATGCGCTGCTGCACAACCTCAAGCACAACAAGGTGCTGCACGAGCAGAACATCTTCGTCACGGTGAAGCACCACGAGGTGCCCTTCGTCGACCCGAAGGCGCGCTGCGAGGCCGAGGCGCTGGGCAACAACTGCTGGCAGGTGGCGCTGCACTTCGGCTTCAAGAACGAGCCCGACGTGCCCGAGGCGCTGGAGCTGCTGAAGAAGCAGGGCGTGCAGCTGGAGGAGATGGAGACCAGCTACTTCCTGAGCCGCGACATCATCATCCCGACCATCGGTTCGGGCATGGCGCTGTGGCGCGAGAAGCTGTTCGCTAGCATGCACCGCAACGCGGCCGCGGCAGCGGACTTCCTGCACCTGCCGACCAACCGCATCGTGGAGCTGGGCTCCAAGGTCGAGATTTGAACCACGCCGCGCCCGAGCGTCGCTTGGGCGCGCGGCACGCCGCTGCGCTGTGCGTCGGCATGGTCATCGGCGCGGGCATCTTCAAGACCTCGCCGATGGTGGCGCAGTCGCTGCCCGAGGCCTGGCAGCTCTACCTCGCCTGGGCGCTGGGCGGCGTGCTGAGCTTCGTCGGCGCGCTGTGCTTCGCCGAGCTGGCCGCGGCCTTCCCCGATGCCGGCGGCGACTACCACTTCCTGCGCCGCGCCTACGGCCCGCGCGTGGGCCTGCTGTTCGCGTGGTCGCGCTTCGCTGTCATCCACACGGGCTCGATGGCGCTGCTGGGCTTCGTGTTCGGCGACTACCTCAGCCAGATCGTCGATCTAGGCCCGCAGGCCAGCGCGCTGCTCGCGGCCGGCCTCATCGTGGCCCTGACGGCGTTGAACCTGGCCGGCGTGCGGGCGGGCCTGGGCACGCAACTGGGGCTGATGGCGCTGGTCATCGCGGGCCTGCTGCTGCTGGGTGGCGGCGCCGTGGTGCAGCAGGCGGCGGGCCTGCCGCCGGCCCTGCCGGGCGCCGCGACGGCCGCGGCAGACTGGGGCACGGCGATGGTGTTCGTCTTCCTGGCCTACGGTGGCTGGAGCGACGCGGCGACGCTGTCCGCCGAGATGCGCGACCCGCGCCGCGGCATCGTCCGCGCGCTGCTGCTGGGACTCGCCCTGGTCACGGCGCTGTACCTGCTGGCCAACTGGGCCTATGTGCGCGTGCTGGGCCTGGCCGGCCTGGCGCACAGCGTCGCACCTGCCGCCGAGCTGATGCGCCTTGTCTGGGGCCGCGGCGCCGAGTTGCTGATGGTGGGCGCCGTCACGCTGACCACGTTGTCGGTCATGAACGCCATCCTCATCGCCGGCCCGCGCACCACCTACGCCGCGGCGCGCGACCTGCTCGCCGGGTCGCGCCTGGCGCACTGGAATGCCCGCCGCGGCACGCCCGGCACGGCCGTCGTCGCCACGTCCGCCGTGGCGCTGCTGCTGGTTGCCTTCGGCGCGCTGACGCGCGGCGGCTTCTCCACGATGGTGGACTACCTGTCGCCGGTCTACTGGGCCTTCCTGACCCTGAGCGGCGCCGCCGTCATCGTGCTGCGGCGGCGCGAGCCCGACGCGCCGAGACCCTTCCGTGTGCCGCTGTATCCGTGGCTGCCGCTGCTGTTCACGGCCTGCAGCGCCTGGCTGCTGGGGTCCAGCCTGGTCTACGTGAAGGCCGGCGCGGTGGTGGGCGTGGCGGTGCTCGCGGCGGGGGCGCTGCTGCTGTCGGCGCTTAGGGTCAGGGCAGCAGCGGGAAGCTGAAGTTCTTCTGGCCTTCGCACAGCGACTGCTCGGGCAGCGTCTCCAGCGCTGGCCCGACGTAGATGAAGGCCTCCGGCGTCTTGAGCAGCCTGGCGGCGGCCGTGCGGTCCACCGGCTGGTAGTCCGGCACATCCAGACCCAGCTGCCGCAGCCCTTGCGCATCCGGCACCCACCACATGCAGCGGTGGCGGCCCGCCTTCAGCGAGAACTTTGCCTCGTCGTCGATGTAGGACAGGCGGTCCACGCGCCAACTGGCGACCACGCTGTCGACGAAGGCCTGCACCTGGGCCGGCAGCTGTACCTGCTGAGCCAGCAGGCTGCGCAGCGCCAGCGACTGCTGGATGGGGGTCTCGAACGATTTCAGGAATGTCTCGCGCGACCGGCGGCTGCGCTCATCGTCATCCGTGAAGAACTCGCCGGCGTCGATCTGGTCCTTGAGCCGCGCCGGTACCTCGGTTCTACCCCCAAAGGCGATCACCGTGCCCGGCTGGATGGCCTGTACCCTGGCGGCCAGCAGAATGGAGCGGGCGCAGTTGCCGACGCAACTGCCCTTCAGCTTCAGCAGCGGCTGCCGCTCGCGCAGCCACAGGCCGATCTTCATCAGCTCGACGGGATGGCTGCGCGGGTCGATGTCGATGGACAGCGGCGTCTTCATCGGCCCGGCGAGTTCGGTCCTGACCTCTTCCACATCGCCCGGTTTCACGGTGCCCAGGATGTGTGCACCGATGCCGAACAGTCCTGAACCTATGGCCGCTGCCTGCGCAGCGCCGCCCAGCAGCGCCAGGCACAGCCCGGCGACCCTATGCAATGCCTTGTGCATGGTGCTTGTCCTCCCTGGTTTTCTTGCCGCGCATTCTGCTTCGCTTCGGTCCAGTGGCTATGCTGGCCCGATGTCTCGCCTGTTCCAAGACTTCTCTCCCTCCACCGTCGTTGCTGGCTTCGTCGCCGTGCTGGTGGGCTACACCAGCTCGGTGGCCATCATCTTTCAGGCCACGGTCGCGTTAGGCGCGACGTCGGCCGAGACCGCCTCCTGGCTGTGGGCGCTGGGCCTGGGCATGGGGCTGACCAGCCTGGCCCTGAGCCTGTGGACGCGCCAGCCCGTGCTGACTGCCTGGTCCACGCCCGGCGCGGCGCTGCTGGCCTCGACCTCGGGGCTCAACATGCCCGAGGCCATAGGCGCCTTCATCGTCTGCGGGCTGCTGATCGCCTGGGCGGGCTGGAGCGGCTGGTTCGAGCGGTTGATGGACCGCATCCCGGTCGCCATCGCATCGGCGCTGCTGGCCGGCGTGCTGGCCAGGTTCGGGCTGGACGCCGTGGGCAGCGTGAAGACCGCGCCGGGCCTGGTGCTGGCGATGGCGGCGGCCTATCTGCTCGGCCGGCGCCTGTGGCCGCGCTATGCGGTGCCGGGCGTGCTGGGGGTGGGCGTGGCCTATGCGCTGGGCGAGGGCCGGCTGAACTTCACCGGCCTGGACACCTCGCAGATGCTGGCGCTGCCGGTCTGGACCACGCCGGTGTTCACCTGGCACGCGGCGGTCGGCGTGGCGCTGCCGCTGTTCATCGTCACGATGGCCTCGCAGAACCTGCCCGGCGTCGCGGCCCAGCGCGCCAACGGCTATCAGACGCCGGTGTCGGCTTCCGTCGCCGTCACCGGCGCGGCCACCACGCTGCTGGCGCCGTTCGGCGGCTATGCGTTCAACCTGGCCGCCATCACCGCCGCCATCTGCATGGGCCGCGAGGCCCATGAAGACCCGGCGCGGCGCTACACGGCCAGCGTGGCCGCGGGCCTGTTCTACGTGCTGCTGGGCCTGGCCGGCGGTGCCGTGGCGATGCTGCTGGCAGCCTTTCCGCGCGAGCTGGTCATGGCCATCGCGGGCCTGGCGCTGCTGGGCACCATAGCCGGTGCGATGGCCGCGGCGCTGAAGGACGAGGCCCACCGCGACGCGGCCATCCTGACCTTCCTGGTCTGCCTGTCCGGCTTCAGCGCCTTTGGTATCGGCGCGGCGTTCTGGGGCGTGGTGGCCGGCGGTATCGCGACCGTCGTGGCGGGCTGGCGGCGGGGCCGCCCCTAGGCCGGCGCGGCCAAGCGGGCTGTGCAACACTGGCCCGATTCACTTGCCCCATCCGACCATGAAGCTGCTGTTCGTTGCCGATCCGCTGGATACGTTCAAGACCTACAAGGACTCCACCTTCGCGATGATGCGCGAGGCCGCCAAGCGCGGTCACAGCATCCTGCACTGCGAGACGCGCGAACTGGTGTGGCTGCGCGGCGGCCGCGTGACGGCGCGCAGCGCGCGCCACCTCACGCTGACCGGCGATGCCGACGACTGGTTCACGCTGGACGCCACCGCCGACGTCGCGCTGGCCGACGTGGATGCCGTGCTGATGCGCAAGGACCCGCCCTTCGACAGCGAGTTTTTCTACGCCACCCACCTGCTGAGCCAGGCGGAGCGCGAGGGTGCCAAGGTCTTCAACAAGGCCGCCGCGCTGCGCGAGCACCCGGAGAAGCTCGCCATCATGGAGTTCCCCGAGTTCATCTCGCCCACGCTGATCACGCGCGACCCCGCCGAGATCCGTGCCTTCCACGCCGAGCAGCGCGACATCATCCTGAAGCCGCTGGACGGCATGGGCGGCATGGGCATCTTCCGCGTCAAGGACGACGGCCTGAACCTCGGCAGCATCATCGAGACGCTGAACAAGGACGGCACGCAGACCGTGATGGTGCAGCGCTTCATCCCGGCGATCAGCGAGGGCGACAAGCGCATCCTCATCATCGGCGGCCAGCCCGTGCCGCACTGCCTGGCCCGCATCCCGCAGGGCGGCGAGGTGCGTGGCAACCTCGCGGCCGGCGGCAAGGGCGTGGCCCGGCCGCTGAGCACGCGCGACCGCGAGATCGCCGAGGCCATCGGCCCCACGCTGGCCGCGCGCGGCCTGCTGCTCGTGGGCCTGGACGTCATCGGCGAGAACATCACCGAGATCAACGTGACCAGCCCGACCTGCTTCCAGGAGATCACGGACCAGGCGGGTTTTGACGTGGCCAAGATGTTCATCGACGCGCTGGAAGCCGCGCTGTGAAGCGGCGCGATTTCATGGCCACGGGCCTGGCCGTCGCCACGCTGCCGGCGCTGGCCGCCGGGCGCTCCTTCGACGCGATGGCCGACGCCTTCCTCGAAGCGCTGTGGCAGCAAGACCCCGACGCCGCCGTGATGGCCGGCCGCTTCGAATTCGCCGATCGCCTGCGTCTGCCCAGCCCATCCCAGCGCGCCGCCATGCGCCGCTTCCTCGCCGCCTGGCTCAAGCGCTTCCGCGCCGTTGCCGAGGCCGGCCTGGACACCGCACAGCGCATGGATCGCGCCATGCTCGTCGCCAAGCTGGAGAGCGACCTGTGGCGGCTGGACACGCTGCGCGAATGGGCCTGGAACCCCGCCGAGCACAACCCGGCCGCGCCCATCGACCTGGCGCTGAACACCGACTGGGCGCCCGTGCAGCAGCGCGTGCAGGCACTGCATGCGCGCATCCGCTGGCTGCCGGCGTTCTATGCGGCCGCGCGTGCGAGCCTCGTCGGCGTCACGCGTGAGCACACCGAGCTGGCGCTGCAGCAGGCGCCGGGCGTGCTGGCGGTGCTGGAGGATCTGGAGTCCCATGCGCAGCAGCAAGGCCTGGGCGCGCTGATGCAGCCCGACCTGCAGAAGGCCCGCGCCGCCGTGGCCGGCTGGCAGGCGCATCTGAAGCAGCTGCTGCCCCTCGCCAAGCGGCCCTGGCGGCTGGGCGCTGCGCTGTACGAGACCAAGTTCCAGCACGACATTCAGTCCGCCCGCAGTGCGCGCGAGACCTACGAGCTGGCGCTGGCCCGCCGCGAGACCGTGCTGGCCAGCATGCAGGCGCAGGCCACGGCGCTGTGGCCCACCGTCATCGGCGACGAGGTCGCCCCCGCCGACCGCTTCGCGCTGATCGGCCGCGTCATTGCCAAGCTCAGCGAGAAGCATGTCGCCCGCGAGAAATTCGTCGACGAGATCCGCGCGCAGATCCCGCAGCTCGAGGCCTGGGTGCGCGACCACGACCTGCTGACCCAGGACGCGAGCAAGCCGCTGGCGGTGCGCGAGACGCCGGTCTACCAGCGCGGCGTGGCCGGTGCCAGCATCGAGGCGCCGGGCCCCTACCGGCCGCAGGACAGCACCTACTACAACGTCACGCCGCTGGACGAGCTGACGCCCGAGCAGGCCGAGAGCACGCTGCGCGAGTACAACCACTGGATCCTGCAGATCCTCAACATCCACGAGGCCATTCCCGGCCACTACACGCAGCTGGTCTATGCCAACCGCGTGCCCAGCAAGGTCAAGGCGCTGTTCGGCAGTGGGTCGATGGTGGAAGGCTGGGCCGTCTACGGTGAGCTGATGATGCTGGAGAGCGGCTATGGCGCCTCGCCGGAGATGACGCTGATGTGGGGCAAGTGGCATCTGCGCTCGGTCACCAACACCATCCTCGACTACAGCGTGCACGTGCTGGGCATGGAGCAGAAGGCCGCGCTGGACCTGCTGACCCGCCAGGCCTTCCAGACCGAACGCGAGGCCGCCGAGAAGTGGCGGCGCGTGCAGCTGACGTCGGTGCAGCTGACGAGCTATTTCTCAGGCTTCAGCGAGATTCATGCGCTGCGGGAAACGCTGAAGGCCAAGCCGGGGTTCCAGCTCAAGGCCTTTCATGAGAAGTTCCTGAGCTATGGCAGTGCGCCGGTGCGGTTGATTGCGGCGGAGATGTGAGCCCCTCGCTCAGTCTTGCCTGCTGAACGCGGCAAGCCTGATCGGTCCCCCGAGGGGGCGGCGATGCTTGCGGCATTGAGCCGCAAGCACATCGCCCGCCGGCCGGCTTGGGGCGGCCCGGCGCTCGGCCTGCGGCAGGTTGTTGCTCGCGCCCTCATACCAGGATGACCGTATCGCTGTAACGCGCCAGCATGGCGTCGTGCGTCAGCAGTCGCAGCGGCTCCGTCAGGGCCTGTGCGGCCAGCATGCGGTCGAACGGGTCGGCATGGTGGGCGGGCAACTGCGCCACGGCGGCCGCGTGCTCCCCTGACACGGCCAGCAGCACGAAGCCGGCTTCCTCGAAATAGGCCAGGGCCTGGGCGCCCGAGATGGGCATGTCGCCACGCCCCAGCGAATGCTTGATGGAGATCTCCCACACCGAGGCGGCACTGACCCAGACGGTGTTGCCGGGCGCCAGGATCAGCTCGCGCGCCTTGGCCGGCAGGCGGGGGCTGTCCGTCAGCGCCCACAGCGCGATGTGGGTGTCCAGCAGCAGGTTCATGCGTCGGTGGCGCCGAACAGCCGGGCGACCTCCGCGTTGTGGGTGTCGATGTCGTCCGGCACCTCGAACAAGCCCTTGGCGATGCCGATGCGCTTGGCTGCCGACCGGGACGCGATGGCCACCAGCTTGGCTGCCGGCCGTCCGTTGCGCGCGATGACGATCTCCTTCTCCACGCCGCTTTCCACGGCGTCCACCAGCCGCGAAAGGTTGGACTTGGCTTCGAGCATGTTGATGGCGTTCATTGCAGGCCGTGTGGTTGGCTAAGTCTGGCTAATTGGGCCTGCCGGCGCCGACGCTGTCAAGAATGGCGGTGCTGCTATCCATGAAACCTGTCATGCACTCTCGGCGCCGACGCCTGCGCATCGTCCGCCACCCACACCGGCCCTGGCCCGTCGTTGAGCCTCCACCGCCGCGGCACGCGGTCCAGTGCGACGAACCACGCCGTCAGCTCGCCCTTCGCGTCGATGCGAAAGCGCAGGAAGCCCTTGTGGTCCTGCCCGTCCAGCGCCGAGTAGCCGTTGTTGGTCAGCAGCCCCAGACGTGACATCAGCGCCAGATAGCCGCCGAAGATCAGCGCGCCCAGCAGCGTGCCGCCGCAGAACACGCCCAGGCCCACGATGCCGGCGTGGGGCGCCAGCCCGGGCAGCGTGTCCCGGTTGGGGATGCCGCTCCACTGACCCACCCACTGGTGCAACCAGAAGGTCAGGTTGAAGATGACGGCCACGTGCGCCACCGCGTGCACGAAGCCCAGCCCCCATGTCGCGCCCCAGCGCCATTGACGGCCGGCGGTGGGCGGCAGCTCGTCGACGGCCTCGCGGCCCATGACCATGCAGCCGAACATCATCAGCGCATTGATCAGCAGGCCTGCCGGGCTGAACACCATGGCCTTGAACCACAGCGCCATCGCCAGGCCGTACTCGCCGTTTTGAAACTCCCACAGCGGCTTGAACTCATCGGGCACGAAGGAGCGCGTGAACGGCGTGGAGTTCAGATAGGCGTTGAAGCAGTACAGCGCGCCCAGCAACGCTGCGAACCAGATGTTGCCGCCCCAGCCGCTGGCGTTACGCCGGAACAGCGCCCACAGGTTGCCCTTGCAGCCGGCCCGCGACGTGGCCAGATCCGGATAGGCCGTGGCCTCCACCCGCTCGAACTCGCTGCCCGCGTGCCGCTTCTCGGTCAGGCCGATGGCCAGCGCCGGCAGCGACGTGGGCGGCTCCGGCGGGATGCAGTCGCGCGTGTCGAAGGCCTGCAGCCGCACCGGCCGCGTCGTGGGTTTGGTGTGCATCGGGTGTGTGAACGCGCCGCCGGTGCCACACACCACCAGCCGCCCCCAGGTTACCGAATCCCAGCGCAGGTAGTGGTGCAGGTCGCCCGCCAGCCGCAGCTTCACGCGCCCGCGCAGCAGGCCTTCCAGCTTCTGGTAGCGCTTGGGGTGGCTCTCGTCGGCGCCATCGCCGATGGGCCGCGTCCAGTAGGGCTCGGGGTAGATCAGCAGCACGCGGTCGTCCGCGCCGATGTGGTACTCGTGGCCGTCGTCGGTGACGAGGCCGCCCTCGCTCAGCAGCGCCTCGAACTGCTCGTACTGGTCGCGGTCGATGTCGTGGTCTAGCGCGAAGTCCAGCCCCAGCGCCCACCAGCCGCCGGGCAGCCTGACGCAGAAATAGGTCTGCCGTTGCGGGATCTTGGCGCCCAGCAGCGGGGACGAATCGTTGCGGCGCGTGAAGTAGCGGCTGAAGGTGGAGACCGAGTCCATCCAGTCGTGGTTCTGCGGAATAGCGGCCAACGTCAGCCGCCGGCCGCGCACGAACGTCGGTTCGTGGCTGTTGCGCACGGCCTCGAACATCTCGACGAAGCGGTAGCGGTAGTCGTGCGTGCTGGCCGCCGGGTAGGCCAGGTCGCCACCGAACAGCAGCAACTGCCCGCGCGGCAAGGTCTCGCCGTCCAGCCTCAACTCGTCGGCCAGCGCCGCGCTCGCGACCGCGTAGCAGGCGTTGCCGCCGTCACCGGTGTCGGCGATGAAGTCGAACCAGCACTCGCCCGCGTGCGCGCCGTCCGCCTCGGGCAGGCTGCGGTCGATGACCTTCATCGGCATCGGCTGGCTCTCGCGGCCATCGCGGTTGCGCAGTTGGTCCAGCGAGGACAGCACCTGCCGCGCGGCGGTCCACAGCACGTCGGGCTGGTACCAGGCAACGGGATGACGTTCGTGCGGCGGGACGGAGCGGCCGAGCTTGTGGGGCGACATGGGCCGCGATGATCGTCGCGGCCCGCAGCGCGATCAAGTCGGGTGCGTGCGGTGGCCGGCGGCGGCCTTGTAGGCGTTGATCTCCGCCGCCACCGCGGCGGGGTCGATGACGTCGCTCAAGCGCTCGAAGCCGTCCGGCGCCAGCGCCTCCACGCGGTCCAGGATGGCGTCCAGCCCCTCGCGGCGGTTCATCTGCACGATGCGGGCGCACAGCGGCCGGCGTTCGTCCTCGTAGGCGGCCAGTGCAGCGTCCAGGTCGGCATGACTGGCCAGCGCGGCGGCCAGCGACTGCGCGTCCATGATGGCCTGCGTGGCGCCGTTGGAGCCGATGGGCACCATCGGGTGCGCCGCGTCGCCCAGCAGCGTGCTGGGGCCCAGCCGCCAGCGCGGCAGCGGGTCGCGGTCCACCATGGGCCATTCCAGCATCTGCTCGGAGCGCGTGATGAGGCCGGGCACGTCCAGCCAGTCGAAGCGCCACGTGCCGAAGGTGGGCAGCAGGTCGTCCAGCCGGCCCGGGCGACTCCAGTCGGCGCGGTCGGGCGCGGTGAGGCCGGGCGAGGGCTCGCGCAGGCGGCGGTCGGCAATCCAGTTGATGAGCTGCAGGCCGTCGGCCCGTGGCGCCGTGATGGGGTAGACGACGAACTTGGCCCGGCTGTGGCCGGTCTGCACCATGGTGCGGCCGTCCAGGAAGGGCGGCGCCCAGGTCGTGCCGCGCCACATCATCACGCCGCGCCAGCAGGGCGTGCCCTCGTCGGGTGCGAGGCGCTTGCGCAGCGCGGAGTGCATGCCGTCGGCACCGACGATGAGGTCGGCCGCCTGCTCGCGCGGGCCGTCTGCGGTCTCGATCAGCGCCACGTTGCCGTCGCGCACGCCGACAACGCGCTGGCCGCTGAGCACCGTCACGCGGGCGACGGCCTCACGCCACAGCAGCATCTGCAGCTCGCCGCGGTGCACGCTGAACTGCGGATGGCTGTAGCCGCCGTAGACGCCGCGCGGGTCGCGGTGGATGGTCTGGCCATGCTTGTTGGCGAACACCAGCGCCAGCGTCTCGACCGCCATGGCGCGCAGCGCGGGCAGCATGCCCAGATCGTCCAGCACGCCCACCGCGTGCGGCAACAGGTTGATGCCCACGCCCAGCGGCCGGGGCTCGCGCACGGCCTCCAGCACGGTGACCTCATGCCCGCGTGCGTGCAGTGCCAGCGCCGCTGTCAGCCCACCGATGCCGCCGCCCGCAATGATGATCTTCATCAAGTCAGGGTAAGCGAGATTGTTGCAGTAGGCAACTAAAACTAACGTGAATCCGTGACCAAGACCGACAGCCTGGACGCCACCGCCCCCGAAGGCCTGATGCTGCCCGTGCCCGGCGTGGACTACGGCGCGCTGGACGGCCTGCTGGGCTATGCGCTGCGTCGCGCGCAGAACGCGCTGTATCTGGACTTCTACCGCGCCACTGCCGAGTGGGACGTCAGCCCGCAGCGCTTCGCGGCGCTGGTGCTGATCGGCCGCAACCCGGGCATGCGCCAGGGCTTGCTGGGCCAGGCCATGGGCCTGCACCGCAGCGGCGCGCTGCGCCTGACCGACTGGCTCACGGCCCAGGGCTGGGCCGAGCGCCGCGACGCACCCGACGACGCCCGCGCCTGGGGCCTGTACCTGACCGCTGCCGGCAAGCGCCGCTTGGCCAGGCTGGAAAACGCCGTCGCAGCGCACGACCGCGCGCTGCTGGCCGCCCTGGGCGAGCAGGGCCCGGCGCTGAAGGCCGGGCTGGAGCGCCTGGCCTGGGTGGCCACCGCACAGAGCGCCGCCCCCGACAAGAAACCGACAAGGAGACAGAAACCATGATGGACCGACGCCTCGCGCTCACCGTGCTCGCCGCATTGCCATTCGCCGCACGCGCGCAGGGCCAGCCGCCGCGCATCCTGGTCGGCTTCCCGGCCGGCGGCTCGGTGGACACCACCGCGCGCCGCTTCGCCGACTTTGCCCGCGGCAAGCTGGCCGAGACGGCGCTGGTCGAGCAAAAGGTGGGCGCCGGCGGCCGCATCGCCATCGCCGCGCTGAAGGACGCCGCACCCGACGGGCAGACGCTGCTGCTGAGCCCGTCGTCCATGTTCACCATTTACCCGCATGCCTACCGCAAGCTGGCCTACAACCCGGCGACGGACGCGATCCCGGTCGCGCCGCTGGCCTTGTCCACCTGCGGCTTTGGCGTGGGGCCCATGGTGCCGGCCAGTGTGAAGACGCTGGCCCAGCTGGCCGATTGGTTCAAGGCCAACCCCGAGAAGGCGGCCTATGCGTCGCCGGCCGCCGGCGCGATGCCGCATTTCCTGGGCAACCAGTTCGAGCATGCGGCCGGCCTCAAGCTCACGCATGCGCCCTACCGCGGCGCGGCGCCCGGCATGCAGGACCTGATGGGCGGCCAGATCGCGTCGGGCTGCTTCTCCATCGGCGACTTCCTGCCCCACCTGGCCTCGGGCCGCGTGCGGCTGCTGGGGGTGACGGACAAGGCCCGTTCGCGCTTCGCGCCCGACGTGCCCACCTTCGAGGAGCAGGGCTTCAAGGGCATCGTGGGCGTGGAGAGCTACGGTCTGTTCGCGCCGGCGAAGACGCCGCAGGTCGCCGTGGACAAGCTGGCCGACATCGCCCGCGCCGCCGTGCGCGAGCCGGCCGTCGTCGAGGCGCTGGCCAAGCTGGGCTTCGAGCCGCTGAGCCTGGGTTCGGCGGACTACACCAAGCGGCTGGCCGCTGAGCGCGAGTACTGGGGACCGGTTGTCAAGGCGTCGGGCTTCTCATCGGACGATTAGCATGCCGGCTCCACGAATGGAGCTGACCGAATGCCCTGGCGCCGACTGGCCCTTGCCCTTGCCGCCTGCCTGACCTTGAATGCCGCCGAGGCGGCGACCGATACCGCGCGGCTGCGGGCCCTGCTGACCGAGCAGCGCTACGACAGCGCGACGCCCGAGCTGCAGGCGCTGTTGCGCGTGCCCCGGCCCGATGCGGCCGAGCGCGCCGTCATCTACCAGTGGCTGTTCGCCCGCGACGACTCCGCTGCTATTGACCGCCGCACGCGCACCGTGCTGGCCGACGTGCAGGTGGATGCGGTGGACCTGCTGGCCGCCGGCCGCCTCGCGCTGGAGCGGCGCGATTTCGAGCGGGCGAAGCAATGCTTCGAGCGGGCGCTGCGCAAGGCCACGCGCCCGGCCGAGCAGGCGCAGGCGCTGCGCGGCCTGGGCCAGCGCCACTACCAGCTGCGCGAGTTCGACGCGTCGCTGCACCAGCTGGAGCAGGGCCTGGCCGCCGAGCGCACGGCCGACGGCCTGAGCGCGCTGGCCGACACGCTGATCCGCCTGGGCCGCACGCAGGACGCCATTGCCGCCGCCGAGGCCGCCGTGGCGTTGAACCCGCACCACGAGATGGCCCACTACCTGCTGGGCAACGGCTACGTGCGCGAGAACTACACGCAGCTCAGCGAGCGGCTCGGCGATGCCTTCCCGGCGCTGCTGGCCGAGGTGCGGCGCGCGTCCGATGCCTTCGAGCAGGGCCGCCTCGACGAGGCGCTGGCGATCAGCCTGGCCGTGCTGCAGCGCTGCCCGCAGCTGGGCCGCGCGCACGCCATCGCGGCCAAGGCGCTGGAATCGCAGCGTTTCGCCATCGACGTTAACCGCGCTGCCTATGAACGCCGCTTTGCCGCCACGCCCATGCCGGTGGTGCCTGGCATCGAACGCTACGTGCTGAACTGGAATGACCTGTCGCCGCGCCACCAGAAGCGCGTGGCGCTGTCCGTCGCGCCGTGGAAGGCCTTCATCCCGGTGCTGGTAGAGGGCGGCGCCACGCACTTCATCAAGCCGATGTGGATGCGCCTGTCCGAGACGCCGCAGGCCCATGCGCTGAAGGACGCGCGCATCGACTACGACTCGCGGCTGTGGGACGACGTGCGCGGCATGGGCGGCCACTTCACCGTCACCGGCATCGAGGACGTCGAGCGCAGCATCTTCGACAAGTACAACACCGTGCTGCACGAGCTGACGCACCAGGTGCACGGCGTGCTGACGGCCGACCAGTCGCGCGGGATCGAGGCGCTGTACCAGAAGGCCAAGGCGCGCGACGCGAAGACTCGCAACGGCTTTTTGTCGCGCTACGCGGGCGGTTCGGTGTGGGAGTACTTCGCCGAGGGCGCCAACGCCGAGATGTCGCCGCGCCGCGATGCTTACGACGGCCGCGAGATCGTGCGCGAGCGGCTGGTGACCATGGACCCCGCGCTGCGGGCGCTGGTGCGGCGCTACTTTGCGCTGCGCGACACGCGCGCCAGCCTGCCCATCGCGCTCGTCAACGCCGGCAACCAGAAGCTGGAGGATGGCCGGCTGCCCGAGGCCACGCCATTCTTCGAACGCGCGCTGAAGCTGGCGCCCGAGGACGAGAGCGTGCTGAACGCGCGGCTGTATGCGCTGGCGCTGGAGGGCCAGGCGGGCCGCGAGTTGTCCGTCCGCGCGCTGGCGCGCCATCCGCGCAGCGGCCAGCTGCATGCGACGGCGGCCGATGCGCTGTGGCACGGCGGCGCGCCGCTGGCGGCCGAGGTGGTGCCGGCGCTGGCCAAGGCCGCGCCGGCGCTGAAGGGCGAGGACCGCTTCCGTGTGAACCTGGCGCTGGCCGATCACCATCGCCGCCTGGGGCAGGTGAGCGAGGCGCTGGCCGCCTACGACGCCGTGCTGGCCTACCAGGGCGACCAGCCCGAGGCGCTGTGGGGCCGCGCCGCCACGCTGGCGTTGGACGAGCGCTGGGACGAGGCGTTCACGCAATACGAGGCCGTGCTGCGCCTGCGCACGGGCCTGCTGGCGCTGCGCCGCGACTATGCGCTGGACCTGCTGCGCGCCGGCCGCATCGAGCCGGCACGCGCGCAGCTGAAGGAGGCGCTGATCCTGGACCCGCGCGATCCCGACACGCTGGCGCTGAAGGCCTGGCTGTCGCTCGCCGACGGCGACGCCGCGGCCGCGCAGCGCACGGCCGACGAGGCGCTGGCGCTGGGGGCGTGGAGCGACCTGGCCGTCATCGTGCGGGCCGGAGCGTTGCAGGCTCAGGGGCAGGGCGAGGCAGCGCGCACGGCGCTGGCGCCGGTGCAGCAGCGCATCGCGGCCAACGCCCCGCCGCAGTACATCTACCGCGCCGACAAGTCCGCATGGTTCTCGGTGCATGAGCTGCCGGCCAGCCAGCGCCGCGTGATGGAGCTGCTCGTCAAGTGAAGGCCTTCTTCAAGCGACTGGAAGCAACCCACCTGAACGGCCTTGGCGTCGCGCTGGGCGTGGCGGCCACGCATGTCGTGGTGGGCATGGCCTTCGGCGAGACGGCCGGCCTGGCGGCCGTGGGCGGCGCGGTCTGCGCCAGCCTGCCCGACGTGCCCAACCCGCCGCAGCGCGTGCTGCCGCGCGTGCTGCCGGCCGTGGGTGCGGCGGCCGCCGTGACGCTGTTGGTGGGGCTGGCGCATGGCTCGCTCGCGTGGACCGTGGCGCTGGTGGCCGTCGTGGCCTTTCTGTCGCTGATGACGCTGGCCTGGGGGCTGCGCGCCGGGCCGCTGTCGTTCTCGCCGGTGCTGGCCATGGT
>DASWWC010000135.1:0-6558 GCA_036401055.1 Roseateles sp.
CCCGCACCGGCGGCCAGCAAGCCCGACGACATCGTGGCCCTGCTGGAAAAGCTCGGCGACCTCAAGGCCAAGGGCATCTTGACCGACGAGGAATTCGCCGCGAAGAAGGCTGACCTCCTCAAGAAACTTGGCTGAGCAAGCTCAGCGCCGCTGGCGCGCGAGCTGCCCCAACTGCGGCGCGCCGGTCGAATTCGCCAGCGCGGCGTCCAGCACGGCCGTCTGCGGCTTCTGCCGCAGCACGCTGCTGCGCGAAGGCGAGGTGCTGGAGCGCATCGGCCAGAGCGCCGAGATCTTTGAAGACTATTCGCCGCTGCAGCTGGGCGCCACCGGGCGCTGGATGGGCAGCGGCTTCGCCGTCGTGGGCCGCGTGCAGCGCGGCTCGGAGCTGGGCAACTGGAACGAATGGCACCTGCTGTTCGACGCCGGTGACACGCCACGGGTCGCCTGGCTCAGCGAGGACAACGGCCAGTTCGTCCTCAGCCTCGAATCTCCGCTCAACGAGACGCCGCCCAGCGATCCACAGGTCGGCCTGCCGCTGACGCTGGCCGGCCAGCGCTGGCAGGTCGCCGCCGTCGTCGAGGCCGCCGTGCGCGCCGCCGAGGGCGAGCTGCCGCGCGTGCCGCGCACGGGCCGCGTCGTCGAGCTGCGCAACGAGCGCGACGAGGTCGGCTCGCTGGAGTATCGCGAGGACGGCCCGCCGGTCTGGTCCATCGGCCGTGGCGTACAGCTGGCCGACCTGGCGCTGCAAGGCCTGCGTTCAACAGCCGAGGGCGATTCGGTCGCCGAGGCGAAGCTCAAGGGCCGGTCCATCGCCTGCCCCAGCTGCGGCTCGCCACTGGAACCCAAGCTGTCGCAGACCAAGAGCATGGTCTGCGGGCAATGCCATGCGGTCGTCGACCTGCCGGAAGGTGATGCCAAGGCGCTGGGCTTCACCGCGCAGTCGCCCGAGAACCCGCCGCTGATCCCGCTGGGCCGCACCGGCACGCTGGCCGTGGATGGCGGCAAGCCCGAGGCCTGGCAGGTCGTCGGCTACCAGGAGCGCTGCGACATCCCGGAAGACGCCGAGGACGAGCAGAGCTTCTGGCGCGAGTACCTGCTGTTCAACCGCCTGGCAGGTTTCGCCTTCCTCGTCGACACGCAGGAGGGCTGGAGCCTGGTGCGCACGCTGACCGGCGCGCCCAGCACGCAGCGCGGCAGCGCGACCTGGCAGAGCCGCGACTACGCCGAGCGCTGGACCTACCAGGCCAAGACCACCTACGTGCTGGGCGAGTTCTACTGGCCCGTGCGGCTGAACGACCGCGTGCGCGTGACCGACTACGCCAGCCGCGACGGCCAGTTCCTGCTGAGCCGCGAGCAGCAAGGCACGGAAGTCACCTGGAGCGCCGGCCGCACGCTGCCCGCGGCGGAAGTGCAGAAGGCCTTCGGCCTGAGCGCTCCGGCAGCGACCTTCACGCGCGACGCATCGGCGTTCAAAAACAGCGGCGGCAAGCTGCTGGTCTACATCGTCGTGGGCCTGTTCCTGATGGTCATCCTGGGCACGCTGATGCGCGCCTGCTCCAGCGACGACTGCCAGCAGTACAAGAACAGCTTCGGTGAGAACAGCAACGAATACCGCCAATGCCGCACGCGATCCAGCGGCAGCGGCGTCTACATCCCCAGTGGCGGCAGCTACGGTGGCTACAGCAGCGGTGGCGGCAGCCACAAGTAAGGAGAACTCCTCATGACCCTCGACTGGCTCAAGCCCGAAGTCATCCTCGGCACGACGATGTACGCCGTCATCGGCGTCGTCATCTTCTGGGTCTGCTTCATCATCGTGGACAAGATCACCCCCTACAAGCTGTGGGAGGAGCTGGTCGAGCACAAGAACCTGGCGCTCGCCATCGTCGTCGCGGCGATGTGCATCTCCATCGGCAACATCGTGGCTGCGGCCATCCATGGTTGACCGTGACTTCACCACGCTGACCCGCAACGCGCACGAAGACTGGACGCTGTTTGCCGTGCGCCTGCACGACAAGCCCGGTACTGGCGAATTGCGCAAGCAGCTGCTGCAGGCGCATCTCGAATGGATCGCCGCGCATGCCGACACGCTGCGCGCCGCGGGCTCGCTGCGCGAATCTCCACAAGCGACGCCGGTCGGCGGCTTGTGGGTGGTGCGTGCGCCGGACAAGGCCGCCGTCGAGGCACTGATCGCCACCGACCCTTTCACCACCGGCGGCCTGCGCGCCGGTTGGGACATCTTCTACTGGAGCAAGGCGCTGCCCGAACCCGTTTCGTTCTAGCCGACACTCGCGGTCCGCTGAACGACTGCAAAGGCCAGCCATGAGCTTTTCCTTCCGCGGCCTCACCCAGGCCCTGCTTCTGATCGTCGCCCTGCCCGCTTTCGCAGCCGACGCGCCACCCGACGTGGCCGTGTTCGTCGCCAAGCTCGACGTCAAGGCCGGCACGATCACCGAGACCCGCAACATCACGCCGGGCAAGGGCAGCCACTTCCAGCCGGCCTTCACGCCGGACGGCAACGCGGTGGTCTACGCGGCCACCCGCGGTGATACCAACAACATCTACCGCCACGACCTGCGCAGCGGCAAGACCACCGCTGTCACCGACACCACCGAGAAGCTCTACTCGCCCACACCGCTGGCCGACGGCAGCGGCTTCTCGGCCATCCGCGTCGTCACCGCCGACCCGGCCTACGGCATCGAGATGAACGGGCCTTCGCTGTGGCGCTTCGGCTGGGACGGCAAGCCCGTTGCGCCGGTCGTGCCGACCAAGCGCATCGGCTACCACGCATGGGTCAACCCCGACCTGATCGCCGCCTTCATCGTCGACGACGTGCCGCAGCGCAACGCGCACCGCGCCGTGCTCATCGAACGCAAGACGGGCCAGCAAACGCTGCTGACCGACAAGCCGGGCCGGTCGCTGGGCCGCACCGCGGACGGCAAGCGCGCCGTGTTCGTCGACCAGACCGACCCGCAGCGCTGGGTCATCGCAGCCCAAGGCCCCGGCGACGCCAAGCCGCAGGTACTCGTCGAGACCCCGCCGCTGCCCGAGGGCGACAAGCCCGCCAACCGACCTCAATACTTCGTGCCCCTGCCCGACGGGTCCATGCTGATGGCGCGCGGCCATCTGTTTCTGCGCTGGGACGGCAAGCCGGGCACGGGCTTCCTGCCATTCGCCGACCTGCCCGAACTGAACGGCGCCGTGCGCAACATCGCCGCCAGCGCGGACGGCAGGAAGCTGGCGTTCTCCGTGACGCTGAACCCGCCCAAGCCTTGATGACCACCGAGCCCCAGGTCGCCCCCAGCTCCCGCGTCTCGGCCGCCGAGGCGCTGCTGCTTGTCAGCGTCTTCTTCATCGCGGCCTGCGGCCTGGTCTACGAGCTGGCGGCCGGCGCGCTGGCCAGCTACCTGCTGGGCGACTCGGTGCTGCAGTTCTCCACCGTCATCGGCGTCTATCTGTTCGCGATGGGGCTGGGCTCCTGGCTGTCGCGCTTCGTCGAGCGGCAGTTGGTGGGCGTGTTCCTGCAGGTGGAGCTGCTGGTGGGTGTCATCGGCGGGCTGATGCCGGCCGCGCTGTTCGCCGTGCACAGCTTGCTGCCACCGGGAGCGGCCACGCCCTTCCGCGTGCTGCTCTACGGCCTGGTGCTGCTGGTGGGCACGCTGGTGGGGCTGGAGATCCCGCTGGTCATGCGCATCCTGAAGCGCCACTTCAGCGCGCGCTACGGGCTCAAGGACCTGGTGTCGCAGGTGCTGACCTTCGACTACCTCGGCGCGCTGCTGGTGGCGCTGGCCTTCCCGCTGGTGCTGGTGCCGCACCTCGGCCTGGTGCGCACGGGCGTCGTGTTCGGGCTGCTGAACGTGGCCGTGGCCATCTGGGCGCTGTGGCTGTTCCGCGCCGAGGTGCGCGCCCGGTCCGCGATGGTGAGCGCCTGCGCGCTGTCCGTCGGCCTGCTGCTGGCGGCGCTGCTGGGCGCGGACCGGCTGACCACCTGGGCCGAGGACCGCTTCTACGGGGAGAACATCGTCTTCAAGCAGAGCAGTGACTACCAGCGCATCGTCGTCACCGACGGCCGCGCCGGCACGCGGCTGTTCCTGAACGGCAACCTGCAGTTCCACTCCAAGGACGAGTACCGGTACCACGAGGCGCTGGTGCAGCCGGCGATGGCCGCGCACGGCGCGCCGAAGCGCGTGCTGGTGCTGGGCGGCGGCGACGGCATGGCCGTGCGCGAGGTGTTGCGGCACCCCAGCGTCGAGCAGGTCACGCTGGTGGAGCTGGACCCGCTGATGACCACGCTGTTCCGCGATTCGCCCAAGCTCGCCGCGCTGAACGGCCATGCGCTGTCGTCGCCCAAGCTGACCATCGTCAACACCGATGCCTTCGGCTGGCTGGAGCAGCAATCGGAAACCTTCGACGTCATCGTCATCGACTTCCCCGACCCGTCCAACTTCGCTTTGGGCAAGCTCTACACGGCCAGCTTCTACGAGTTCGTGGACCAGCACCTCAGCGCGGGCGGCTACGCCGTGGTGCAGACCACATCGCCGCTGATTGCACGGCGCAGCTACTGGACGGTCGTGACCACCATCGAGTCCGTTGGCCTCACCGCCACGCCGTACCACGCCCATGTACCCAGCTTCGGCGAATGGGGCTTCGTGCTCGCATCGCGCCGGCCCTTCCGCATGCCCACGCAGTTCCCCGCCGGCCTGCGCTTCATGACCCCGCAGACGCTGCCCACGCTGCTGGATTTCCCACCGGACATGGCCCGCGTGCCCACCGAGGTGAACCGGCTGAGCAACCAAGTGCTGGTGCAGACCTTCGAGGAAGAATGGGGCCAGGTGCATTGAAGCGCCGAACGCTGCTGCTCGCGAGCCTGGCCGCCGGCTGCACGCCCGACGCGCCGCCGCTGCAGGGCGGCTGGGTGGGCACGCATCCCGAGCGCGGCCACCGGCTGCGCGGCGAACTGCCGCAGGCCGACGGCCCGCTGCGCAAAACCGGCGTGCTCATCGTCGGCGCCGGCATCGCCGGACTGGCCTGCGCA
The DNA here is from genome assembly GCA_036401055.1 of Roseateles sp. Lineage (GTDB taxonomy): Bacteria > Pseudomonadota > Gammaproteobacteria > Burkholderiales > Burkholderiaceae_C > Pelomonas. Next base: position 5,033 of record DASWWC010000135.1, read on the forward strand.
CGCGAACTCGACAAGCGCGGCGTGACCGACATCGCACTGCTGGACCTGGAAGACCAGGCCGGCGGCAACAGCCGCGGCCATGTCCTCGCCGGCTCGCCCTGCCCGCTGGGTGCGCACTACCTGCCCATTCCCGGCACTGCAGCGCGCGAGGTCAGCGAACTGCTGCACGAGCTGGGCCTGGCCCGCTCTCACCTGGGCCGCACGGCATGGGACGAACGCCACCTGTGCCACAGCCCGCAGGAGCGGCTGTTCATAGCCGGCGAATGGCACGAGGGCCTGCTGCCGCCGGCCGAGGACAGCAGCACGCGCGAGCAGTACCGCCGCTTCGCCGCGCTGGTGGCCCAGGCCCAGCGCGACGCCGGCTTTGCGATGCCCACGCGGCGCGCGCGCTGGACCGGGGCACATGCCGCGCTGGACGCGCAGACCTTCGCCGCCTGGCTTGACCACGCCGGCCTCACCGACACGCGACTGCGCTGGTACCTGGACTACTGCTGCCGCGACGATTTCGGTGCCGACGCCGCGGGCGTGTCCGCCTGGGCCGGCCTGCACTACTTCGCCAGCCGCCACGGCTTCCACGCACCGGGTGACGACACGGCCGAGCGCGAGCCGGTGTTGACTTGGCCCGAAGGCAACGGCTGGCTCAGCGAACGCCTGGCCGCGCCGCTGCGCGACCGCACGCATCTGGGCCGCAGCGTGCTGCGCGTGACCGAGCACAAGCACGGCGTCGAACTGCTGGCCTGGAACGAAGCCGCCGGCGCCGCCGAGCGCTGGCAGGCGCGTGCCGTCGTGATGGCCACGCCGCTGTTCATCGCCGCGCGCGTGCTGGCCGCGCCGCCCGATGCGCTGCGCCGGGCCGCAGGCCAGCTCCGCTACGCCCCCTGGCTGACCGCCAACCTGCTGCTGCGCGAGCCGCTGCTGATCCGCCCGGGCCTGCCCACGGCCTGGGACAGCGTGCGCTACGGCACGACGGCGCTGGGCTATGTGGACGCGCGCCACCAGTCCATGAGCCCGGCACCCCAGCCGCCGCTGCTGACGGCCTACCTGGCCTTGCCTGCGGCACAGCGCAGCGAGTTGCTGCAGCAGCCCTGGCAGCACTGGGCCCGTGTCGTCACCGACGAGCTGGCGCAGACGCACCCGGACCTGCCCGCCAAGCTGGAACGCATCGACCTGTGCCGCTTCGGTCATGCGATGAGCATCCCGGTGCCGGGCCTGCGCGGCTCGGTGGCGCTGGCGGCACTGAACGCGGCACGCGGTCGCATTGTGTTCGCCCACAGCGATCTGGCGGGCTACTCGGTGTTGGAGGAGGCCTACACGGCCGGCGTCGAGGCCTCGACACGCATCAGCATCTGACGGCCATGCCGCTTGTGAGAGCCGCCTCCCTCCTGCTGGCCATCCTGGCGCTGGGTGCGAGCGCCGCACCGGTGGCAAGCATTGGCGGCGCCGACCCGCTGCTGCAGGGCCAGTTCGCACAACCCCGCTGCTGGAGCAGCGCAGCCTCCGCGGCGCAATGGGCCCGCGCGGGCGCC
>DASWWC010000136.1:0-12118 GCA_036401055.1 Roseateles sp.
CCTGCCCGACGACGCCCAGCGCCGCCGCCGCTGGGTGGGCATCGCGCAGCGGCTGGGCATGGCCTGCGTGTTCGACGCCTCGCAGGACGACCTGCGCGTGCTGCGCCACGCCGCCGCGCTGGCCAAGGCCGATGGCGACCCCGCCCTCGTCGCCCGCACCGAGTACTGGCTGGCCTACGTGGGCTATGCGCTGGGCGAGACTCGCGACAGCCTGCGTCACGCCCGCGCCGCCGTCGAGACCGCCCAGGCCTGCGGCGACAACGCGTTGCTGGCCCAACTGCCCGGCACCGTCGGCCAGTTGCAGGCCGCCGCCGCCAACTACGCCGAGGCCCTGCCCATGCTGGACCTGGCCATCGCCCGCCAGCGCCAGCGCGCCAGCAAGAGCGCGGTGAACCAGATCGGCCTGTCGTTCTCGCTGTGCTGCCGCGCCTACGTGCTGGGCGACCAGGGCCGCTTCGCACAGGCGCACGAAATCTTTGCCGAGGCGATGGCGCCCTTCCACGGCAGCGGCCACGCCGTCGAGGCCAGCATGCAGGGCTGGCGTGCCGCCGTGCTGCTGTGGCAGGGCCGCTGGGCCGAGGCCCGCGAGGCCGCGGCCGTGGCCCACCGCGTTGGCGCGCAGGTGCGCAGCATGTTCACCTGCGCCATGGGCCACGCCGCCGGCGCCTACGGCGCCTGGATGCAGGACCACGACCCCACCGCCCGCCAACACATCCTGGACGCCACCGCCTGGCTGGCGCCGCGCGGCGGCGGCCTGTACAGCAGCCTCAACCACGGCTGGCTGGCCGACATCCTGTCCACCCAGGGCGACGCTGGCGCGGCGCGTCACCACGTGGCGCTGGCGCTGCGGCGCGGCCGCCAGCACGACTGGATCGGTGGCGCCATGGCCTACCGCGCCGCCGCGCGCCTGGCCGCCCGCATGGGCGACGCGCCCCGCGCGCAGCGCTACCTGGCGCTGGCCCGCGGTGCGGGCGAGCAGCGCAACTCCGACCACGAGGCCGCCGTCACGGCACTGCTGGAAGCCGAGCTGGAGCTGGACGACGGCTGGCGCAGCGCGCTGGAACGGGCGCGCAACGAGTTCGAGCGCATGGGCATGACGGGCTTCCTGGAGCGGGCGCGGCGGCTGGGGTAGCGACCTCCAACCCGCGGGCGTATCAAGAGCCCACGCGCCCCGCGGCTGGCGCCGCCACGCCCTTGACCATCAACCACGCGCCGATCACCAGCTCGCACAACGCGCCGGGATAGATCACCCACATCACCTGCTTGGGCAGGTCGGGCACCAGCATCTTGGCCATGGGGTAGGCGATGAGGCCGGCATAGGTGAACAGCCCCCAGGCCGACAGCCATCTCGGCATCAGCCGGGCCTGGTAGAACAGATGGAAGGTGACGAGGCCGGCAATGCCCATGAAGATCCAGCTGTACTCGAACGCCGGCACGCGCAGGCTGGAGACATGGGTCAGGAAGGCGGCGAGCTGCTCGGTGTTGAAGGCGGCAGACTGCTGCGCCTTCGTCGCCAGCGACAGCATGAACAGGCTGGCCACCACCGCCATGCTGCCCACGATCACCTCGCACAGCCGGAAGCACAGGGCCAGCAGCGAACGCCGCGGGTTCACGGCCTTCATCACCTCGTACAGCGCAAACGAAGCCAGCAGCGTGGCGACGAACATCAGCGTCTCCAGGCCGATGCCCAGGCGGTACTGCAGTTCGTTGACGAACAGGCCCTTGCCCTGAACGTCTTCCAGGCCATGCAGCTTGGTGTTCAGGAAGAAGTTGCGCACCACGCCGCAAAGGGTGAAGGTCACATACGACAGGCCGGCGAGCCTGGCGTAGGTATTGAGCGAGTCCCGGTGCATGGATGCCCCACGAAAAACACGACGGGGCGCAGCATCGCAGCGGCAGCCGCGTCCTCAACGCGCGAGCGACGGACTGCACAAATCCACGGATGAACTGCATGCGCCGCCGGAGGCCGGCTGCTCGACGAGCTGAAGTTCGTTGCCGGCCGGGTCAGCGAAGGTTGCCAAGGTGCCGCCCCAGGCCTGGCGCTCGGGTTCGCCGGAGAACACCACACCCCGTGAGAGAAGCTCCGTGTACCGGGCGCGGATGCCCTGGACGGTGAACGACAGACCGGTGAACCGCCCGACAAGCCGGCGCTCCTCCTCGGGTGCGTCGTCAGCCACGGTCTCCACGACGAGGTCCATCGCGCCGGCGCCAAAGACGCAGTAGCCCGCACGCTCCCCGTCCACCTTGAGCGGCAAGCCGAGCGAATTCGCATAGAAGGACTTGGCCGAGGACAGTTCCTTGACGAAAACGCGGGCTGTACTCAGTTGCATGGCATTCACTCCACCCCCATCGCCACCACCGTCTGCGCCCCCGTGAACCGCAGCACCCCTGCATCCAGCACCGCCGCAATCACGCCCAGCATGACGCCCATGCCCATGCCGTAGCCCGAGCAGGCATGCGGCGGTGGGCCGTTGGGGTCGGCGCGGTCGCCGCCGAAGGCGACGTGGTGGCGCAGCGGGTCCTGCTGCGTCGCCGAGCCCAGGCCGACGACGACGACGCGGCCCGGCTCCACGTCCACCTGGCCCAGCTTGTGTGCCACGCGTGCCTTGCGCCAGACCTGGAAGGGCGTGGGGCGCTGGTTCAGCGTCGCCACCAGCGCCGGGCGCAGGCAGGCCACGGCCTCGGCGTAGGGGGGCGGGGCGTTTTGCGTCTCGGGCGGGACCGCGTTCCACTGCGGTTGCAGCTCCCACAGCTTGCGCGTCTGCGTCCACGCGGCCAGCACGGTGACGAGGTTGGCGTGCGTGGTGGGCGGGAAGCCCAGCATGATGCCGGCCAGCGTGCGCGCGGGCAGGTCGGGCGTCGCACCGGGCACGGCCTTGGCCGCGTCGATGATCTTCTGGGCCAGCGGAGGCAACTGCGTGCCTGGCTCGGCCAGCCACGCTTCCATGGCGGCCAGGAAGCGCTGGCCGGCGGCACGGCCCTCGGCCTTGACGGCCTCGGTTGGGTAGGGCCCGAACACGTGGCGCGACACCTTGAAGAGGTCGCGCGGGCAGCGCGGCGCGACGCTGCCGACCTCCGGCGCGCCGGCATAGGCCTCGGCATGGAACTCCGTGCCCCAGATGTGGCGCCCGTCGGGCTGGCCGAACCACAGCTGGCACAGCTTGGCGAGCACGCCTTCGCTGAGGCGCTCGAAGTCCAGCGGCGTGTCGGTGGGCAGGTCCTTGGGTTTCTGGCTGGCGGGGAAGGCGTCCAGCAGCGCGCGGGCCTCGGCCTTCAACTGGGCCAGGCCCGCCTTGGCGACCTGGTAGGCGGTGCGGTAGCACTGCTCTTCGCCGTAGGCCTCGATGGCGGCGTTGACGGCCGGTGCCTGCTCGCGGTGGCCGGTGTCGTCGTCCAGGCCCAGGAAGCCCACGCCGATGGAGTCGTGCATGCGCTCGCCGTAGCCGCTGTTGGAGTAGCGGTCGGGCACGTTCCTCAGCACCTCGCAGACGCGCTCGGCGGCGCCCACCAGCACGCCGTAGGCCGTGTCCACCACGCCGCCGGGCTGGGCGCGCACCCAGGCCCAGGCCTGGTCGCGCGTGGTGGTGTCTTCCAGCCACAGCTGCCAGGCGGCCTTGTCGTGCAGGTCGGGTGCCTGCAGCGGCACGGGCGTGGGGGCGGGCAGCGGCAGGGGCAGCTCGACGAGGCCGGGCAGCCCCTTCAGCGCGGCGATGGACGGCACGAAGAAGTAGGCGCCCCACTGCAGCGTGACGAAGGGCTCGTTGCCCAGGTCGATCTCATAGGCCTTGCCGCCATGCTCGAACGGGAACAGCCGCGGGCCGGTGCCGCCGTCGACGACGCCGAGGATGGGATCGGACTGGCCCGAGTAGCCGCCGCTGGCGTTGCCGCCGGAGATCCAGCGCTGCACCACCTCGAACTGCTCGGCCAGATGGGCGTTGTAGGCCATGAAGACCAGGCCGCGGTCCTCGTCGTCGGGAGCGTCGGCATGCACCGGCGCGCCGTAGCTCATGCCGCGGCGCAGGATGCGCGGCATGCGGTTCTTCGCAAACGCGGAGTCGGCCAGGTCGCGCGGGTTGGCACGGCGGATGTGCGAGTGGAAGGGGCAGGCCGAGCCCAGCTCGTCCTTGGCGTAGTTGAAGTCGTTGCCGGTCACGGCGGGCGCGGCCAGCGCGCGGCCGTCCTGCCAGCGACCCATCAGCTTGGCCAGCACGAGCTCGTGGTCCAGGCCGATCTCCTTGGCCTGCTTGTAGGTCTGGCGGGCGAAGCGGCCGGTGTACTGGCGCAGCTTGCGCACGACCAGGAAGCTGCCGCGGTCCAGCAGCGCGTCGGGCTGCTCGGGCACGGCGTAGCCCTTGTCGCGCTCGGTGGGGAAGCCCTGCAGCACCTCGCCGGTCTTGACCGTGTCGTCCCAGGCCGTGCCGGCGGCGCCGGACAGCTGGGGTTGGCTGATACCGTCCTTGAAGCCGAAGTGCTCCTTGTCGGCCGCGTTGCTGCGCATGGGCTCGATGGCCATCAGCGCCAGGCCGGTGCCCACGGTCAGTGCCTCGGCCAGCTCGCGCAGGCGCCGATCATCGGCGGCGGTGAAGGCATCGCCCGGCTCGGCGGCCGGGAAGCGCAGCTGCACCAGCACATGGGCGTTGGCCGGGTCCAGCCGGTCCACCTGGTTGACGTGCGGCGCCAGCACCCAGTGCGTGGGGTGGTTGTGGCGCACGTCGCCCAGCAGACCGGCGCGTGCGGCCATGCCTTCCTTGAAGGCCTGCGGGAAGCGGTCCAGCCGCGCGGCCGGCACGCCCAGCGCCTTCAGGCCCGACAGCGTCAGCGCGATCTGGCGCCAAACCTGGAGCTGGGCGCCGTCCTCGTTGTCGCGCTGCACGGGCGCGGTGCTGAGCCAGGCGACGGCCTGGGCCGGCTGGGCCACGCGCAGCATGACCAGGCCGCCACGGTTGCCGGGCGGCTTGGTCAGGATGCAGCACTGCAGGTCGCCGGGCTTCAGCGACAGCTCGCGCGCCTGCACGGGCGGCTCGGGCACGACCTGCTCGAACCAGGCCAGCATCTCGTGGTGGCGCTGGCGCAGCTGGCCGCCGGGGGTCTTGCCACCGTCCACAGGGAACTGCCGGGCGGTGTCCAGCTCCTTCAGCTCGAACAGGATGTCGTGCGTGGCGCGCAGCAGGCAGGCGCGGTCGGGCGCGGTGGCGCCGAAGAAGCGCTGCAGCGTGAACAGCCCCGCCAGCGGCACCAGGCCGCGCGCGGCCATCGCGAAGCGGTCCTTGTCGCCCGTGGGCAGCGGCTGCACGTCACCGGAGGCGGGCGCGCGCAGGCGGTTGAACTCCAGCTCGCTGGCGCGGCCGCGCTGAGCAGCCTCCAGCTTGGCGAGGTACTCGGCATCGCTGACGGTGCGGCCGGACTCGATGAACAGGAAGTCGGCCGACACCTCGTGCTCGCGCACCCAGCGCGCGTAGGTCTCGAAGCTGCAGTTGCGCGACAGCTGGTAGCCCTCGGTGTGGCACAGCATCAGGTCCAGCGTGGTGCCCAGCTGGTCCCAGATGACCCGCATATAGGGTTCCCAGCCGCCGTCGAAGTTGACGCTGAGCAACAGCCGATCCGGCGCGCCGTCCTTGCCGTCGACGATGCTCCAGCGGAAGGAGTGGACGATGCGCCAGCGGGCCACGATGTCGGTGTAGGGCGAGGCCGGCGTGCTGGACTCGCGCGAACCCAGGCGCAGGCCGTTCAGCGTCTTCAGCACCTTGCGCAGGCGGTCCACGTAGGTGACGACCTCCAGCGCGTCGACAAAGCCGCGCTTGATGTCGGCCAGCAGGTTGAGATCGGTGATGCCGCCCAGTTGGACGTCGTTGCCACGTGCCATTTGCTTCTCCCTGTGAAATGCGCGCCGGAGTATGGGCGCGCATCATGGCGCGCGACAGAGGCTTCGTCCGCAAGATTCACCACGACGCTCCGTCCGTGCCAGCCGCAGCTCGTCGCCGGAAACCGGCAACCTATCGCAAACCCCAGGACGGGCAAACCCGCGGCGGGCACATTCACGCTCACCGAACCGGGAGAGCCACATGAACCGCATCAGCACCACCACCCACCGCACGGCACGCCTTCAGGCCGTCAGCGCCTTCGTCCTCGTCGCCATGACCGCGCTGACCGGCGCGGCCTGGATGAGCATCGCGACGCCGGCCGACGGCCCCGCCGTGGTGAAGCTGGAGCGCGTCGTCATCGAGGGAACGCGCACGGCCGAGGTGCAGCAGCTGCCGCGCGTGGTGGTCGAGGGCCGCCGCGATGCGGGCGCCGATGGCGTGCAGGTGGCTAGCGCGCGCTAACGGCCTAGCACGCGCAGGATCTCGCGGCCGTAGGCTTCGAGCTTCTTCGCGCCCACGCCGCTGATGTCGCCCAGCTCGGCCAGATCGGCCGGCAGCACCCGCGCCATCTCGGCCAGCGTGGTGTTCTGAAAGATCACATAGGCCGGCAGGCCATGCTCCTTGGCCACCTCGGAGCGCCAGGCCTTCAGCGCCTCGAAGCGCTCCTGGGCGTCGGCGTCCAGCCCCAGTGACGGATCGGCCTTCGGCTTCGCCGTTCGACCCGCTTTGGCCTTGCCGCGCGGCTTCTTCTCCTCGGCCTCGCGCAGCCGCACCTCCACCTCGCCCTTCAGCACCGCGCGCGCACCGTCCTGCAGCGCCAGCGTGTTGAACTCCCCCTCGGCGGCCACATGGCCCAACGCGATGAGCTGGCGCAGCACGGCGCGCCATTGCTGCTCGGACAGGTCGGCGCCGACGCCCCAGGTGGACAGCTGGTCGTGGCCATGCTGCCGGGTCTTGTCCGTCACCTTGCCGCGCAGCACGTCGATCAGATGGCCGGCACCGAAGCTCTGGCCGCGCTGGTGGAAGCGGTAGATGCAGCTCAGCAGCTTGCGCGCTGCTTCCGTCGCGTCCCAGGTGGCGGGCGGGTTCAGGCAGTTGTCGCAATTCCCGCAGGCCGTGGACATCTCGCCGAAATAGCCCAGCAGCCGCACGCGCCGGCAGTCGGTCGCCTCGCACAGCGCCAGCAGCGCATCGAGCTTGCCGCGCTGCCCCTGCTTGAAGACCTCGTCCGCCGGGCTCTCGTCGATCATGCGGCGCTGGTTGACGACATCGGCCAGGCCGTAGGTCATCCAGGCCTCGGCTGGCGCGCCGTCGCGGCCCGCGCGGCCGGTCTCCTGGTAATAGGCCTCGATGTTCTTGGGCAGGTCCAGGTGGGCGACGAAGCGCACGTCCGGCTTGTCGATGCCCATGCCGAAGGCGATGGTGGCGACGATGACGAGGCCTTCCTCGCGAAGAAACCGGTCCTGGTGGCAGCGACGCACGTCGGCGTCCAGCCCGGCGTGATACGGCAATGCGTTGATGCCCTCGCTCTTCAGCCACTCGGCCGTTTCTTCCACCTTCTTGCGGCTCTGGCAGTAGATGACGCCGGCCTCGCCCTCATGCTCGTCGCTGATGAAACGCAGCAGCTGCTCGCGCGGCGAGCCGTTCTTCTCGACGATGAGGTAGCGGATATTGGGCCGGTCGAAGCTGCTGATGAAGACGCGCGCGTCCTGCAGCTGCAGCCGCTCGATGATGTCGGCCCGCGTTAGGTCGTCGGCCGTGGCGGTCAGCGCGATGCGCGGCACCTCGGGGAAGCGCTCATGCAGCAGCGACAGCTGCAGGTACTCCGAGCGGAAGTCGTGCCCCCACTGGCTGACGCAGTGCGCCTCGTCGATGGCGAACATCGACAGCAGGCCGCGCTCGCGCAGGCTCTCCAGCTGGGCCAGGAAGCGCGGCGTCGTCAGTCGCTCGGGCGCGGCGTAGAGCAGCGTCAGGCGCCCGCTCATCATCTCGCGCTCGATGCGGCTGGCCTCCTCGCCGGTCAGGCTGCTGTTGAGGAAGGCCGCGTGCACGCCGGCCTCTTCCAGCGCGCCGACCTGGTCGTGCATCAGCGCGATCAGCGGGCTGACGACGATGGCCACGCCCTGGCCGCGCGTGTGGCGCAGGATGGCCGGCACCTGGTAGCACAGGCTCTTGCCGCCACCCGTGGGCATCAGCACCAGCGCATCGCCGCCGGCGGCCACCTGCTCGACGATCTCCGCCTGCTGGCCACGGAAGGCCGTGTAGCCGAAGACTGCTGACAGGACCTGGTGCGCAGCGGATTGCAGGTCGGCGGAGGGTTCGGGAAGATGCACGGGCGGATTCATTCAGCCGCCATTGTCCCAGGAGCTTCTCGATGACCTCACCCGCTGAATTGCGCGAGCAATTGATCCGCAACTTCAACGACGCCCCGCGCGAGCGTTTCGTGCGCGCCCCGCACTACGACTCCGAGACCGCCTCGCTGTCCAAGGGCACGGCCGCCCGGCAGCTGGGCGCCAGCTTCGACATCGTGGCGCCCGGCAAGATGAGCTGCCCCTACCACCTCCACCATGCCGAGGAGGAGATGTTCATCGTGCTGCAGGGCGAGGGCACGCTGCGCGTGGCCGGCGAGCGGGTGCCCATCCGGGCCGGCGACGTCATCAACATCCCGGCCGGGCCGGAGTACCCGCATCACATCATCAACACCTCGGACGCACCGCTGCATTACCTGTCGATCAGCACGCAGGCCCGGCCCGAGGTCTGCGAATACCCGGACTCCGGCAAGGTCGGCACCTTCGGCACCGGGCTGCGCCTGCTGCAGCGGCGCGAGGCGGGGCTGGACTACTGGGACGGTGAGGCCTGACGACGGCACACCCCTGATCGGGCGCCCTTCAATAGTGGGGCGGCAGTTCGTCCCTCAGGCTGCGCACGCCGCCCGGCTCGGCCGCGGCGCTGCGGTCGCGCAGCTCCACCAGTTCGCGCACCAGCCGGTCGATCTGCGCCTGCTGGCGCACGACGACCTGGTTCAGCTGATCGATGGTGTCGTCGGCAAAGCTGGCCTTGATCTCCAGCTCGGTGATGCGCTGCTCCAGCGCCTGCAGGTCGGTGTCCATGCCCGTATTGGGCCTCAACTGCGTGCAGTTCAGCGCTTGTCGCCCTTGGCGGAGATCGAGCCCATGCCGGACACCGAGCGCTGCACGGACGGCTGGCCGTAGTAGTCCACCGAGCCGACGCCGGAGATGTGGGCGGCCAGGTCGTCCGTCACCCACAGCAGCACATTGCCCAGGCCGCTGACGTTGACGCGTGCCTTCTGCGCTTGCAGCCGGTCGGCGATGACCTTGCCCTTGCCCGAGATCTGCAGAGACAGCTCGTCGACACGGCCGCCCAGCTGGCCGTCGCCGGCGCCGCTGATGCCGAAGGTGAGCTGGCGTGCGTCCAGCTGGTCCAGCCGCACGTGGGCGGCGCCGCTGATCGTGAGCCGGAGCTGGTCCGTGCGCAGCGGGCCGGGCGCATGCACGTCGCTGGCGCCGGAGACCGACAACTGGCGCAGCTGGCGCAGCTCGACCTGAACGAAGAGCTTGTCGGTGTGCCAGAACTTCCAGCCGCCCGCGGGCCGGATGACGAGCTGGCGCCCGTGCAGCTCGACCGCGACGCCCTTCTGCACGTCGGCGTCGCCGGCGATGAAGGCCTGGTCGCGCTCACCCTGCACGATGAGAACTCGCGCCGCGCCGCCCAGCTCCACGCGGTCGAAGGCGCCGGGCACATAGACCTTGCCGGGCCCGGCCGGCAACGCCGGCACGGCCGGGAGCGGTGGCAGCGCGGGTTGGGCGGGCTGGGCCGGCAGCGCCGGCACGGCGTGGGGCGCCGTTTGCGGAGCCGGTGCCGGTGTGGGATGCGGCGTGGGTGCCGGTGGCGGCGTCTGGGCCTGAGCCAGCCCCACGGCAAACAGCAGGATCAGCGCGGGGGCTCTCACAGCGACTGCTCCCTCAGCATCTTGGACACCTCGCGGTTGGCCGTGATGCGCGTACCGTCGCGCAGCTGCACCACCAGCTGCGAGTTCTCGTCCGGCGTCATGTTGTCGACGAAGTCCAGGTTGACGATGCAGCCGCGCTGCACGCGCAGGAAGCGCGCCGGGTCCAGCCGGGTCTCGAAGTCGGCGATGGGCAGTCGCACCAGGAAGCTGCGGCCCTTGGCCGTGATGGCGGTGTACTTGTTGTCCGAGCGCAGGCACTCGATGTCGGCCACCTGCAGCGGGAAGATCTTGCCCTGGTCGCGCACCAGCAGCCGGGTCAGCGGCGCGTCGTGCGGCGCGCCCAGCGCCTGGGCCACGTCGGCGGCGCTGGGGGCCGCATCGCGCAGCGCGTGGGCCACCGCCTCGTCGAAACGCTCGCGCGAGAAGGGTTTCAGCAGATAGTCCACCGCGTGCAGCTCGAAGGCCGTCAGCGCATGCTGGTCGTAGGCGGTCGTGAAGATGATGCGCGGCTGGTGGGTGTCGCGCTGCAGCGCCTGCACCACCTGCAGGCCGGTCAGGCCGGGCATCTGGATGTCGGTCAGCACCAGCGCCGGTTTTAGCGCACGGATCTTGTCCAGCGCCTCCTCGCCGTCCTCGCAGACGGCCACCAGCTGCAGGCCTGGCGTGGCCTTGACCCAGTCGGCCAGCGCTTCGGCGGCCAGGGGTTCGTCTTCGGCGATCAGGACGGTGGTGGTCATGTTTGCGGTATGAAGAGGTCGACGCGGAACCCCGCGCCAGGTGCGGTGTGGATGCGCAGGCGCGCCTGGCCCTCGTAGTCCAGCGCAAAGCGCTTCTTCAGCGCCGCCAGGCCCACGCCGCGGCGCTGGCCGGGCTTGGGCTCCAGCGCCTCGGGCTCGCAGCCCGGGCCGTCGTCGGCCACGGCCAGGTCCAGGCCGTGGTTCAGCGCATTGCGGCGCGCGCTGATGGTCACGCGGCCGCCGCCCTTGCGCGGTGCCACGGCGTGCAGGATGGAGTTCTCGACCAGCGGCTGCAGCGTCAGCGGCGGCAGCTCGTCGGCCATCACGCGCTCCTCCAGGTCCCAGTCCACGCGCAGCCGCTGGCCCAGGCGCAGCGCTTCCAGCGCCAGGTAGTCGCGCAGGAAGTCGATCTCGTCGGCCAGCATGACGCGGTCCTCGGCACCACGCTTGGTGTCCAGCACATAGCGCAGCATGGACGCGAACTTCAGCAGCGCCGCCTCGGCACCGGCGGGGTCCTTGCGGGTCAGCGCGATCAGCGAGTTCAGCGTGTTGAACAGGAAATGCGGGTTCAGCTTGCCGCTGATGGCCGACAGCTCGGCCTTGGCCAGCGCGCTCTCGGCCTGCGCCGCAGCAATGGCGGCCGAGCGCGCCGAGCGCGACTGCAGCACCGCCGTGAAGGCCGTGGCGATGGTGGCATAGACCACCAGGCCCCAGACCGAGCGCCACAACAGCCCGGCCACCAGCACGGCGCCGGCGTGGTCGCTGCCGAACAGCGCCACGTTGACGCCGAACTCGCCGGCCTGCCACAGCGCCGAGAAGCTGACGGCTGCCAGGATGTGGGCCATGGCCGTGGCGGCGGGGCCGGCGTCGCTGCCCTGCAGGCGGCGCACCACCGGCCAGACCGCGACGCCGAGCAGCATGGGCGCCCACAGCATGGTGGTGGCCTGGTAGACGGCCAGCCAGAACGGGTCCAGCCCGCGGTCGAACTCGCTGCCGGCCAGCACGAACAGGCACCAAGCCAGTGCGCAGCAGCCGGCATAGGCCAGCCACAGCCGCGCATTAGGGCGTCGGTTGGGGTTGCGGCCGAGGGGGTTCATGGCTTCATCTTAGGGACGCGGCCGGGCCGGGCGGCGGGTGGGGAGACGAAGTGCGGTCTGCGGGGTGCGGGATGCGGTCTGCGGGGTGTTGCTGACAAGCCCGGCGGGGTCGGCCGGCATAATTCGCGCCCTTCCCCATCGAATTCAGGCGAGCGTCATGGCCAGCGTCAACAAAGTCATCCTCATCGGCAACGTCGGCAAAGACCCCGAGGTCCGCTACAACCCCAGCGGCGGCGCCTGGTGCACGCTGAGCCTGGCGACGACACGCAACTGGAAGAACCGCGAGACCGGCGAGCGCCAGGAAGAGACCGAATGGCACCGCGTGGTCTTCAACGACCGCCTGGCCGAGATCGTCGGCGAGTACGTCCGCAAGGGCCGGCCCCTTTACGTCGAGGGTCGCCTGAAGACCCGCAAGTGGCAGGACAAGGAAGGCCGCGACACCTACACCACCGA
>DASWWC010000137.1:0-16933 GCA_036401055.1 Roseateles sp.
GCCTGCTGCGCGACCGGCGCGGGTTCGTCCGGCAGGGTGTCGGCCGACTGCGAGCGCCCCACGGCGTAGGCACCGCCGAGCAACGCGGCGACGACCGCGACGCCGGCAACGATCTGGGTGGACTTGACGCTAGAGGTGGACATGGAGGGCTCCGTCGTTGTTGTTGGACACCTCATGTTCACGCACCGGCCGGCCCGCCGCTTGTAGGACAAGCGGCTGACGGCGTGCCAGCGTCGTGCCCGACGCTGGCCGGATCTCAGCCCAGCAGCGGCGCCAGCGCGCGGCGCGCGTCTTCCACGCTGAGGCCGCAGCGCGCAGCCCAGTCGGTCAGCTGGTCGTCGGCGATGCGGCCCACGTTGAAGTAGGCCGCGTCGGGGTGTGCCAGGTAGAAGCCGCTGACGCTGGCGGCCGGCGTCATGGCCATGCTGTCGGTCAGGCCCATGCCGATCTCGTCCGGCGCCAGCACCTTGAACAGGTCGCGCTTGGCGAGATGGTCCGGGCAGGCCGGGTAGCCGGGCGCGGGGCGGATGCCGCTGTACTTCTCAGCGATCAGCTGCTCGTTCGTCAGCGCCTCGTCCGCGGCATAGCCCCAGAACTCGCGGCGCACGCGCTCGTGCAGCCATTCGGCGGCGGCCTCGGCCAGGCGGTCGGCCAGCGCCTTCAGCAGGATGGCCGAATAGTCGTCGTGCTCGGCCAGGAACTGCGCTTCCTTCTTGTCCACGCCCAGGCCCGCCGTGACGGCGAACAGGCCGATGTGGTCGCCGCTCTCCGCGACGAAGTCGGACAGGCAGCGGTTGGGGCGCTTCACGCCTTCGACGACCGGACGCTCGCTCTGCATGCGCAGGCCGTGCCAGGTCATGGGCGGCTCGCTGTGGATGGCGATGTCGTCGTCGTTGACGCGCGCGGCCGGGTACAGGCCGAACACCGCGTGCGCCTGCAGCCAGCGGCCATCGATGATCTTCTTCAGCATGGCCTGCGCGTCGGCGAACACCTTGCGCGCTTCGACACCAACGACCTCGTCGTCGAGGATGGCCGGGTAGGGGCCGGCCAGGTCCCAGGTCTGGAAGTAGGGGCCCCAGTCGATGTACTTGGCCAGCTCGGCGAGGTCCAGGTTCTTCAGCACGCGGCGGCCGGTGAACTTGGGCGCGGGCGGCACACGGGCCAGGTCCAGCGGAGCGGCATTGGCGCGCGCTGCAGCCAGCGTGACCAGCGGCGTCTGCTTCTTGTTCGCGTGCAGCTGGCGGGTCTTCTCGATGTCGGCGCGCAGCTCGGCGATGTAGGCCGCGGCGCGTTCGTCGCTGAGCAGCTCGGAGCACACGCCCACGGCGCGCGAGGCGTCCGGCACGTAGACCACCGGGCCCTCGTAATGCGGCGAGATCTTGACGGCGGTGTGCACGCGGCTGGTGGTCGCGCCGCCGATCAGCAGCGGCATGTGGCGCGACGAGAAGTACTCGTCGCGCTGCATTTCGGCCGCGACGTGCTGCATCTCCTCCAGGCTGGGCGTGATAAGGCCCGACAGGCCGATGATGTCGGCGCCCTCGTCCTTGGCCTTCTGCAGGATGTCCCGCGCCGGCACCATGACGCCCATGTTGACGACTTCGTAGTTGTTGCACTGCAGGACCACCGTGACGATGTTCTTGCCGATGTCGTGCACGTCGCCCTTGACCGTCGCCATGACGATCTTGCCCTTGGGCTTCACATCGCCACCGGCGGCCTCCAGCCGGCGCTTTTCTTCCTCGATGTAGGGCACGAGGTGGGCCACGGCGCTCTTCATCACGCGGGCGCTCTTCACCACCTGGGGCAGGAACATCTTGCCCTGGCCGAACAGGTCGCCGACGACGTTCATGCCGGCCATCAGCGGGCCTTCGATGACATGCAGCGGCCGGCCGCCTCCTGTCTTGATGGCCTGCCAGGCTTCTTCGGTGTCCTCGACGATGAAGTCGGTGATGCCATGCACCAGCGCATGCGAGAGCCGCGCGTTGACATCGCCGGCGCGCCAGGCCAGGCGGGCCGAGTCGTCCTTGCCGGCGCTCTTGGCGCGGTCGGCGATCTCGATGAGGCGCTCGCCGGCATCGGGCCGGCGGTTCAGCACCACGTCTTCCACGCGCTCGCGCAGCTCGGCGTCGAGGTCGTCGTAGACGCCCACCATGCCGGCGTTGACGATGCCCATGTCCATGCCCGCCTGGATGGCGTGGTACAGGAACACGGTGTGGATGGCTTCGCGCACCGGCTCGTTGCCGCGGAAGCTGAACGACACGTTGCTGACGCCGCCCGACACCTTGGCGCCCGGCAGGTTGGCCTTGATCCAGCGCGTGGCCTCGATGAAATCCACCGCGTAGTTGTCGTGCTCCTCGATGCCCGTCGCGATCGCGAAGATGTTGGGGTCGAAGATGATGTCCTCAGGCGGGAAGCCGACCTCGTCCACCAGCATGCGGTAGGCCCGCTCGCAGATCTCGATCTTGCGCTGGAAGGTGTCGGCCTGGCCCTGCTCGTCGAAGGCCATGACCACCGCCGCGGCGCCATAGCGCTTCACGAGCTTGGCCTGGCGCTTGAACTCGGCCTCGCCCTCCTTCAGCGAGATGGAGTTGACGATGCCCTTGCCCTGGATGCACTTCAGGCCGGCCTCGATGACGCTCCACTTGGACGAGTCGATCATTACCGGCACGCGGGCGATCTCGGGCTCGCTGGCCATCAGGTTCAGGAAGCGCACCATGGCCGCCTGGCTGTCCAGCATGGCCTCGTCCATGTTGACGTCGATGACCTGGGCGCCGTTCTCGACCTGCTGGCGCGCGACGGCCAGCGCCTCCTCGAACTGGCCGGCCAGGATCATGCGGGCGAAGGCCTTGGAGCCGGTGACGTTGGTGCGCTCGCCGATGTTGACGAACAGCGTGCCGGCGCCGATGGCGACGGGCTCCAGGCCGGAGAGCTTGAGGGGGGGCGGGGCGATGGTCATCGACGGACTCGTGTGGGAGGGGCGATGAGCGCGGTTTGTGAGCGATCCGAGCCTGGGGAAACTCCTCGCAGCGCTCCTCGGATGAGCCGGGAATTCTACGCAGCCCGACCTTCGCCGTGGTTCAAGCCCGGCTCGTGCGCGCCGAAGCCGTTACAGAATCCGGCCGACCCATGCCCTCAGAACTCATCCACCTCCCGGCCCGCTCGCTGCGGCCCGGCATGACCCTGCCCTACAACGTCTACGACGCCGGCGGCAAACTGCTGTTCGCCAAGGGTCAGGTGCTGCGCGACTCGCCCCTGGTGCGCGGCCTGGTGGACGGCGGCGCCTGGGTCATGAGCGAGGACACGCTGGAGTACCAGCGCGCCCGCGCCCACCGGCTGGACACGCTGGTCATGCAGGACGTGCCGCTGGCCGACATCGCCAAGGCCGACACCAGCTTCAAGCTCGACTCGCCGTTGGCGCCGGCCGCCAAGGTGGAGTTGGGCCCGCGCGAGGCCTGGTCGGACCTGCTGCTGCACACGCACAGCCTGCTGCGCGAGGCCGAGCCGGTGGACTTCGCGGCCCGCCTGACGCAGATCCGCGATGCGGCGCTGAAGCGGCTGCACGCCCACCCGGACGCGACGCTGATGCTGCTGGTGTTCGAGAGCAGCCAGGAGTTCGGCGACTACAGCGCCCGCCACGCACTGCTGACGCTGCTGCTGTGTGACGTGGTCGCCCAGCAGCTGCAACTGCCCGCGCCACAACGCGAGGCGCTGCAATACGCCGCGCTGACGATGAACTACGGCGCCAGCGAGACCCATGACCGCATGGCCAACCAGACCGGTCCCGCCACGCCGGCCCAGCGCCAGGCGCTGGCCGCCCACGGCGAGCGCGCTGCTCAGCGACTGGCCCAGGCAGGCATCACCGACGCGAACTGGCTGGCCGCCGTGCGCCTGCACCACGACGCCGGCCCCGGCCCGCTGGCCACGCGCGGCGACGGCGAGAAGCTGGCGCGGCTGCTGCGCCGCATCGACATCTTCGGCGCCCGGCTGTCGCCGCGCCGCAGCCGCCAGGCGATGAGCGGCGCCTCTGCGGCCCGTGCCGTGTTCCTGGACGAGCAAGGCCAGCCCGACGAAGCCGGCGCCGCCCTCATCAAGGCCGTGGGCCTGTACCCGCCGGGCAGCATCGTGCGCCTGGCCAACGGCGAAGTGGGACTGGTGTTCCGGCGCGGCTTCAGCGCCAACGAGCCGCTGGTGGCTGCGCTGATCGGCAAGAGTGGCAGCCCGCTGTCGGCGCCGGTGCCGCGCGACACGCGGCTGGCCAGCCAGGCCATCGCCGCCAGCCTGGCGCCCGCCGAGCTGAAGCTGCACGTGAACCTGGATGCTTTGCTGAAACTCTAGGCGTTCTGCCCCTCGCGACGCGGCACTGTGTATATGCCGCTTGCCCAACTGTGCATATCGACGTATTCTGTGCATACACACTATGCACAGCAGTCTTGTCATTTCCCAGGCCGACGCCCGGCCCATGTACCTGCAGATCACCGAGCAGATCCGCATGCGCGTGGCTGCGGGCGACTGGCCGCCGGGCAAGGAACTGCCGTCCATCCGGTCGCTGGCGGCCGACCTGAAGGTCAGCGTCATCACGGTCAAGCGGGCCTACCTGGACCTGGAGGCCGAAGGCGTCATCGTGACGCGGCACGGCAAGGGCTCTTTCGTGGCCGATGCGCAAGACCGCGTGCAGGCCACGCAACGCGCCGAGCTGGACGCCCACCTCGCCGCCGCCGGCCGCATCGCGACGACGCTGGGCATGGGTGAAGAGGAACTGATGGCCCGGCTGCGCCGCGCGATGAACCCACAGGAGCCCGAGGCATGAGCGCGAACAAGGCATTCGAGATGAAGGGCGTCAGCAAGGCCTTCCGCTTCTTCTCGCTGGACGACATCTCCCTGGACCTGGAGCCCGGCCAGATCATGGGCCTCGTCGGCCCCAACGGCGCCGGCAAGAGCACCACCATCCGGCTGCTGATGGGGCTGCTTGCGGCCGACGCCGGCGAGATCCGGCTGCTAGGCCATGCGATGCCCGGGCAAGCCGCCGCGGCCAAGCAGGACGTGGGCTTCGTCAGCGATGACATGCGGCCGTTCCCGCACGCCACGCTGGCCTGGCACATGGACTTCGTCGCGAGCATCTACCCGTCCTGGGACGCAGGCTACGCCGCGACGCTGCTGAAGCGCTTCGGCCTGCGCGCCGAGCAGCCGCTGAAGGGCATCTCGACCGGCGAGCAGGCCAAGGCCTTGCTGCTGCTGGCACTGGCGCGCCGGCCACGCCTGCTGGTGCTGGACGAGCCCACGTCGGGACTGGACCCGGTGGCCCGGCACGAGCTCCTGACGGAGTTCATGGACGTGCTGCGCGACGACCGCCGCGCCATCCTGTTCTCGTCACACAACACGCTGGACGTGGAGCGCATCTCCGACCGCATCAGCTTCATCGACCGCGGCCGCGTCGTGGCCGCCAGCGACAAGGAGGACTTCCTGGAGCGCTGGCGCCGCGTACAGCTGCGCCTGCCGGCCGGCCAGCCCGCCTGGGACCTGCCCGAGATCAAGGCCTGTGCCCGCGACGGCGGGCTGGCCACGCTGACGGTGGACGGCTTCAGCGACGCCTGGCTGGCCCGCCTGGGGGCGCCGGTGGAGACCGTGCAGCGCATGAGCCTGGAAGAGATCTTCGTCGCCACCGTCATGCACAGCCGCAACGCCCACGAGACCCGCGCCCAATGAACGCTCTGACCCGCAAGCTCCTTGCCAAGGAGTTCCATCAACACCGCTGGATGATGGTCGGCGCCACGGCCGTGGGCCTGGCCACGCTGCCCACAGCCTCCAGCAGCGAGTCGGGCTTCAACCTCGCCACGGTCGTCTGGCTGACGGCCATCATCGCGCTGGGCGTCATGCTGGCCCTGTTTGGTGTCAGCAACGAGCGCAAGGAGCGCTCGCGGCTGTTCGTGCTCAGCCTGCCGCTGTCGCCGCAGGACTACGTCCGCATCAAGCTGCTGGGGCTGCTGATCTGCTTCCTGCTGCCCTGGCTGGCGCTGAGCGCAGGCGCCGTGGCCCTGGTGCTGGCAGCGCCCGGCATTGCCGACGGGCTGCTGCCCTATGTGCTGTTGCTGTGCGCATACCTGCTGCTGAACTTTGCCGTCGTGCTCAGCGCGGCCATGCATGTGCAGTCCGAAGCGGTGATGAGCGGCGTGATCATCCTGACCAACATGTCGGTGTCGCTCTTCATGTCGCGCGTCGGCATGGTGCCCGGCATCGGTGAACACATGGGCCAGGCGGTGCCTGTCTGGACCTCCGGGTTCTGGCTGGTGCTTGCCCTGGAACTGGGGGCGACGGCGCTCGCCCTGAGCCTGCCTCTCTTCGTTGCCGCGCGCCGACGCGACGCCCTCTAGAAGGAATCACCATGTCCCCCCAACCCAACGGCGAGAGGCTGCACGCCCTCGACGCAGTGCGGAGCTTTGCCCTTTTGCTGGGCGTGGCCTTCCACGCGATGCTGTCTTTCATCCCCGGTATGCCGCCAGGCATGTGGGCGATGGTGGACAACTCGCCCAGCCCGTTCCTCGCGGATGCGAGCTTCGTCGCGCACAGCTTTCGCATGACGCTGTTCTTCTTCATCGCCGGCTTCTTCGCGCGGCAGTTGCACCAGCGGCTGGGCACGAAAGGCTTCTGGGCCAACCGCGCCCAGCGCATCGCCGTGCCGCTGGTGGTGGGCTGGCTGCTGCTGTTCCCGGCCATCGGCGCCGTCTGGTACTTCGGCCTGCAGAAGATGTTCAACGGCGCGCCGCCGGCGATGCCGGAGATGCCCAGGCAGCCCGGCGCGTTCCCGTTGACCCACCTGTGGTTCCTGTACCAGCTGCTGTGGCTGTACGCCGGTGCGCTGCTGGCGCGCAGCCTGATCGTGCGGCTGGACCGGGGCCAGGTGTTGCGCGGGCTCGTGGACCGTGCCGTCACGGGCGCCCTGCGCTGGCCGGTCGGCGCGCTGCTGCTGGGCCTGCCGCTGGCCGGCGTGCTGCTGGCCACGCCCGCCTGGTTCCCGTGGGGCGGCATTCCCACGCCCGATCAGTCGCTGATTCCGCAGCTGCCCGCCACCGTGGGCTATGGCGCAGCCTTCGCGTTCGGCTGGCTGGTGCAGCGCGCGCCCGGCGCGCTGGCCGCGCTGCGCGCTCGCTGGTGGCTGCACGGTGCATTGGCCGTCGCGTCGTCGGCGCTGTGCCTGTACGTGCTGAAGACGCAGCCGCCGTTCGGCATGCCCGATCAACCCAAGCTGGTCTTCACGCTGGCCTTCGTCGCCTCCAGCTGGGCGTGGAGCTTCGCCTTCACGGGCCTGGCGCTGCGCACCCTGTCGGGCCACCACCCGGCCGTGCGCTACGTGGCGGACGCGTCGTACTGGATCTACCTCGTCCATCTGCCGGTCGTCGCCGCGCTGCAAGTGTGGGTAGGCCACTGGCCGCTGCACTGGGCGCTGAAGTTCCCCCTCATCGTCGTCACCAGCCTGGCGCTGCTGTTCCTCAGCTATCACGTCCTGGTTCGGTCGACGGTCATCGGCAAGCTGCTCAACGGCAAGGTCTACCCGCGCCACGCGGCGCCGGTCGAACAGGCGCCGCCCGCTGACGACGACGGCGTCGTCGCGCAACTGCGAGGCGTGTCCAAGCGCTACGGCAAGCTGGAAGCGTTGAGCCGCGTCGACCTGGACCTGAAGCGCGGCGAGCTGCTGGCGCTGCTGGGCCCCAACGGCGCCGGCAAGTCCACCGCCATCTCGCTGTGGCTGGGGCTGAACGAGGCCGATGCGGGCGAGGTGCGCCTGCTGGGCGGCGCGCCGCAGGACATCGCGCGCCGGCGCGGCCTGGGCGTCATGATGCAGGACGTCGAGCTGCCGAAGGACCTGAAGGTGCACGAGCTGGTGGCCCTGTCCGCCAGCTACTACGCGCAGCCGATGACGGTGAAGGAGGCGCTGGAACGCGCCGGCATCGCCCCGCTGGCGAGCCGGCCCTACGGCAAGCTCTCCGGCGGCCAGAAGCGGCAGGTGCAGTTCGCGCTGGCCATCTGCGGCCGGCCGCGGGTGCTGTTCCTGGACGAGCCCACCGTCGGCCTGGACCTGCAGGCCCGCGAGGCGCTGTGGCAGAACATCCGCACGCTGCTGCGCGAAGGCTGCTCCATCCTGCTGACCACGCACTACCTCGAAGAAGCCGAGGCGCTGGCCACCCGCGTGGCCGTGCTGGCCAAGGGCCGCGTCATCGCGTCGGGCAGCGTGGACGAGATGCGCGCGCTGGTGTCGCGCCGCCACGTGCGCTGCGAGACCACGCTGCCCGCCGTCGAGGTGCGGCGCTGGCCCGGCGTGGTGGACGTGAGCGGCGACCGAGACCAACTCGCCATCGTCGCCACCGATGCGGAAGGCGTGGTGCGCCGGCTGCTGGCCGCCGACCCGCAACTGTCGCGCCTGGAAGTGCGCCAGGCCGGGCTCAACGACGCCTTCAACGAACTGACCCAGGAGGCCGCATGAACACACTGACCCACACCACCCCGGCGCTGCACGCGCCCGCACATTCGGTCGCCAGCGTCTACCTGCTGGAGACGCGGCTGGAGTTGCTGCGCCTGCTGCGCATGCCGGCGTTCGCGCTGCCGATGTTCCTGCTGCCGGTCGGCACCTACCTGCTGTTCGCGTTTGCCGTGGCGGGCGAGATGGTCGCCAAGGACCCGGATGCCGGCCGCTTCATGTTCGCCGGCTTCTCGGTGATGGCCGTCACGATGGCCGCACTGTTCGCCACCTGCCCCAACCTCGCGCTGGAGCGCGAGCAGGGCCTGCTGACGCTCAAGCGCGCCCAGCCCGCGCCGCCCGGTGCGTGGCTGGCGGCCAAGATCGTCGCCGGCGTGCTCTGCGGCGTCATCGCCTACCTGCCCATCCTCGTGCTGGCCGCTGCCACGGGCCAGGCGCAGCTCAGCGGTGCGCAGCTCGCGGCCATGAGCGCCGTGCTGGTGGCCGGCACCATCCCGTTCTGCGCGCTGGGCCTGATGCTGGGCTCACTGACCAGCGGCTCCGCGGCGCCGGCCTACGCCAACCTCGTCTACCTGCCGGGCATCTACCTGTCGGGCCTGTTCTTCCCGCTGCCCAAGTCCATGCATTTCCAGACCGTGCTGTGGCCGCAGTTCCATCTGGACCAGCTGGTCTTTGCCGCTGGCGGCGTCACCAAGTTCCAGTGGATCTCGCCACAGATGGCGTTCGCCGTGCTGCTGGGCTTCACGCTGCTGTGCAGCGGCATCGCGCTGTGGCGGCTCGGTCGCCGCGGCTAGCCAGCCCCGCCCTGCTCCCTCCCGCGTCACCGGCCCGGACCACACCGTTCGGGGCCTCGCCGCGCCCCTGCTTCTTCCACCGACAAGGACTTCGTCATGTTTCGCACGCCCCTGATCCTCGGCCTTCTTGCCGGCATGGCCTGCGGCATCGCGCTCAGCAGCATCGCCCCTTCGGCCGCCGATCCCGCTCAGCTCGGACGCCTGGACCTGCGCGCCAGCTGCCCCCATTTCGCCGACCAGCTGGAGGCCGAGCTGGATGCCGTCTGGGCGCGTGAGCGCCTGTTCGGCGATGTGCAGGTGCAACTCGTGCTGGACGACGGCCGCGTGCAGTCCGTGCGGACGCGCGGCCGGTTCGGCGTGCTGAACAGCGCGGTGCGCACTGCCGCCCAGCGCCTGTCCTGCGGCCCGCAAGCGCCGGCGGGCCGGCAGGTCTTCAGCTTCAACGTGAGCTTCATCGACCCCGACCGCACCCGCCGCGCCGACGTCGCCCGTCGCTAATCGCGGACGGGGCTGAGCTGCACGCTGACGATCTTCCACGCGCCGCCGCGCTTCACGTAGACATCGATGTAGCGGTAGTGCGTGCTGAACGGCTGGCCTGCATGGCGGCCTGTCATGCGCGTGCGGCCGCTGATGAGCGCCGTGTCGCCGTAGACGCGCACCTCGAAATCCTCGACCGTGTACGGGTCCAGCTGCAGTTCCGGCGAGAGCAGGCCGGCGATGAAGCTGGCCTTCGTCTCCACATTGCCACGCGCATCGATCTGGCGGAAGTCGTCCGCCATGTTGGCCTCGATCGCGGCGCGGTCCCGGGCGACGATGGCACGGTCCCAGGCGTCGGCCTGCGCCTTGAGCCGGGCGACAAGCGCATCCGCACCCGGCGCGGCCAACGCCGCCGCCGGCATGGCCAGCGCCGCCAGCACGGTGCGCCGCGCCGTCATGGCGCCAGGCTGAGACTGCGCCAGATGACGTCGGTCAGCAGCAGCCGGGCGCGCTCGAAATCGGCCTCGTCCAGCTGGGGCTTGCCCATGTACAGCGAGAACTGCGGCCCCAGGTCGGCATAGGCCTGGGTGGACGACCAGATCAGGAACATCAGGTGCGTGAAGTCCATGCGTCGGATCAGCCCCTCCTCGGCCCAGCGCTCGAAACGCGCCACGTCGGCGTGCAGCAGGGGCATGACCTGGGCCTTCAGCACGTCCTGGTAGCGCGGCGCGCCGGCCATGATCTCGCGCGTGAAGACGGCGTTGCCGCTGGGACGCTCGCGGCTGAAGCGCAGCTTGACGGCCACGTAGCTCTGGATGGCCGCCTGCGGCTCGGTGGCTTCGGCGATGGCCGTCATGCTGGCCATCCACTCGCCCATCACGCTGTCCAG
This sequence comes from Roseateles sp., assembly GCA_036401055.1. Lineage (GTDB taxonomy): Bacteria > Pseudomonadota > Gammaproteobacteria > Burkholderiales > Burkholderiaceae_C > Pelomonas. The sequence goes on from DASWWC010000137.1 coordinate 10,628, forward strand.
CACGGCCAGGTAGAGGTCTTCCTTGCTGGGCCAGTGGTACAGCAGGTTCTGGCGCGACAGGTCCAGCGCGGAGGCGATGCTGTCCAGGCTGACCCCTTCGAACCCGAACCGCGCGAACTGCCGCTCGGCTTCGGTGAGGATGGCTTCCTGCTTGCGCAGGGTGGTGGCGCGGGGGGTGCGGGTCGCGGGAGCATTCACGGTCATGCACCACATTCTGACCTTGCGCACCAAGCGCTTGCTGCGGGTTTTTACGCTTCGGTCAAGTTTTACAGGGCAGTAATGTTTGGCCCGTCATCCGCCAGGAGAATCCCGTGGACCTTGCCGATCTGAAGGCCGGCCGGCTTAGCGCCGACGACTACACGCGCCACTTTGCCGACGCCCATCCGCCGCTGAACCGCACCCAGGCGCTGATCGAGGCCGAACGCTGCTACTACTGCTACGCCGCGCCCTGCCAGACGGCCTGCCCCACGGGCATCGACATTCCCGCCTTCATCCAGCGCGTGGCGCAGGACAACGTGCGCGGCGCGGCGGAGGCCATCCTGACGGCCAACCCGCTGGGCGGCATGTGCGCCCGCGTCTGCCCGACCGAGGTGCTGTGCGAGCAGGCCTGCGTGCGCAACACCAACGAGAGCAAGCCGGTGGAGATCGGCCTGCTGCAGCGCTACGCGGTGGAGGGTCACTTCGCCACTCCCGGAGCCCGGCCGTTGTTCGAACGCGCCACGCCGACCGGTCGGCGCGTGGCCGTCGTGGGCGCCGGGCCGGCCGGCCTGGCCGCAGCCCATGGGCTGGCACGCCGAGGCCATGACGTGGCGCTGTTCGATGCCCACGACAAGCTCGGCGGCCTCAACGAGTACGGCCTGGCCACCTACAAGGTGGCCGGCGGCTTCGCGCAGCAGGAAATCGACTGGCTGCTGTCCATCGGCGGCATCACGCCCCACCTGAACTGCCGGCTGGGCCGCGACATCACGCTGGACGGCCTGCTGGCCCAGTACGACGCGGTCTTCCTGGGCCTGGGGCTGGCGGGCGTCAACGCGCTGGGCATGGCCGAGCCGGAGCTGCCAGGCCTGCGCGATGCGGTGGACTTCATCGCCGAGCTGCGCCAGAGCGCGCCCGAGACCGTGGCGGTGGGGCGCCGCGTGGTGGTCATCGGCGGCGGCATGACGGCCGTGGACGCCGCCGTGCAGAGCAAGCTGCTGGGGGCGGAACAGGTCACCATGGTCTACCGCCGCGGGCCCGAGGGCTTGTCGGCCTCCACGCACGAGCAGCACTGGGCGCAGACGCATGGCGTCAGCATCCGCTGCTGGGCCCGGCCGCTGGCCGTGGAAGCCCAGGGCGGCGTGCTGCGCGGCATGCGCTTCGCGGCCACCAAGCTGGAGGGCGGCAAGCTCGTGGACACCGGCGAGCAGTTCTTCATCGAGGCCGACCTGGTGTTGCGCGCCATCGGCCAGAGCTTTGTCGCCGAGCCGGTGGGCGCAGCCATCGCGCTGGAGGCGGGCCGCATCAAGACCGACGCGCAGTTCCGCACCAGCGTCGCCCGCGTCTGGGCCGGCGGCGACTGCCGCCACGGCGGGCGCGACCTGACGGTGGAAGCCGTCGAGCAAGGCAAGCGCGCCGCCGAGTCCATTCACGCAGCCCTGACGGAGGTGGCCCATGGCTGACCTGAGCACCAACTTCCTGGGCATCCAAAGCCCCAACCCCTTCTGGCTGGCCTCGGCGCCGCCCACCGACAAGGAGGTCAACGTGCGCCGCGCCTTCGAGGCCGGCTGGGGCGGCGTGGTCTGGAAGACGCTGGGCGAGGACCCGCCGGTCGTCAACGTCAACGGCCCGCGCTACGCGACGCTGTGGAGCCAGGACCGCCGCGTCATCGGCTTCAACAACATCGAGCTGATCACCGACCGGCCGCTGCAGACCAACCTGGACGAGATCGCCCGCGTGAAGCGCGACTTCCCGGACCGCGCCGTCGTGGTGTCGCTGATGGTGCCGGTCAACGAGCTGGCCTGGCGCAACATCCTGAGCCGCGTGGCCGACACCGGCGCCGACGGCGTGGAGCTGAACTTCGGCTGCCCGCACGGCATGAGCGAGCGCGGCATGGGCTCGGCCGTGGGCCAGGTGCCGGAGTACATCCAGCAGGTGACGGAGTGGTGCAAGAAGCACACGAAGATGCCCGTCATCGTCAAGCTCACGCCCAACATCACCGACGTGCGCCACCCGGCGCGCGCGGCCAAGGCCGGCGGGGCCGATGCGGTCAGCCTGATCAACACGATCAATTCGGTCATGGGCGTGGACCTGGACCGCATGGTGATGAACCCGGTCACCGACGGCTGGGGCTCGCACGGCGGCTACTGCGGCCCGGCCGTCAAGCCCATCGCGCTGAACATGGTGGCCGAGATCGCCCGCGACCCCGCCACCGCCGGCCTGCCGCTGTCGGGCATAGGCGGCATCTCCACCTGGCGCGACGCGGCCGAGTTCATCGCCATGGGCTGCGGCACGGTGCAGGTGTGCACCGCCGCCATGGTCTACGGCTTCAAGATCGTGCAGGACATGTGCTCGGGCCTGTCCAACTTCATGGACGAAAAGGGCTACAAGACGCTGGACGACTTCCGCGGCCGCGCCGTGCCCAGCGTGAAGAACTGGAACCAGCTCAACCTGAACCACGTCGAGAAGGCCGTCATCCACCAAGGGACATGCATCCAGTGCGGCCGCTGCCACGTGGTCTGCGAGGACACCTCGCACCAGGCCATCTGGGCCACGAAAGACGGCCAGCGCCATTTCCACGTCAACGAGGCGGAGTGCGTGGGCTGCAACTTGTGCGTGTCGATCTGCCCGGTCCCTGGCACCATCACGATGCGCGCGCTGCAGCCGGGCGAGACCGATGCCCGCACGGGCCGCGTCATCGACGGCAGCAAGCTGAACTGGACCGAGCATCCGAACAACCCCATGCGGGCCGGGTGCGCCTGAAGGAAACCTCATGAGTCACTACGAAGTCGGTCACTGGATCGCCGGCGCCATCCATCACGGCAGTGGCGACCGCCGCCAGGACATCTACAACCCCGCCACCGGCGCCGTGCAAGGCCAGCTGCTGCTGGGCAGCGTGGCCGATCTGGACGCCGCCGTCGCCTCCGCAACGCAGGCCGCCAAGGCCTGGAGCCAGACACCGCCGCTGGCCCGCGCCCGCGTGCTGTTCAAGTTCCTCACGCTGCTGCAGGAGCGCAAGGAGCTGCTGGCCGAGGCCATCGTGCGCGAACACGGCAAGACGCTGCCGGACGCCCTCGGCGAGGTGGCGCGCGGCATCGAGGTGGTCGAGTTCGCCACCGCGATGCCGCAGTTGCTGAAGGGCGAGTACACCGAGCAGATCGCGCGCGGCATGGACGCGTGGAGCATGCGCCAGCCACTGGGCGTCGTGGCCGGCATCACGCCGTTCAACTTCCCGGCCATGGTGCCGATGTGGATGTACCCCATCGCCATCGGCTGCGGCAACGCCTTCATCCTCAAGCCCAGCGAGCGCGACCCCTCGTCGTCGCTGCTGATGGCGCGCTGGCTGAAGGAGGCCGGCCTGCCGGACGGCGTGTTCAGCGTCGTGCAGGGTGACAAGGACATCGTGGACGCCATCCTGGCCCACCCCGGCATTGCGGCGGTCAGCTTCGTCGGCAGCACGCCGGTGGCCGAGCACATCTACAAGGTCGGCACGGCCCACGGCAAACGCGTGCAGGCGCTGGGCGGCGCCAAGAACCACATGGTCGTCATGCCCGACGCCGACCTCGACGGCGCGGTGGACGCGCTGATGGGCGCGGCCTATGGCTCGGCCGGCGAGCGCTGCATGGCGATCTCGGTCTGCGTGGCGGTGGGCGACGTGGGCGACAAGCTGGTCGCCGCGCTGGCGCCCAAGGTCAAGGCGCTGAAGATAGCCGAAGGCCACCAGGACGGTGCCGAGATGGGGCCGCTGATCACGCGCGCGTCGCAGCAGCGCGTGGAGCGGCTCATCGGCGAAGGCGTGGCGGCCGGCGCGAAAGCCGTGGTCGATGGCCGCGGCCTGCGCGTGCCGGGCCATGAGGACGGCTTCTTCGTCGGCGGCACCATCCTCGACGGCGTCCGCCCCGACATGAGCTGCTACACGGAAGAGATCTTCGGCCCGGTGCTGTGCGTGGTGCGCGTGCCCGACCTGGCCGGGGCGATAGCGCTCATCGAGGCCAACGAGTACGCCAACGGCGTGGCCATCTTCACCCGCGACGGCCACGTGGCGCGCGAGTTCGTGCACCACATCCAGGTGGGCATGGTGGGCGTCAACGTGCCGCTGCCGGTGCCCATGGCCTTCAACAGCTTCGGCGGCTGGAAGCGCAGCCTGTTCGGCGACCACCACGCCTACGGCCCTGAGGCGGTGCGCTTCTACACCCGCCACAAAGCAGTGATGCAGCGCTGGCCGGACTCGACGCCGAAGGGTCCGCAATTTGCTTTCCCGCAGAACACCTGACCTCACCGGAAGCAGACCATGACCGACCCCTCGCTGAGCAATCACGATCTCGTCCCCACGACATCCGCTCAGCGAACGTGGCGCTGGCGCGACTACGCCGCGCTGTGGGTGGGCATGGTGGTGTGCGTGCCGACGTACACGATGGCCAGCTCCATGCTGGACCAGGGCTTCAGCTGGCAGCAGGCCGTGGGCCTGGTGCTGCTGGCCAACCTCATCGTGCTGGTGCCCATGGTGCTGATCGGCCGCGTGGGTCCCAAGCACGGCATCCCGTTCCCGGTGCTGGCACGCGCCTCCTTCGGCGTGAAGGGTGCCAGCCTGCCGGCCGTGCTGCGCGGGCTGGTGGCCTGCGGCTGGTTCTCCATCAACTGCTACTTCGGCGCGCTGGCGCTGCACAGCTTTCTGAACGTGCTGGGCTTGGGCCTCGCCGCACCGGCGCCGGGCGAGACCATCAGCACGTCGCAGCTCGCCTGCTTCATGGCCTTCTGGGCCGTGCACCTGTGGTTCATCTGGCATGGCACCGAGTCCATCCGGCTGCTGGAGGTCATCGCCGCGCCGCTGATGGTGGCGGCGTCGCTCGCGCTGGTCGTCGCGCTGATGCTGCAGGTGCCCAGCGCCCAGCTGTTCGGCCTTCCGGCCAAGGAGGTGCCCGGCGGCCCGAAGTTCTGGGCCGCGCTGACCGGGCTGGTGGGCTTCTGGGCCACGCTGGCGCTGAACATCCCCGACTTCACCCGCTTCGCGAAGACGCAGCGCGACCAGACGCTGGGCCAGGCCCTCGGCCTGCCGCTGCCGATGGCGCTGTTCTCGATGGTGGGCGTCATCGGCTTCTCGGCCAGCGCCATGCTGTACGGCAAGGCCGAGCTGTTCCCCGATGCGCTGCTGGCCAAGATGGGCCCGGTCGCCGCGGGCCTGGGGCTGCTGGTCATCCTGCTGGCCAACCTGACGACCAATGTGGCCGCCAACCTGGTGTCGCCCAGCTACGACTTCTCGCAGCTGGCGCCGAGCAAGATCAGCTTCCGCACCGGCGGCCTGATCGCCGCCGTCATCGGCCTGGCCTTCATGCCCTGGAAGCTGCTCGCCACGTCTGGCGGCTATCTGTTCACCTGGCTGGGCGGCTACGGCACGCTGCTGGGCGCCATCGCCGGCATCCTGCTGACCGACTACTACCTGATCCGCCGCACCGAGCTGAACAGCGCCGACCTCTACCGCCGCGGCGGCGAGTACGAGTACAGCGGTGGCTGGAATATGCGCGCCATCGTCGCGCTGCTGGTCGGCGTGCTGCCCTGCCTGCCGGGCTATCTGGTGGTGTCGGGCGTGCTGGACAAGGCAGCGGTCGCGCCGGCCCTCGTCACGCTGTTCGACTTCGGCTGGTTCTTCAGCCTGGCAGTGGCCGGCACGGTCTATTTCTTCAGCATGCCGCGGCAGGCGGCTGCACAGGGAGCACACGCATGAGCCTCTTGATCCGCGGCGCCATCGTCGTCAACGCCGACGCCGAATCGCGCACCGATGTGCTGTGTGTCGACGGCCGCATCGCCGCGATGGGCGAGCGCGCCGTGCGCGAAGCACCGGCCGGCACCACCATGCTGGACGGCACCGGCCAGTACCTGATCCCCGGCGGCATCGACCCGCACACCCACATGCAGCTGCCCTTCATGGGCACGGTCACGCAGGACGACTTCTTCACCGGCACCGCAGCAGGCCTGGCCGGCGGCACGACCAGCATCATCGACTTCGTCATCCCCAACCCGCAGCAGCCGCTGATGGACGCCTACCGCACCTGGCGCGGCTGGGCCGAGAAGGCGGCGAGCGACTACGCCTTCCATGTGGCCGTGACCTGGTGG
>DASWWC010000138.1:0-31738 GCA_036401055.1 Roseateles sp.
GGCGTTCGCGGCGCCCGTGGCCGAGCGTGCCGGCATCTGGCCGCAGGCCGGGCATGCGCCGGGTTTCGAGGTGCACGCCGCGCAGGCCTGCGGCATCGTGCAGCGCGCGCTGCAGGTGCTGGCCTCGCTGAGCGACGGCGCCTGCCTGCCATGGCTGCTGCAGAGCCGCGCGCCGCTGGAGACCGCGGCCGGTCGCGGTCTGGCCATGACCGGCGTCGCCGCCGCGGCCCTGCTCGACCTGGGCTTCACGCCGGAGCAGGGCGAGATGCTGCACCTGCTGCTGCGCCTGCCCGGTGCGGCGGCCCATGCGCTGGAGCAGCGCGAGCGCGGGCACAAGAGCTTTCCGTTCTTCGCGCTGGCGCTGCAGAACGACCCGGGAGGTGCTGCATGAACGGCCCGGAACTGCTCGTCAACAGCGCCGACCGCATGACGACCCAGGCGGGCCAGGCCTTCGTCGGCAGCCGGGCCGTGTTCCGCGGCCAGGACCTGCACGCCGAGCTGCGCCACCAGGACTGGATGGCGCTGTACGTGCTGGGCATCACCGGCCGCCGGCACAGCGACGCGCAGGTGCGGCTGCTGCACGCGCTGTGGGTCTGCACCAGTTACCCGGACGCGCGCATCTGGAACAACCGCACGGCGGCGCTGGCGGCATCCGCGCGCAGCACGCCGGGGCTGGGCATCGCCGCGGCGCTGGCGATGTCGGAGGCCACCATCTACGGCGGCCACCCCTACGTCAGCAGCATCGACCTGCTGATACGCGCGCGCCGGCACGACGGGCCGCTGCAGGCCTTCGTCGAGGCGGAGCTGGCCCGCGGCCGCATCTACGGCTACGGCCGGCCCATCGCCAGCGTCGATGAGCGCCTGCCCTGGGTGCTGGGCATCGCCCGCGAACTGCAGCTGGACGGCGGGCCGCATCTGCGCATCGCGCTGGAGGTCGAGCAGCTGCTGGTGGCGCGCAACCCCAAGCTGCGCATGAACTACGCGGCGCTGATGTCTGCGCTGTGCGCCGACCTGGGCTTCTCGGCCACCGAGATGCACCACTTCCAGGTGCCGGTGTTCCTGGCCGGCATGTCGCCCTGCTTCATCGAGGCCGCCGAGCGGCCGGCCGGCACGGTGTTTCCGCTGTCCTGCGAGCACATCGCCTACGAAGGCCCGGCCCCGCGCCGCTGGCCCGCTTCATCACCCTGAGCACCCCCATGAATCCCTATCCGCATTACGCGCAGATGCGCGCGACGAACCCCGTGCACTTCAACGCCGAGCTGGGCGTGTGGGAGGTCTACGGTTACCACGACATCCAGACCGTGCTGGGCGACGCCAAGACCTTCTCGTCCGACCTTTCGGACGGCAAGATGATGGTCTTCATGGACCCGCCGCGGCACACGCAGTACCGCCGGCTGGTGGCACGGGCCTTCACGTCCAAGGTCGTCGCCGACCTGGAGCCCGGCGTGCAGGCCATCACCGACGAGCTGCTGGACCGCGTCGAGGCGAGCGGCCGCATGGACCTGATCAGCGATCTGGCCTTCGCGCTGCCCGTCACCGTCATCGCCGAGCTGCTGGGCCTGCCGGTGGCGGATCGCGACAAGTTCAAGCAGTGGTCCATCCCCGCCATCCGCGCGGCCGAGATGGAGCTGATGGGCCAGGTGCCGGCGCCCGAGCTGGTGCAGGCCGTCGACGCGCTGGACGCCTACCTCGCCGACCTCATCGCCACGCGCCGCGACAGCCCCCGGCAGGACCTCGTCAGCGGCCTGTTGGCGGCCGAGGTGGAGGGCGAGCGGCTGACGCTGCAGGAGGTGGCCAGCACCTGCCGGCTGCTGCTGATCGCCGGTTTCGAGACCACCACCAACCTGATCGGCAACACGCTGCAGCTGCTGCTGGCGCACCCCGAGGCGCTGGCCCGGCTGGTGGCCGACCCCGGGCTGCTGCCGGCGGCGATCGAAGAGGCGCTGCGCTTCAACACGCCCTTCATGTTCTTCGCCCGCCGCGCCACGCGCGACGTCGTGCTGGGCGGCCAGCTCATCCGGGCCGGCCAGCAGGTGATGACTTTCAACGCGTCGGGCAACCGCGACGAGGCCGCCTTCCCGCACGCCGACCGCTTCGACATCGGCCGCACGGCCAACCGCCACCTGAGCTTCGGCCATGGCATCCACTACTGCCTGGGCGCCGGCCTGGGCCGGCTGGAGGCGCGCGTGGCCATCGCCACGCTGCTGCGCCGCTTCGGCGCCCTGCGCCCGGACGAGCGCCGGCCCGCCGAGCCGCTGCAGTCCTTCGTGCTGTTCGGCTTCAGCAGCCTGCCGGTGCGCTTCGAGGCCTCAGAGGCGGTAAGCGACCTGCACGTAGAGTGAGCGCCGCGCCAGCGGGATGTCCTGCGGCAGGCCCAGGCCCGGCGCCATGCTGGGCTCGCGCGCATCGGCGTTGAACAGGTTGCGCAGCGACATCGCGAAGTCCCAGTTGCCGCGGTCCTGGCCGGTGCGCAGCGTCAGGTCGGCGGTGCTGTAGTCGGCGATGGGCGCGCGCGCGTCGCCGGCGGCGCGCCGGCGGTCGGCCACGTGGTTGAGCTGGCCGCTCAGCAGCCAGCCGTTCGCGACGCTCCAGTCGGCGCGGACGTTGAGCTTGCGACGCGGCGCATAGCCCGCGTCCGTGCCGGTCGTGTCCTCGATGGCGCGCTGCAGCCCGAGGTTGCCGCTCAGCCGCAGCTGGCGCGACACGTCCCACTGCGCCTCCAGCTCCAGGCCGGTGCCGTGCTGCGCGCCGATGTTGTTGAACTGGGCCGTGCCGCCGCCGGTGTCGGTGGTGCGGATGATGTCCTTCATGTCGTAGCGGAACAGGCTCAGGTTGAGCTGCAGGTCCGAGCGCGCCTGCCACGAGAACGCCGTCTCCAGCGTGCTGATCTTCTCGGGCTGGAGCGCGGCATTGCCGCGGATGACCGGGTTGTTGATGCTGTACTGCTCGGTGAAGGCCGGCGCGCGGAAGGCGCGGCCGTACAGCAGCTTGACGGTCAGGTCCAGGTGGGCGTCCCACACCAGCGCCGCGCGCGGGTTGGTCGTGCTGCCGAAGTCGGAATAGCGGTCGTGGCGCACGCCGGCCGTCAGCGTCCAGTCCTTGGCCAGGCTCCATTCGTCCTGCGCGTACACATAGCTGACGGTGCGCCGGTGCGGCTCGACGAAGGACTCCGAGGCCGGGAAGGTCTCCAACTGGCCGCTGGGCAACGGCACGGGAACGCCGGTGGCGGGGCCGCTGGCGATGATGGTGAAGTTCTTCAGCTCCCGCGTGCGGTACATGTCGAGGTCGTCATGCCCCGCGCCAACGCGCAGGCTGTGGCCCTGGATGCCGCCGTAGGAGGCCACGGCCGCCAGTCGCAGCTGCCGCTCCCAGGTGCTGGGCGCGCCCAGCATGCCTTTGGGGAAGGAGCCTCCGAAGGCGCCCGGCGGGAACAGCTGCAGCGGCACGTTAAAGGTCTGCTGATAGTGCAGCCAACTGGCCGTCAGCGTGCCGCGCCAGTCGCTGCCGAGGTCGATGTCGGTCCAGGACAGGTCCGAGGTGATGCGCTGGATGCGGTAGCGCCCGACCGGGTCCAGCGCGCCGGCGACGCCGGCACCGGTCTGCAGGTCGTCGCGCAGCTTGTAGCTGCCGCGCAGGCGCAACTGGCCGCGGCTCAGGTCGGCGCTGGCGTCCACGGCCTTGAAGCCGACGTTCATGGGGCCGGGGGCCAGGCTGGCGCGGGTGCCGAACAGGCCGTCCAGCAGGGTCTGCTGGTCGGCGGTGACGGTCTCGCGCTGGCCGTCCGTGCTGCCCACGCGCAGGTAGGCGGCCAGGTCGTAGCCGGCCAGCCGGCCGCCGTACTGCAGCCAGCCGTCGCGGCTCTTGAACGAGCCCACGCGCAGGCCCAGCTCCGTGCCGCCGATGTCGGCCGCCGTCTTGGTGATGACGTTGATGACGCCCGAGAACGCGTCGGCGCCGTACAGTGCCGAACCCGGCCCGCGGATGATCTCGATGCGGGCGATGTTCTGCACCGGCATGTCGCCCCAGCCCAGGCCGCGGTTGCCGACGAAGAGGGTGGTCAGCGGCACACCGTTGAGCAGCATCAGCGTCTGCGCGTTGAATTCGCTGTGGATGCCGCGGATCAGGTACAGCGGCGCGAAGGTGTTGCCGCTGCGGCTGATGTGGATGCCGGGCACGCTCTCCAGCACCTCGTCGATGCCGGTGGCGCCCATCGCGGCGATGTCCTGTGCCGTGATGACCGTGGCCACGGCCGGCGCACGCCGCAGCGCCTGCGGCGTGCCGGTCGCGATGCTGATGGTTGTCTTGTCGCCATAGACCTGCGCCAGCTCTTCTTCTTCGCTGGGCGTTTGCGCAAGCGCGAGTGGCTGGCCGGCCGTCGTGCAGACGGCACCCAGAAGCACCAGACGAAGTAAAGGTCTCATGGCCAGCTTCTCCGAGGTGGGCGGTGACGGGCGCGTATTGTGCGGGCGCTACAGGGGGGGCGCAGACTTGCAAGGGGGATTGCGTCGCGATCGTGAACTCCGCCCGCGAGGCTGGCTTGCCGGGAGCCGTCCGTGCACTTCGCCACGTGGCGGTCGTCGCTGCCACACCACATCGTCCCCGGCAGCCTGTGGCCGGTGCCGGGTCTTGCCAGGGCCGAGGCGTAGAGCCTTCGCCGTTCGGGCAAGCATGCTTGCAGTGCCGCGTGGTGCCGCCGCCGGCACCGGGGCGAGCGCCTGCCGGCCCCGCTCGGGGGCGTCCAGGTGCCGGCCATTTATCACGATCGGGTCCAGCCCCTTTGCTCATAATGCCGCCCACCCGTTCAAGCCCGTCTTGCAGCAGCGCAACTTGACTGATCTCGGCAGCTTCGCTCCAGCTACCCGCCGCACTCTGCTGCAGCAGGTCGTTGGCGGTGCCATGGCGCTGGCCGGGGGCGCGGCCACGGCGGCGGAGGGGCGCGTGCTGGCGGTCGTCTACCCGGAGCTGGCCGATCCCTTCCGCCAGGTCTTCGCCAGCATCATCGACGGCATCGAGGACCGCCTGGGCGCCAAGGTGGCCAGCTTCGCGGTGGCGAATGCGTCCAACCCCATGCAGGTGGCCGACAGCATCCGCAGGCGCGAGGTGCAGGTGCTCATTGGCCTGGGGCGCGGCGGCATGCGCATCGCGGCGGCCCTGGCCGGCGAGATGGCCGTGCTGGTGGGCTGCGTGGTCTCGGTGCAGGAGAGCGAGGCGCGCAGCTTCCCGGTTCACACGCTGGCACCCGATCCGGCCCTGCTGCTGGCGCGGCTCAAGCGGCTGCGCCCCGCAACCCGGCGCGTGCACCTGGTCTATGACCCGCGGCTGAATGCCTGGCTGGTGCGGCTGGCGCGCGAGGCGGCGCGCGCCGAAGGGCTGGAGCTGCTGGCCCAGGAGGCCGCCGACCAGGCCGGCGCATTGCGCATCTACACCCAACTGCTGGCCGGCGCCGACCCGGCCCGCGACGCGCTGTGGCTGCCGCAGGACCCCACCACGGTGGACGACAACGCCGTGCTGCCGCTGGTGCTGCGCGAGGGCTGGAACCGCAACATCGCCGTGTTCTCCAGCCACCTCGCCCATGTGCGCCGCGGTGCGCTGTTCTCGTTCTACCCTGACAACCTCGAGCTCGGGCGCTCGCTGGCCAGCTCGGCCCAGCGGCTGGCGCAGGCGCCCAAGGCTGCCGTGCCCGGGGTTGTGCCGTTGCGCCAGGCCTTGGCCGCCATCAACATCCGCACCGCCGCGCATCTGGGCATAGACGCGGCGGCGGTGCAGTCCGGATTCGATCTGGTCTATCCGTCCAACTGAGGCCTGATTTGTCTGCATCCCCTCCCATCGACAGCCAGCCGCCGCTGCTCCCGCTCGACGAGCCGGCGCCGCCGCCCGTGGCGCTCAACGCCAGGCCCTGGCCGTTGAACGTCTACCTGCGCTGGCTGCGCCAGACCTCGTTCCGCCGCCATCTCAGCGTGGCCGTCACGCTGGGCGCGCTGTGCCTGGCGCTGCTGATGGCCGCCGTCAATGCCTGGCAGGGCGGCCTGGTGCTGCGCGCGACGCTGATGGAGCAGGGCGGTCGCGTCGCCGCCAACCTGGCGTCCAACAGCGCGCTGGCACTGATCTACGCCGCCGCCGACAACGCCGAGGAGGCCGTGCGTGCGTCGCTGGCCTTCCCTGACGTGACCGGCATCGAGATCCGCGACACGCGCGGTCACATGCTGCTGGCGCTGGGTGCCGGCGCCAACAAGCTGCCGGCCGCGGCCGAGCCCGGCCGCGCCGCCAGCGAGCCCTGGCTGGACCAGGAGAACGACGACAGCTGGGCCTTTGCCGCGCCGGTCTGGACCCGCCCCGAGGCCTCGCCCTTCGACGTCGAGCTGCGCCCGCCGCAGCTGCTGGGCCATGTGCGCGTCATCCAGAGCAAGGAGACGCTGCAGCGCACGCAGACCTCGCTGTTCCTGTCCAACTTCGGCGTGGCGCTGCTGCTGGCGACGCTGTTTCTGTTCGCCGTGCGCTTCCTGGCGCTGCGCCTGACGAGGCCACTGGCCGCTCTGGCCACGGCGATGGAGCAGGTGGAGCGCGGCGACAGCGATGTGCGGGCACCGGCCGGCGGTCCGCGCGACATCGCCGCGATGGCCCACACCTTCAATCGCATGATCGGTTCGCTGCAGGAGTGCGAGACCGAGCTGGGCGCGCATCGCGACCACCTGGAGGAGCTGGTGCGCGACCGCACGCTGGAGCTCAGCGATGCCAAGGAGCGCGCCGAGATCGCCAGCCGCGCCAAGAGCCAGTTCCTGGCGCGCATGAGCCACGAGCTGCGCACGCCGCTGAATGCGGTGATGGGCTATGCGCAGATCCTGAAGATGGACGAGGGCCTCAGCCCCAAGCAGCGCAACGGGCTGGACATCATCCACAGCAGCGGCCAGCACCTGCTGACGCTGATCGTGGACATCCTGGACTTGTCACGCATCGAGGCCGGCAAGGCCGAGCTGCGCATTGCGCCGGTGGATCTGGTCACGCGGCTGCACGCGGTAGCCGACATCGTTCGCGTGATGGCGCAGGACAAGCAGATCACGTTGGACCTGCAGCTCGACGAGGGCCTGCCCGCGACCGTGCTGGCCGATGAGAAGCGGCTGAGCCAGATCCTGCTGAACCTGCTCGGCAACGCAGTCAAGTTCACCCATGTGGGTGGCGTCACGCTGAAGGCGCGCGCGCTGCCGGCGGCCGACTTGCCGGCCGGCATGGCGCTGCTGCGCTTCGAGGTGCTGGACTCCGGCGTGGGCATCGCGGAGGACCAGGCCGAGCGTCTGTTCGAGCCCTTCGAGCAGGCCGGCAGCGCCGAGCAGCGCATCGGCGGCACGGGCCTGGGCCTGGCCATCAGCCGCCAGCTGGTGCGCATGATGGGCGGCGAGATCGGCCTGGAGAGCCGGCTGGGGCAGGGCAGCTGCTTCTGGTTCGAGATCAGCGTGCCGGTGCAGGGCTGACGCCAGCCCCGTCTCAACCTCTCAGGCCGCCAGCAGCTGCCGCAGCACGAAGGGCAGGATGCCGCCGTGGCGGTAGTAGTCCACCTCGATGGCGGTGTCGATGCGCAGCGTCAGCGGCACCTGCACCACGCTGCCGTCGGCGCGCGTGACGGTCATCACCGCGTCACCCTGCGGCTTGATCTCGTCGGCCAGCGTGATGTCGACCGTCTCGGCACCAGTCAGGCCCAGGCTCTCCCAGCCCGTGCCCGGCTTGAACTGCAGCGGCAGCACGCCCATGCCGATCAGGTTGCTGCGGTGGATGCGCTCGAAGCTCTTGGCCACCACCGCCTTGATGCCCAGCAACTGCGTGCCCTTGGCCGCCCAGTCGCGGCTGGAACCGGTGCCGTATTCCTCGCCGGCGAAGATGACGGTAGGCGTGCCTTCCTGGATGTACGCCATCGCCGCGTCGTAGATGGTGGTCTTGACACCGCCCTTCAGCGTGAAGCCGCCTTCCTCGCGTGAGCCGTCGTCGCGGGCGGGCAGCATCAGGTTCTTCACGCGCACGTTGGCGAAGGTGCCGCGCATCATCACGTCGTGGTTGCCGCGGCGCGCGCCGTAGGAGTTGAAGTCGGCCTTCTGCACGCCGTTCGCAAGCAGGAACTGGCCGGCGGGCGTGGTCTCCTTGAACGAGCCGGCCGGGCTGATGTGGTCGGTGGTGATGGAGTCGCCGAACAGCGCCATGACCTTGGCGCCCTTCACGCCGGACTCCAGCGCCTTGGGCGCCATCGTGAAGCCCTCGAAGAAGGGCGGCTGGGCGATGTAGGTGCTCTTGGGCCAGTTGTAGACCTGGCCCTTCACGCCCTTGATCGCGTCCCACAGCTTGCCGGGCTTCTTGGCGACCTGGTCGTAGTTGGCCTTGAAGGCCTTGGGCGACATGGCGTACTTCATCAGCGCGTAGATCTCGTCGCTGCTGGGCCAGATGTCGCCGAGATAGACCGGCTTGCCCTTCTTGCTGAAGCCCACGGGCTCGGTCATCAAGTCCTTGGTCACCGTGCCGGCGATGGCGTAGGCCACCACCAGCGGCGGGCTGGCCAGGAAGTTGGCCTTCAGGTTCGGGTGGATGCGCGCCTCGAAGTTGCGGTTGCCCGACAGCACGGCGGCGCAGACCAGGTCGTTGTCCTGGATGACCTTGTTCAGCTCCGCCGTCAGGTCGCCCGCGTTGCCGATGCAGGTCGTGCAGCCATAGGCGGCCACGTTGAAGCCCAGCTTCTCCAGGTAGGGCAGCAGGCCGGCCTTTTCCAGGTACTCGGTGACGATGCGCGAGCCCGGCGCCAGCGACGTCTTGATGTGGGGCGACACGGTGAGCCCGGCCTCCACCGCCTTCTTGGCCAGCAGGCCGGCGGCCAGCAGCACGCCGGGGTTGCTGGTGTTGGTGCACGACGTGATGGCGGCGATCAGCACGTCGCCGTTCTTCACCGGCAGGCCGGACTCGGTGACGAAGCCCTGCGCCAGCTTCTCGGCCGGCTGGTTGAAGCCGTTCTCGGCCACCGGCTTGCTGAACAGCTCGCCGAACTGGCGGGCCAGGTGCGTGATCTCGATGCGGTCCTGCGGGCGCTTGGGGCCGGCCAGACTGGGCGCCACGGTGCCGAGGTCCAGCGTGACGACGGAGGTGTAGTCCAGCTCGCCGCGCTTGGGCACGCCGAACATGCCCTGCGCGTGCCAGTAGGCCTCGAAGGCCTCGATCTCGGCCTTGCTGCGGCCCGTGCCGCGGAAGTACTCGACCGTCTTCTCGTCGACCGGGAAGAAGCCCATGGTCGCGCCGTACTCGGGCGCCATGTTCGCGATGGTGGCGCGGTCGGGCAGGGCCAGCGTGCGCGTACCCTCGCCGAAGAACTCGACGAACTTGCCGACGACCTTGTGCTTGCGCAGGATCTCGGTGACGGTCAGCACCAGGTCGGTGGCGGTCACGCCTTCGCGCAGCTGGCCGGTCAGCTCGAAGCCGACGACGTCGGGCGTCAGGAAGTACACCGGCTGGCCCAGCATGCCGGCCTCGGCCTCGATGCCGCCCACGCCCCAGGCGACCACGCCGATGCCGTTGATCATGGTCGTGTGGCTGTCGGTGCCCACCAGGCTGTCGGGGTAGTAGACGCCGGCCTTGGTCTTGTGCACGCCGCGCGCCAGGTACTCCAGGTTGACCTGGTGCACGATGCCGAAGCCGGGCGGCACGACGCCGAAGGTGTCGAAGGCCTGCATGCCCCACTTCATGAACTCGTAGCGCTCGCGGTTGCGCTCGAACTCCAGCTTCATGTTGAGGTCCAGCGACTTCTTCGTGCCGTAGTGGTCGATCATCACGGAGTGGTCCACCACCAGGTCCACCGGCACCAGCGGCTCGATGGTCTTGGGGTTCTTGCCGAGCGAGGCGGCCACGTTGCGCATCGCAGCCAGGTCGGCCAGCAGCGGCACGCCGGTGAAGTCCTGCAGCACGACGCGGGCGACGACGAAGGGGATCTCGTCCACGCGGGCGGCGTTGGGCTTCCAGTTGGCGAGCTGCTGCACATGCTCGGCCGTCACCTTCTTGCCATCGCAATTGCGCAGCACGCTCTCCAGCACGATGCGCAGGGACACCGGCATGCGCGCCACGTTCGGGAAGGCCTTGGCCAGCTCGGGCAGCGAGAACAGCTTGCCGGACTTGCCGGAGGCGGTCTTGAAGCTGGATTCGGTGTGTGCAAACGCATGAGGGGCGGGTTTCGGCATGGTTACTCCTTTACGATTCCGGGCCATTCTGGCGAGCTTGTCGTGACTTGTGTGAAACCTGGCCTTAGGAAGTGGCCATGACTTCCTCCTCCGCTCGCCCCCGTCTCTTTCCCTTGACCTGGCCGCTGCTGCTGGAGCTGTTGCTGGGCATCGGCATCGGCGTCATCGGCACGCTGCTGGCAGCCCGCCTGTCGGACGACGCCGGCGCCGCCTTCGGCCTGGCCAACCAGGTGTTCGCCGCGTTGTTCGTGCTGTTCCGCGTCATTGGCGCCGGCGTCAGCGTGGCCGTCACGCAGGCGCTGGGCGCCGGCCGGCGCGACCAGGCCGACGCCGTGGCCCGTGCCACCGTCGGCGCCAGCACCTGGCTGGGCATAGGCGGCGCCGCGGCCGCGCTGCTGGCGGCGGGGCCGTTGCTGCAGATGGTCAATGCGCCGCCCGAGGTGGCACCGCTGGCCGCCACGCTGCTGCAAACCCTGGCCCCGGCACTGATGCTGGATGCCTGGAACGCGACCATGGCCAGCGTCATGCGCGCGCATCTGCGCAGCCGCGAGGCGCTGGTGGTGGTCATCGCCATCCAGGTGGTCACGCTTGTGGTGGCCTTGCTGGCCATGCCCCACCTGGGGCTGCCGGGCTACGCGCTCGCCTGCCTGTGCGGGCGCGGCGTGGGCCTGGCGCTGCACATCGTGCTGTGGCGCGGCCGGCTGAACCTGAGGCTCACCGCGCCGGACTGGTGGCGCATCGTGCGCCCGCCGCTGGCCACCGTGCTGCACATCGGCATCCCGGGTGCGGCTGAGAACATCTCATGGCGCCTGGCCTTCATGACCAGCCTGGCCGCTGTCGCTCAGTTGGGCGCGCTCGCGCTGGCGACGCACGCCTACACGATGCAGTTCCTGCACGTGATCCTGATCTTCGGCCTGGCCATTGCGTTCGCGGTGGAGATCCTGGTCGGGCACATGATCGGGGCGGGCGAGCTGCACGCGGCGCACAAGCTGGTGCGCAAGTCGCTGGGGCTGGGCGTGGTGGTGGCACTGGTGGTGTCCGGCGCCTTCGCGCTGGCAGGCCCCTGGCTGCTGACCCGCTTCACGGCCGACCCGCACATCATCCAGCTCGGCTGCACGCTGCTGTGGTGGACGGTGCTGGTGGAGCCGGGGCGGGTGTTCAACATGGTCGTCATCAACGCGCTGCGGGCGGCGGGTGACGCGCGCTACCCCGTCATCGCCGGGGCGGCGTCCATGGCCATCGTGCTGGCGGGCGGCAGCTGGTTCCTGGGCGTGCACCTGGGCTGGGGTCTGGTTGGCGTGTGGATTGCTTATGCTGCGGACGAATGGATTCGAGGCCTGCTGATGTGGCGCCGCTGGGCGACACTGGGCTGGCTGCCCCATGCCCGGGCCGCGCACCGCAAGCTGCGTCTGGCCAAGGCCGGGTGAATCGGTGTTTTCCTAGTCAGTAAAACTTGAGGGATGTTTTCTACAATGCGCCCCTTTCGCCCCGTCACAAGCACGCCCATGATGTCTTTCCTGCCCCGTCTTGCAGTGCTGGCCCTGGCAGCCGGCTCGTCCCTGGCCCAGGCCCAGCAGCCCGCGGTGATCTTCGACATGGGCGGCAAGTTCGACAAATCCTTCAACCAGGCTGGCTACCAAGGTGCCGAGCGCTGGGTCAAGGAGTCGGGCAAGAAGTACCTCGAGTTCGAGATCAGCAACGACACCCAGCGCGTGCAGGCCATCCGCCGCATGGCCGAGAAGGGCGCCAACCCCATCATCAGCATCGGCTTCGCCCAGGCGTCCGCGCTGCAGCAGGTGGCCAAGGATTTCCCCAAGACCCAGTTCGCCATCATCGACGCCCAGGTGAACCTGCCCAACGTGCAGTCCGTGCTGTTCAAGGAGCACGAGGGCAGCTACGTCGTCGGCGCGATGGCGGCCATGGTCAGCAAGACCGGCAAGGTCGGCTTCGTCGGCGGCATGGACATCCCGCTGATCCGCAAGTTCCAGTGCGGCTACGAGCAGGGCGCCAAGAAGACCAACCCGAAGATCGAGGTCTTCTCCAACATGACCGGCACCACGTCCACCGCGTGGAACGACCCGACGCGCGGCGGTGAGTTGGCCAAGGCGCAGTTCGCCAAGGGCTCGGACATCGTTTTCGCTGCGGCCGGCGGCACCGGCGTGGGCGTCTACCAGGCTGCCAAGGACGCCGGCAAGCTGGCCATCGGCGTGGACAGCAACCAGAACCA
Source organism: Roseateles sp. (assembly GCA_036401055.1). Lineage (GTDB taxonomy): Bacteria > Pseudomonadota > Gammaproteobacteria > Burkholderiales > Burkholderiaceae_C > Pelomonas. Next base: position 12,427 of record DASWWC010000138.1, read on the forward strand.
CCTGCAGCCCGGCACCATGCTGACCTCGATGGTCAAGCGCGTGGACGTGGCCGTCTACAACGTGCTGAAGGGCTGGAAGCCCGGCACGCAGGTGCTGGGCCTGAAGGAAGGTGGCGTGGACTACGCGGCCGACGAGCACAACGCCAAGCTGCTGAACCCGGCGCTGAAGGCCAAGGTCGACGCGGTCAAGGCCGACATCATTGCCGGCAAGGTCAAGGTGGCCGACTACATGGCGGACAACGCCTGCAAGTTCTGAGCGACAGCGTGGGCACGCCCGCCGTCCGCCTTCAGGGCATTTCCAAGCGCTTCGGCGCCGTCCAAGCCAACCGCGACGTCAGCTTCGACATCGCGGCCGGCAGTGTTCATGGCCTCGTCGGCGAGAACGGCGCCGGCAAGAGCACGCTGATGGCCATCCTGTACGGCTACTACCACGCCGACTCGGGCCACATCGAGGTCAACGGCCAGCGCGTCGGCATCGACAACTCGCAGCAGGCGATCCAGCTGGGCATCGGCATGGTCCACCAGCACTTCATGCTGGTCGACACGCTGAGCTGCCTGGAGAACATCATGCTGGGCGCCGAGGGAGGCTTCTTCCTCGGCGCCTCCAAGGCCAAGGTGCGGGCCAAGCTCGAAGCGCTGATGCAGGACACCGGCCTGCACGTGCAGCTCGATGCCGTCGTGGCCGACCTGCCGGTGGGCGAGCTGCAGCGCCTAGAAATCCTGAAGGCGCTGTACCGCGGCGCCAAGATCCTGATCCTGGACGAGCCCACCGCGGTGCTGACGCCGCAGGAGACCGACCAGCTCTTCGTCACGCTGCGCCGGCTGCAGCAACTGGGTACCACCCTCATCCTCATCACGCACAAGCTGCGCGAGGTCATGAGCCTGTGCAGCGCCGTCACGGTGATGCGCGGGGGCCAAGTCGTGGAGACGCGCGACATCGCCTCCTGGAGCGAGGAGGCGCTGGCCGAGTCCATGGTCGGTCGCAAGGTCACGCTGGGCCGGCCCGAGGGCCTGCAAGTCCATGTCGGCGAGGTGCGCCTGCAGGCCAGCGGCCTGCACCTGAAGCATGCCAACGGCGTGCCGGCGCTGAAGGATGTGCGCCTGACGCTGAAGGCTGGCGAGATCGTCGGCGTGGCCGGCGTGTCCGGCAATGGCCAGAGCGAGCTGCTGGAGGTGTTGTCCGGCCTGCGCGCGCCCGAGGGCGGCCGCATGGAACTGGCCGGCAAGACCTTCACGCCCGAGGCCTGGCTGGACACCGCACAGGCCCGCCCGCTGCGCCTGGCGCATGTGCCGGAAGACCGGCATGCGGTGGGCCTGGTCATGAGCTTTCCGGCCTGGGAGTCCGCCGTGCTGGGCTATCAAGACCTGCCCAAGTACCGCAAGGGCGCTGCGATGAACCACGCGGCGATGCGCGACGCGACCAGGCAGATGCAGGAGCGCTTCGACGTGCGTCCGCGCGACGAGAACCTGGGCTCCTCCAAGTTCTCCGGTGGCAACCAGCAGAAGCTCATCCTGGCGCGCGAGATCGGCGAGCAGCCCACCGTGCTGCTGGTGGGCCAGCCCACGCGCGGCGTGGACATCGGCGCCATCGAGTTCATCCACAACCAGTTGCGCGCGCTGCGCGACGCCGGCTGCGCGGTGCTGCTGGTCAGCAGCGAGCTGGACGAGATCCTGGCGCTGGCCGACCGCGTGGTGGTCATGAACTGCGGCCGCATCACGGGTGAGCTGGCGATTGAAGACTGCGACGAGAAGCGATTGGGTCTGTTGATGGCTGCACAAGAAGAACGAGCGCTCGCATGAGCCAACCGACACAACTCCCGCGCTGGATCGACATCGGCCTGCTGCCGCTGTGGAACCTCGCCGTCGCGCTGCTGGTGGCCGGCCTCGTGGTCAAGCTCATCGGTCACAGCCCCTGGCAGGCGCTGACCGTGTTGCTGAATGGCGCGCTGGGCAGCGCCCGCGGCCTGGGCTACTCGCTGTACTACGCGACCACTTTCATCTTCACGGGCCTGGCGGTGGCGGTGGCCATTCATGCCGGCCTGTTCAACATCGGTGGCGAGGGCCAGGCGACGCTGGGCGGCGTGGGCGTGGCGCTGGTGGCGCTGTGGCTGGGCGCCTCGCTGCCGGCGGTCGTCATGCTGCCGCTGCTGATCGTTGCCGCCGCGCTCTTCGGCATGCTGTGGGCCGCTGTGCCGGCCTATCTGCAGGCCTGGCGCGGCAGCCACATCGTCATCACGACGATCATGTTCAATTTCCTCTCGGCGAGCCTGAACAGCTACCTGCTGGTGAACTGGCTGCGGCCGGCCGGCAGCATGGCGGTGGAGTCAGCGGAGTTTTCCGAGAGCGCCCGCATGCCGGCGCTGCACCAGATCGCCGCGGCCTTTGGGGTCGAACTGCCGTCGTCGCCGCTGAACCTCAGCCTCGTCATCGCGCTGCTGGCCTGCGTGTTCGTCGGCTGGTTTCTGTGGAAGAGCGCCGCCGGCTATGCCGTGCGTGCGGTGGGCAGTGCGCCGCGCGCCGCGCACTACGCCGGCATCCACCCGCGCCTGCAGGTGCTGCTGGCCATGGCCATTTCCGGCGCGCTGGCCGGCATGGTGGGCGTCAACGAGATCTCCGGCGTGCAAGGCAAGCTGACGCTGGACTTCGTCGCCGGCGCCGGCTTCACCGGCATCGCCGTGTCGCTGATGGGCCGCAACCATCCGGTGGGCATCATCCTCGCGTCGCTGCTGTTCGGCGTGCTGTACCAGGGCGGCGTCGAGGTGTCGTTCGAGCTGCAAGGCTTCAGCCGCGAGATGGTCGTCACGGCGCAAGGCCTGATCGTGCTGTTCTCCGGCGCGATGGCCGCCGTCAGCGCGCCGCTGTTCGCCCGCGTCTACGCGAAGTTGAAGGGAGGCCGCTGATGGATGACGTCCTGATCGCCTCGGTGCTGGCCTCCACGCTGCGCGTGTCGGCGCCGCTGCTGCTGTGCGCGATGGCGGGCGTGCTGTCCGAGCGCGCCGGCGTTGTGGACCTGGGCCTGGAAGGCAAGATGCTGTTCGCGGCCTTCGCCGCGGCGGCCACCGCCTCGGTCACGCATTCCACGGCCTATGGCCTGCTCGCGGGCATCGCCGTGGCCTGCCTCGCGTCCCTCGTGCACGGCTTCGCCTGCGTGTCCAACCGGGGCGACCAGGTCGTCTCCGGCGTCGCGCTGAACATGATCGCCGCGGGTCTGACGGTCGTGCTGGGCATCGCCTGGTTCCAGCAGGGCGGCCAGACGCCGCCCATCGCCTCCGACGTGCGCCTGACGGCCGTCGTCCCTGGCTTTGCCGAGCCTCAGCCCGGCCACTGGTTCGCCTCGGTGTTCGGCCACGGCTTCCTGAGCCACAACGTGCTGGTCTACGCGGCCTTCCTGATGGTCGGCGCCGTGTGGTTCTTCCTGGAGCGCACCCGCCCGGGCCTGCGCCTGCGTGCGGTCGGTGAGAACCCTGCGATGGTTGAAGCTGCGGGCATGTCCGTGCAGGGTCTGCGCTACCAGGCCCTGCTGATGAACGGCGTGTTGTGCGGCCTGGCCGGCGCGTATCTGACGCTGGCGCAGAACGCGTCCTTCTCGCCCAACATGACGGCAGGCCGCGGCTTCATCGCGCTGGCCGCAATGATCTTCGGCAAGTGGAAGCCGCTGCCGACGATGGGCGCCTGCCTGTTGTTCGGGTTCCTGGATGCCGTGGCCATCCGCATGCAGGGCGTTGCACTGCCGGGAATCGGCGAAGTACCCGTGCAGCTGATCCAGGCTTTGCCCTACATCTTGACGGTCGTTCTGTTGGCTGGCTTCATTGGTTCGGCGATCGCCCCGAAGGCGCTGGGCCGGCCTTACGTGAAGGAGCGCTGAGGTGGAACTGAGCCAAGACCTGCTGGACCGTCTGCTCGCCGAATCCCTGCGCGCCCGCGAGTTCGCCCACGCACCTTACTCCAAGTACAAGGTCGGCGTCGCCCTCCTGGACGAGCAAGGGTGCATCCACATCGGCGCCAACATGGAGAACGCGTCCTACCCGCAGGGCTGGTGCGCCGAACCGTCGGCGCTGACGGCCATGCTCATGGCCGGCGGCAAGCAGGCCACGGTGGCGCTGGTTACCGGCCCCGGGCCGGACATCATCACGCCCTGCGGCGGCTGCCGCCAGAAGCTCCGGGAGTTCTCCGTGCCCGAGGAGCTTGTCATCATCGCCGGCGATCCTGGCGGCATCCGCCAACGCTGGACCCTGGCCGAGCTGCTTCCCCACAGCTTCGGGCCCGCCCACTTGAACATCTAAGGTTCCCCATGATCGACAACAAGACCCTCGACGTCGCCATCAGCGCGAGCGTCGACAAGCTGCAATCCCTGTTCGGCAACGCTCCTGAAGTCGCCGTCGTGCTCGGCTCCGGCTGGGCCGGTGCGGTCAGCCATGTGCAGGAAGCCAAGAACCTGCCCTACACCGAGCTGCCCGCCTTCCCGCAGCCCAAGGTCGAAGGCCATGTCAACGAGATCGTCGTCGGCAAGATCGGCGAGCAGCGCGTCATCTTCCTGCGCGGTCGCGCGCACACCTATGAGAGCGGCGACTGCACCGGCATGGCCGGCGCACTGCGCTCGCTGAAGCGCTGGGGCGTCAAGCTGCTCGTGCAGACCAACGCGTCCGGTTCGCTGCGCAGCCACATGCCGCCCGGCAGCCTGATGCTGATTGCCGACCACATCAACGCGCCGCAGCGCAGCCCGCTGGTGGGCGAGCAGGGCAGCCACCGCTTCGTCGACATGGTCAACGCCTACGACGGCGAGCTGCGCAAGCATGCGCTGGCGCTGGCCAAGCACGAGAACCTGATGCTGGGCGAGGGCACCTACTGCTGGGCGCTGGGCCCGCAGTTCGAGACGCCGGCCGAGATCCGCATGTTCGCCGCCTGGGGCGCCGACGCCGTCGGCATGAGCACCGTGCCCGAGACCATCCTGGCCCGGCATGCCGGCTTGAAGGTGATGGGCATTGCGCTGATGACCAACATGGCCGCCGGCCTGTCCGCCGAGGCGCTGACGCATGACCTGACGTTGAAGCAGGCGCAGATGTCCGGCGAGCGCGCCGCCGGCTTCCTGGCCGTGCTGGTGGCCAGCTTCAAGGACGTGGCGCTGTGACCGTCGACCTGCATGCCGCGGCCCGCACGGCGCTGGCCTGCCTGGACCTGACCAGCCTCAACGACGGCGACACGGCTGCCGATATCGACGCGCTGTGCCGTCGCGCGCAGACGGCGCATGGCCCCGTGGCCGCCGTGTGCGTGTGGCCGCGCTTCGTGGCCCAGGCGCGTGCGGCGCTGCCGGCGGCCATCAAGGTCGCGGCGGTCGCCAACTTCCCCGATGGCGCGCTCGATCTGCCGCGTGCGCTGGCCGATATCGCCGAAATCGCCCAGGCCGGCGGTGACGAGGTGGACGTGGTGCTGCCCTACCGCGCGCTGCTGGCCGACCAATCCACCGAGGTGGCTGAGTTCCTCTCCGAAGTCCGCTTCGCATCGCGCCCGCTGACGCTGAAGGTCATCATCGAGTCCGGCGAGCTGGTGGCGCCCGAGCGCATCGCCCAGGCCACGCGCCTGGCGCTGGCGGCCGGCGCCGACTTCGTCAAGACCAGCACCGGCAAGACGGCGACCGGCGCCACGCCCGAAGCCGCCGCTGTCATGCTGAAGGAAATCAAGGCCAGCGGCCTGTCCGCCGCGGGCTTCAAGGCTTCCGGCGGCGTGCGCACGGTGGCTGACGCCGCCGGCTACATCGCCCAGACCCGCGCCGCCCTAGGCGACGACGCGCTGAACCCGCAGCGCCTGCGCTTCGGCGCCAGCGGCCTGCTCACCGACATCGAAGCCGTGCTCGCCGGCTCCGCCTCCATGGCCTCCACATCGGCCTACTGAACCATGCTTGCCCAAGAAATCATCCGCGCCAAGCGCGACGGCCAGGCGCTCAACGAAGCGCAGATCCAGAACTTCGTCGATGGCCTGACGCACAACACGTGGAGCGAAGGCCAGGTCGCCGCGCTCGGCATGGCCGTGTTCCTGAAGGGCATGGGCCGCGACGAGGCCGTGCTGCTGACCCGCGCGATGATGAACTCAGGCCGCGTCATGCGCTGGCCCGACATGCCCGGCCCGGTGCTGGACAAGCACAGCAGCGGCGGCGTGGGCGACAAGGTCAGCCTGATGCTGGCGCCCATGGTCGCCGCGTGCGGCGGCTATGTGCCGATGATTGCCGGTCGCGGCCTGGGCCACACCGGTGGCACGGTCGACAAGCTGGAAGCCATCCCCGGCTACACGACGACGCCCGACCCGGCCAAGTTCGACCAGATCGTCCGGTCCCTCGGCTGCGCCATCATCGGCCAGACCGCTGACCTGGCTCCGGCCGATAAGCGCTTCTACGCGACGCGTGACGTGACGGCCACGGTCGAAAGCGTGCCGCTGATCACTGCCAGCATCCTGTCCAAGAAGCTGGCTGCCGGCCTCGAAGGCCTGGCCATGGACATCAAGTGCGGCAACGGTGCCTTCGCGTCCACGCCCGAGTTCGCGAAGGAACTGGCCGAGAGCATCGTCGCGGTCGCCGGCGGCGCGGGCCTGAAGACGCGTGCGCTGATCACCGACATGAACCAGATCCTGGGCACGGATGTCGGCAACGCGCTGGAAGTCATCGAGACCATCCACTACCTGACCGGCAAGCACCGCGAGCCGCGCCTGCACGAAGTGACGCTGGCGCTGTGCGCCGAGATGCTGGTGCTGGGCAACCTGGCCGCCGACACCGCCGCCGCGCGCGTGAAGCTGCAGGCCGCGCTGGACTCCGGCGCCGCCGCCGAGAAGTTCGCCAAGATGGTCGTTGCGCTGGGCGGCCCGGCCGACCTGATGGAGCGCCCCGACGCCTACCTGACTGCCGCGCCCGTCGTGAAGCCCGTGCCGGCGCCGCGCGACGGCGTGATCACGACGATGTCGACGCGTGACCTGGGCGTGGCCATCGTCGAACTGGGCGGTGGCCGCCGCAAGGCCGGCGACGCGATCGACATGCGTGTGGGCTTCTCCGACGTGCAGCCGCTGGGCACGCGCGTGACGGCCGGCCAGCCGCTGGCGCTGATCCACGCTGCCGACGATGCCGCGGCGGACCGTGCCATCGGCGCCTACCTGGCGGCCTGCACGCTGGGTGATGCCGACGTGGCCGCCACGCCCATGGTCATGGCCGAGGTGGGCTGATGAGCGACGAAGAGGTCAAGCAGGATCAGCCGCAGGATCGGCCACACCGCGCCATCAAGAGCTTCGTCACGCGGCCCGGCCGCATGGGGACGGGCCAGATCAAGGCGCTGGCCGAACTGGGCCCGAAGTTCGTGCTGCCCTACAAGGTCGAGCGACTCGACACCGCCGCGACCTTCGGCCGCAGCGCGCCGCTGGTGCTGGAGATCGGCTTCGGCATGGGCGCCGCCACGGCCGACATCGCGCAGACGCTGCCCGATCACGACTTCATCGGCTGCGAGGTCCATGAGCCCGGCGTCGGCGCACTGCTGAAGCTGATCGGTGAGCGCGAGATCGGCAACATCCGCATCGTCCAGCACGACGCCGTCGAGGTGTTGCGCGACATGGTCGGTGAAGCCGCACTCGATGGCGTGCACATCTTCTTCCCGGACCCTTGGCACAAGAAGCGCCACAACAAGCGCCGACTGATCCAGGCGCCCTTCGTTGCCAATCTGGTGCGGCACATCAAGCCCGGCGGCTACCTGCACTGCGCTACCGACTGGCAGCCCTATGCCGAGCAGATGCTTGAAGTGCTGTCGGCCGAGCCCCATCTCCTGAACACTGCGGCGGGCTATGCTGACAAGCCCGCCTACCGCCCCCTCACCAAGTTCGAGAACCGCGGCATCAAGCTCGGACATGGCGTGTGGGACCTGGTGTTCAGGAAACGCTGATGAGTCCACTGCACGGCAAACACATTCTTCTGGCCATGACCGGCGGCATCGCCGGCTACAAGATCGCCGAGCTGACGCGGCTGTTCGTGAAGGCCGGCGCGACCGTGCAGGTCATGATGAGCGAGGCCGCCGAGCAGTTCATCACCGCGGTGACGATGCAGGCGCTGTCCGGCCGCCCGGTCTACACCAGCCAGTGGGACGCCCGGCCCGACAACAACATGGCCCACATCAACCTCAGCCGGGAGGCCGACGTGATGCTGGTGGCGCCCGCCAGCGCCGACGCCATCGCCGCGCTGGCGCAGGGCAGGGCGGACGACCTGGTCAGCCTGACCGCGCTGGCCCGCCGCATCGATGAATGCCCGCTGCTCGTCGTGCCGGCCATGAACCGCGAGATGTGGGCCCACCCGGCCACGCAGCGCAACGTCGCGCAGATCCAGGCCGACGGCGCGAAGCTCATCGGCCCGGGCAGCGGTGACCAGGCCTGTGGCGAGACCGGTGACGGCCGCATGCTGGAGCCGCAGGAGATCTTCGACGACGTCGAGTCGCGTCTCGCACCCAAGACGCTGCGTGGCAAGAATCTGCTCGTCACGGCCGGCCCCACCTTCGAGCCCATCGACCCGGTGCGTGGCATCACCAACCACAGCAGCGGCAAGATGGGCTTCGCCATCGCCCGCGCGGCGGCCGAGGCCGGCGCCGAGGTCACGCTGGTGGCCGGCCCGGTGCACCTGCCGACGCCGCGCGGCGTGCGGCGCATCGACGTGCAGACCGCGCGCCAGATGCACGACAACGTCATGCTGCTCGCGCCGGGGCAGCACGCCTTCATTGCCACGGCAGCCGTGGCCGACTGGCGGCCGGCGGAGGTGCACGAGCACAAGCTCAAGAAGGCCGAGGGCGGCGTGTCGGCCCCGACCATCGCCATGGCCGAGAACCCGGACATCCTCGCGGATGTGGCGCGGCTGCACTCGCCGCCGTACTGCGTGGGCTTTGCCGCCGAGAGCGAGAAGCTCGCCGAGCACGCCGAGGCCAAGCGCCGCCGCAAGGGCATTCCGCTCATCGTCGCCAACCTGGGCCCGGCCACCTTCGGCCGTGACGACAACGCGCTGCTGCTCATCGACGAGCAGGGCCAGCGCGAACTGCCTGAAGCGGGAGGTCGGGCCGACAAGCTCGGCCTCGCGCGCGAGCTGATCGCCGAACTTTCCAGACGCCTGTAATCAATGCACCAGATCGACTTGCAAGTGCTCGACGCCCGAATGGCCGAGCAGCTTCCCGCCTACGCGACCCCTGGCAGTGCCGGCCTCGACCTGCGCGCCTGCCTGGATGCGCGCGTCACGCTGGCACCCGGCCAGACGACGCTGATCCCGACGGGCCTGGCCATCCACATCGCCGACCCGGGCCTGGCGGCCATCATCCTGCCGCGCTCGGGGCTGGGCCACAAACACGGCATCGTGCTGGGCAACCTCGTGGGGCTGATCGACAGCGACTACCAGGGCCAGTTGATGGTCAGCTGCTGGAACCGCGGCCAGGCCGAGTTCGTCATCCAGCCCTTCGAGCGCATCGCGCAGCTGGTCATCGTGCCGGTGGTGCAGGCGACGTTCCGCCGCGTGGACAGCTTCGACACCTCGGCGCGCGGCGCCGGCGGCTTCGGCTCCACCGGCAAGGCATAAAAGCAAAGGCGCCGCGCGGCGCCTGTTGCGTTCAGTGCAGCGACTCGTCCGGCGGCGCGCCGGTCTGCACCATGAAAATAGGCTCGCCGACCGAGCCGGCCTGGATTTCGGCTTCCGTCGCCGGCCGCACGTCCAGCAGCGTCAGGTGCATGCGCAGGCCGATACCCGCCAGCGGGTGGTTGCCGTCCAGCACCACGTGCTCCGGGTAGACCTCGGTGACGGTGTAGACGGCCTCCGGCATGCCCTCGGTGACGGCGCCCTCGGGCAGGCCCTCGAACTGCATGCCCGGCTCCACGTCCGATGGGAACAGGCTGCGGGCCTCGAAGCAGACGAGGCCGGAGTCGTAGTCGCCGAAGGCCTCTTCCGGCTGCAGCGCCAGATCGGTCTCGAAGCCGACTTCCTGGCCTTCCAGCGCGGCTTCGACCTTGGCGAAGAGGTCATCGCCCCCCAGCAGGAATTCCATCGGCTCGGCCAGCTCGTCGATGAGCTGGCCCTGGGCATCGTCGAGTCTCCAGCGCAGGGAGACGACACAGGGGCGGGTCACTTGCATGGGAGTGATTTTCGCATGCAGCCCTGGTGACAATGGCTGCATGCAGATTGACCTCCCAACCCCCATGCTCGCCGGCCTCAGCCCGGCGCAGTTCATGCGCAAGCACTGGCAGAAGAAGCCGCTGCTGGTGCGCCAGGCCTTTGATCCCGTCCGGCCTCCAGCCTCGCTCAAGGAGCTGGCGGCATTGGCGGCACGCGATGACGTCGAGTCGCGCCTCGTCACGGCCTTCGACGGCGACTGGAAGCTCAAGCACGGCCCCATCGCCCGTCTGCCGGCCATGAGCAAGCCGGGCTGGACGTTGCTCGTGCAGGGGCTGGACCAGCACCTGGTCGAGGCCCGCGCGCTGCTGGACCTGTTCCGCTTCGTGCCGGACGCGCGGTTGGACGACCTGATGCTGTCCGTCGCCAGCGACGGCGGCGGCGTCGGCCCGCACTTTGATTCCTATGACGTCTTCCTGATCCAGTTGGCTGGCCAGCGCCGCTGGCGCATAGCCGCGCAGCGTGACGCCGTGCTGCGCGACGACGTGCCGCTGAAGATCATCGCCAACTTCAAGCCCGAGCAAGAGTTCGTGCTGGAGCCGGGCGACATGCTCTACCTGCCGCCCGGCTGGGCGCATGACGGCGTGGCGGTGGGCAGCGGCTGCATCACCGGCTCGGTGGGCTTTCGCGCGTCGACCGGCGAGGGTCTGGCGGCCGAACTGCTCCCGCGCCTGTTCGACGATGTCGAAAGCGCCGGCAAGCTCTACACCGACCCGCGCCAGGAGGCGGTCAACGAGCCGGCGCGCGTGCCCGCCGCCTTGCTGGACTTCGCACGCCGGGCCGTGGAGGCTGCCGTGCAGAAGCCGCTGGCGCTGGAGCGGGCGCTGGGCGAGGCCCTGACCGAGCCCAAGGCCCATGTCTGGTTCGAGCCTGGCGATCAGCTGCCGCCCGGCCTGGGCTGCGCGCTGGATCGCCGCAGCCGCATGCTCTACGACGAGAGCCAGGTCTTCCTGAACGGCGAGAGCTTTCGTGCCGGCGGCCGTGACGCCGTGCTGATGCGCCGGCTGGCCGACTGCCGCACGCTGACCGCCGCCGAAGTGGCGCGCTTGTCGGCCGATGCGCGTGAACTGCTCGATCAATGGACCGAGGACGGCTGGGTGCAGCCGCTGGGCTCATGAACGCCCAGGGCTTCAGCGGCCGCGCGGAGTTCCAGCGGCTGGTGGTCGAGATGCTGTCGTGGGCCACGGAGCAGGGCGCGCGCGAGCTGCACGCCTGGGATGCCAGCTTCGTCGATTGGCCGTTGTCCAACGTGGCGCTGCTGGCGTCGCTGGGCACCTGGGCCCGGCAAGGGCGGCAACTGCACCTGCTGGCTTTGCAGTACGACGACCTGCAGCGTCGCCACCCTCGCTTCGTGCGATGGCGGCGCGACTACGCGCACTGCGTGACGGCGCGTGCCGTCGAGCCCGAACTGCGCCTGGAGTCCGCCCCCGAGGCCTTGCTGCTGGTCGCCGCGCCGCAGGCCCAGCTCAGCCTGCGCCTGTTCGATCGCCACCTCTGGCGTGGTGAACTGGCCGTCGAACCGGGCGATCGGCTCCGTGCGCTGGAGTGGTTTGATGCCCTGGCGCAACGGTCCAGCGAATCATTTGCGCCGACGACTTTGGGGCTGTGAGGGTTTGTGTATTTGGTAGCCCTATAATCGTTGGCTAGGCGAGGGAAGCGCTCGAGGTTTTCCGCGTCTGTTCTGTCGGGGTCGGCCGCCGGTGATCAAGAAACACTGGCGCACGACCCCAAAGTTATGGTGTGCACCGTCGTTTAAACGTTTGAGGACAAGTAATGAACAAGTCGATCCTGTTGGCTTCCCTGCTGGCTGCTGCTGCTCTGACCGCTTGCAGCAAGAAGGAAGAACCCAAGGTTGAGGCCCCCGTCGCCGCTCCGGCTCCGGCCGCTTCGGAAGCCGCCTCGGCTGCTGCCAGCGCTGTGGACGCCGCCGCTTCGGCCGTCGACGCCGCTTCGGCCGCTTCGAAGTAATCGCTTCGTCCCCACGGAAAGAGCCGTCGCTGCGCAAGCAGCGGCGGCTTTTTTCTTTGTGTCGACCGCTTCAAGCCGGCTGGCACTCCGCAAATTACAAAACTTTGCGCTCGACTCAGCCGGCCACGGGCAGCCAGTCGAAGCCGTGCAGAGGGTCAGCCACGCGGATGTCGTCGGGCCGCGTGCTCAACACGGCAGCCAGTGCCTCTCGTGCCAGGGCTGGCGTGTTGTTGCGCTCGCTCAGATGTGCGGCGACGACGATGCCCAAGCCGGCATGCCGGCAGCGCGACAGCAGTTCCGCAGCAGCCGTGTTGGACAGGTGGCCATGCGTGCCGAGGATGCGTCGCTGCAGCATGGGTGGATAGGGGCCGCTGCGCAGCAGGGCCTCGTCGTGATTGCACTCGAGCAGCAGGGCCTGACAGGCCTGCAAGGCATCGGAAACCGCTGAAGGCGCACTGCCCAGGTCGGTGATGATGCCCAGCCGCACCTCGCCATCGCTCAGGCACAGCTGCAGCGGTTCGTTGGCATCGTGCGGAACGGCGAACGGCGCCAGTTCGATGTCGCCCACCGCGATGACCTCATCGCTTCGCGCAAAGCGCAGCAGATCGACGTCGAGATCGGCTTTGCCGGCGATGGCGCGCCAGGTGCCGCGGCTGGTGAGCAGCGGGATGCGATGCCGCCCTGCGAACTTCAACGCGCAACCGACGTGGTCGCCATGCTCGTGCGTGACGAAGATAGCATCGACATCCGCCGGCGCGCAGCCGGCCCTCGCCAGGCGGCGCGTCAGCTCGCGCTCGCTGAAACCCGCGTCGATGAGGATGCGGGTGGTGGTGATGCCCTGGCTGGCTTCGACCAGCGTCGAATTGCCGCTGCTGCCGCTGCCGAGGCTGCAAAACCGCATCACGGCAGCGACCTGACCTGCAGGGAGAGACTTACTTCAGATCGTCCATCAGCAGCGACAGGATGCGCTTGGCGTTGTCGTCTGCAACGGTCTGACCGCGATCGTCCAGCACGCGCACCGTGCTCTTCGCACCTTCGGACTTGACCGACACGCGGTAACGCACCGGCTCAGAGGCCTTGGCGCCGAACAGGCGCTGGAAGAAGTTGGGCTCTTCCTGGCCGGCCTTCTCGGGGTCGGCGTAGCGGAGGTAGAACAGGCCGGCGGCGCGGTCGCGGTCTTCGATGGTGAAGCCATGGCGGTCCAGCGACAGGCCCACACGGCGCCAGGCGCGGTCGAAACCGTCGGCGACGCTGAGACTCTCGGGCACCTCGGACAGCGGGCGGCGCGGGCGGTTGGGCTCGGCGCCCACGGCCAGCTTGGAGGCCTGCGTTGCAGGCTGGGCGGGCGTCTCGGCGACGACGGCCTTGGCCGCGACCTCGTGGCCGCCCAGTTTCAGCATCAGTCGCGACAGCATCTCGGCTTCCAGCGAGGCGTCGCTGGGGCGCGGCTGCCAGGAAGTCGAGTCGCGGCTCTGCGAGGTGTAGACCTCCTGCATGCCGCGGTGGCTGATGAAGACGTCGGTGCCGTTGGTGCCGCGCTCGATGCGGGTGCGGTACATGTCGCGCTCGCCGGTCGAGTAGAGGCCGTCGAACACCTTGCCGATGGTCTGGCGGATGATGTCCTGCGGCAGCTTGGCGCGGTTCTCGGCCCAGTTGGTCTCCATGATGCCCAGTTCGGGCTGTTCCTTGACGACCTGCAGGCCGCGCTCTTCCCAGAAGGCGCGCAGCGCGGGCCACAGCTGCTCAGGCGTGGCCTTGGTGTGCAGCCAGCGGTCGGTGCCGCTGCGCTCGATGCGGACGTCACCGGCGGCGTTCAGCGCCACCGTGTTCGCGGCACCCGTGGCGACAGGTGCGGCCACGGGCCGGTTGGCGTTCAGTGCCGATGCGGTGATGGAGCCGCCTTGCACCTGCGCGCGGCTGTCCTTGGCCAGTTGGGTCAGGTCCGGCGGAACGTCCAGGCCCTGGGTCTGCTTGGACTGGGTGCGGTAGTCGACCTTGTCCGACGAGAAGATGTCGAGGGAACTGCAGCCGGCGAGCGACAGGACAAAGGCCGTGCAGGCCAGACGGGTCGCCGTGGGGCGAAGCGGGGAAAGGGACGTCACGCTGGAAATCTCCGAGGGAACTGTTTGCCCACCGTGGCGGGCAGCCGCGCATTAGACCAGAGGACTCAGAGCAGTCCGGCTTCGACCATGGCCTGGCCCACGCTGGCCTGGCCCGCCGCCGTCAGCGGGGTGATGGGCAGGCGCAGTGCGCCGCCGCAGCGACCCAGGCGCGACAGCGCCCACTTGGCCGGTCCTGGGCTGGGCTCGCAGAACAGTTGCTTGTGCAGGCCCAGCAGCTTCAGGTGCACCTTGCGGGCCTCGATGGCATTGCCGTCCAGCGCAAGGCGGCACAGTTCGGCCATTTCGGCGGGGGCCACGTTGGCCGTCACGCTGACATTGCCATGGCCGCCCAGCAGCATCAGCGCCACGGCCGTGCCGTCATCCCCGGAATAGATGTGGAAACCAGCGGGCGCATGCTTGATGAGGAAGGCGGCACGCTCGATGTTGCCGCTGGCCTCCTTGATGCCGAACACGCCGGGCAGCGCCGCGCAGCGCAGAGCCGTCTCGGGCGCCATATCGGCCACGGTACGGCCGGGCACGTTGTAGAGCATCATGGGGATGTCCACGGCCTCGGCGATGGCCTTGAAGTGCTGGTAGATGCCTTCCTGCGACGGCTTGTTGTAGTAGGGCACGACGGACAGCGTGCAGTCGGCGCCTACCTCCTTGGCGTAGCGGCTCAGCTCGATGGCCTCGGCCGTGGAGTTGGCGCCGGTGCCGGCCAGGATGGGGATGCGGCCCTTGGCGTGCTCGACCGCGACGCGGATGATTTCGCGGTTCTCCTCCATGCTGACCGTGGGCGACTCGCCCGTCGTGCCGACGACGCCGACACAGGCAGTGCCGGATTCGATATGCCAGTCGATCAGGCGGCGCAGGGCGGGGTAGTCGATGCTGCCGTCTTCGTTCATGGGCGTGACGAGGGCGACGATGCTGCCGAGGATGGGCTTCATGGTGATTTGTCTTGAGGAATTCGGGCGATTTTAGGCCGCTGGCAGCGGCCGGATGGCCGCAACGCGCTGGACGAAGCGAGCGTTGACGCCATCCTCGAACAGGTCTTCGTAAGCCACGATGCGCCAATCGTGGCAGACGCGCAGCAGTTCACCCCGCTGCAGCAGGAAATCGGGGCGCGACGGGCGGCCTATCGTCTGCTGGCCATCGGCAAAGGTCTCCCAGATCAACAGGCCGCCGGGCTTGACGCTTGACCGGATGGTGTCGAACAGCGGGCGCCACAGGTAGTTGCAGACGACGACCAGGTCGAACTGCGGCCCGGCCAGCGGCCAGGGGCCGTGCTCGATGTCCGCGTCGACGATCTTTGCAAGGCTTTGCAGTGGCGCCGTGGCGGCGGCGTCACGGTCGATGCCCGTCACCTGCCAGCCGGCCTTGACCAGCCAGCGCAGGTTGCGGCCCGAGCCGCAGGCGACGTCCAGCGCGGTGCCCGGCGTGGCAGGGGCAAAGCGTTGCAGCCAGGCGGACGGTGCGCCACTCATCCGAAGCAGGCCCAGATCTGTTCGCTGAGCTGGACCATGACCGCGGGGTGGCGGTAGGCCAGTACGGTCAGCGCCAGCACGGCAACTACCGTGAGCGCGCCGATCAAGCGTCTGGGTTTCATGCCGGTTGTGCCCGTGGAATGGGGGTTTCGCGCACCGGCAGGTTGGCCAGCATGGCCATGACGCCCAGTGCGATGGCCAGCCACCAGACGACGTCGTAGCTGCCGGTCGCGTCATAGAGTTTGCCGCCCAGCCAGACGCCCAGGAAGCTGCCGATCTGGTGGCTGAAGAACACGAAGCCGCCCAGCATGGACAGATGCTGCGCGCCAAAGATTTGTGCGACGACGGCGTTGGTCGGCGGCACCGTCGACAGCCACAGGAAGCCGATGACTGCCGCGAAGACGTAGACGCTGATCGGCGTCAGCGGCGCGGAGATGAAGATCGTGATGGCCACGGCGCGCAGGCCGTAGATGGCCGACAGCAGGTAGCGCTTGGGGAAGCGCTGGCCCAGCATGCCGGCCGCGTAGGTGCCGAAGATGTTGAACAGGCCGATCAGCATCAGCGCGCCGGTCGACACCTCGATGCCGAGGCCGTGGTCCTTCAGGTAGCTGGGCAGGTGCACGCCGATGAAGACGACCTGGAAGCCGCAGACGAAGTAGCCCAGCATCAGCAACTGGAAGCTGCGGTAGCCGAAGGCCTCGCGCAGCGCCTGGACGATGCTCTGGTGGCCAGTGGCCGAACCCGCCACCTGGCGCTCGCGGATGCCCAGGGCCAGCGGCACGATGAGCAGGGCCGTGCCGGCCAGCAGGAACAGCGCGGTCTGCCAGCCGAGGTGGCTGATGAGCCAGGTCTCGACGGGAATCATCACGAACTGGCCGAACGAACCGGCCGCGGCCGCGACGCCGAATGCCCAGGAGCGCTTCTCGGGCGACACGGTGCGGCCCAGCACGCCGTAGATGACGGCGTAGGTGGAGCCCGACTGCGCGATGCCGATGAGCACGCCGGCGCCGAGCGTGAAGCTCAGCGGGTCACTGCTTACCGCCATGGCGAGCAGCCCGAGGGCGTAGGCCACGCCGCCCAGGATCAGCACCTTCCAGGCGCCGAAGCGGTCGGCCAGCATGCCGGCGATGGGGCCGGCAGCGCCCCAGGCGAGGTTCTGGATCGCCATCGCGAACGAGAAGGTCTCGCGCGTCCAGCCGCGTTCCGTGATGATGGGCTGCAGCCAGAAGCCGAAGCCGTGGCGTATGCCCATCGACAGCGTGACGATGAGGGCGCCGCACAACAGCACCTGGTTGACGGACAGCGCGGCAGGCGCGGGGCGGGCGGTGTTCATCCGGGCACTGTAATCAGCGCGCCTTCGCCTTGCTGGTCGCTTTGGTTTTCGGCTTGCCCGTGGTCTTGCTGGTCGGCTTGCCCTTGGCGGTGGTCTTCTTCCTGGACGACGCCTTCTTCGCCGGCGCATCGGCCGTGGAGGCGCTGGCCTGCGAACTGGAGGCGGCGACATCGGCCAGTCTCGTTAGCAGCCGGCCCTGCTTGACGCGCAGCATGGGCATGTCGATCTGCGCCAGGTCGGCCAGCGGGTCGTCGCCCAACACCAGGAAGCTGGCCTCGCAGCCGGGCTCGAAACAGCCGAGCTTGCGCCCGGGGAACAGTGCGCGCGGCGTGTCCTGCGTGGCCAGGCGCAGCAGTGTGGCGCGGTCCATGCCCAGCGCGTCCAGCGCATGCAGTTCGGCACGGGCGGTGCCGATGAAGACGTCGGAGCCGATCAGCAGCGGCGCGCCAGCGGCCTGCAGCCGGGCCAGGTTGGCGCGCTGCACGTCGCGCAGGGCGGCCAGGGCGCCCGGCTCCAGTGGGAACAGGCCGGTGGCGGCCGTCGTCGTGACGACGGCCGTGCGTTGGCGGGCGGCCTGGGCGGCGAGGGCGTCGGAGAGGGCGAAGGTCTCGGCGGTCTCGTCCAGCGTGTTGGCATAGCCGGGCAGGTGGGCGATGGCGTCGACGCCTGCCGCCAGCGCGGCGGCGAAGTCGGCCGCCGTCTCCACATGGGCCACGACGCGGCGGCCGTCGGCATGGGCCAGTCGGGTCAGCTCGGCGGCGGTTTCGGGCGTCAGGCCCAGGCGACCGAACATGCCGGGCTGCTGGCGCAGTTCGGGTCGCTCGCTGTGGGCCAGCACCACGCGTATCCAGGCGCCGCCGCGAGCCTGGATGGCCGGCCACTGGGCGCGCGCCTGCTCCGGGCTGCCGACCAGCACGATTTGCTGTTGGCTCGCGGCGGCTTCGGCGCTGGGTTCGGGCAGCACGGCGGCCAGCGGGTAGCCGTCGGGCGACGTGATGCAGGCGGTGACGAAACTGACGTCCGGCGCGGCGGGCGTGGCTGCCAGCGGCTTCACCTCGGCGACGCCGGCAGGGTCGCCGCACAGCATGGCGGCGTAGAACACGCCCTCGTCGATGTACTTGTCGGCGAACTGGCCCCAACCCCAGGCGGTCTGCAGGTTGTGGTTGTGCGCCTCGGCCAGCGGGCCGATCAGCACCTGGCCGCGCATGTCCATCTTGCGGTTGACCTTGGCCGGCTTCTTCGAGACGAACACGCCGTCCTGGACGTACAAGTTGCCGCGCCGGATCTCGCGGCCATCGAACCAGCGGGCGTTCTTCAGCTCCCAGGACAGCGGGGCGCTGGCCTGGTAGGGCTGTTGCTGAGGAGAGGGTGTCTGGGCCTGTGAAAAACTACAGGTCAGAGCCAAGCAAGCGATCAGGAATCTCAAGCGGCGGAACTCATCTTCGAGGGCCGCGAATCCTACTTCTTAGAATCCCGCCCCTATGTCCAGCCGTCCCCCGTCCTCTCCCGCCAGTTACGGTGAAGCGTCCATCCGCGTCCTGAAGGGTCTCGAACCCGTCAAGCAGCGGCCGGGCATGTACACCCGCACCGAAAACCCGCTGCACGTCATTCAGGAAGTCATCGACAACGCCGCCGACGAGGCAATGGCCGGTTTCTGCAAGAAGATCGGCGTGACCCTGCATGCCGACGGCTCGGTGAGCGTGTCCGACGACGGCCGTGGCATCCCGGTGGAAATCCACCCGGTCGAGGGCGTGTCGACGGTCGAAGTGGTGTTCACCCGTCTGCACGCCGGCGGCAAGTTCAACAAGACGGATGAGGAATCCGCCTACCGCTTCTCCGGCGGCCTGCACGGCGTCGGTGTGTCCGTCACCAACGCCCTGTCCCACCGGCTGGAAGTGGAAGTCGTCCGCGACGGCGGCCGCCATCGGCTGGTATTCGCAGCCGGCGATGTGATCGAACCCCTCGCCCGTATCGGCGACGCCCCCAAGAAGGCCAGCGGCACCACCGTGCGCGCGTGGCCGGACGCCAAGTATTTCGACGCCGCCGACCTGCCCCGCGCCGAGCTGGAACGCCTGTTGCGCTCCAAGGCGGTGCTGATGCCCGGCCTGGAAGTCAGCCTGAGCATCGAAGGCGGCGACACCCGCACGTGGCTGTTCGAGCACGGCATGCGCGGCTACCTGTCCGAAGCCCTGCCCGACGAGCCGCTGATCCCGCTGTTCAGCGGCGAGAAGTACGCAGCGAAGGGCGACGACACCTTCGCCAC
>DASWWC010000139.1:0-16415 GCA_036401055.1 Roseateles sp.
CAGCCCCACGCAGCCGCAGACGCCGCGCGGCGCGCCGGACTGGTCCGGCGGCCCCGGCAAGGCGCGTTTCCGCATCGACGGGCTGGCCAAGGTCACGGGCCAGAAGATCTATGCGCGCGACTTCCGCGCTGCCGACATGCCGGGCTGGCCCAAGAGTTCGCCCGAACGCATGGCCCTGATCCTGCGCGCGACCCAGCCCGGCCGCGTCTTCGCCGGGCTGGACCTCGGCGCGCTGGCCGGCTCGGGCGTGCAGCCGCTGCTGGCCATCACGCAGGCAGCGCAGACGCCGATCAAGGGCTACACCGGCAGGCAGCAGGACCTGGCCTCGCTGAACCTGACGCTGCCGTTCTCCACGGCCGGCGCCGATGGCGTGAAGCAGCTGCTGGTGCCCGTCGGTGGCGCGCCGCAGTTCTACGGCCAGCCGGTGGCCATCCTGATCTTTGCGGACGGCAACGCCTATCGTGCGGCCAAGCGCGCGCTGCAGTTCCAGCCCGGCGTCGTGCAGACCGGCGCCGTGCCGCCCGCGCCGCAGCCGCCGTGGGTGGCGGCCTACAGCCCCACCACCACGCTGACGCGCTACGACGCGCCGGGCACCGAGCCCTTCTCGCAGGTGCAGGTGGGCTACGCGTCCGATCCCTTCCAGCCGGACTCGTCCAGCCAGCCCTACAACAGCACGGCCCGCGAGCTGCGCCGGCGCATCGACACCACGCTGCAGGCGCCCGGACCGGCCGTGCTGCGCT
This sequence comes from Roseateles sp., assembly GCA_036401055.1. Lineage (GTDB taxonomy): Bacteria > Pseudomonadota > Gammaproteobacteria > Burkholderiales > Burkholderiaceae_C > Pelomonas. The sequence continues at coordinate 741 of DASWWC010000139.1, forward strand.
TGAGCGGCAGCTACAGCACGCAGGTGTTGGACCCGATGTTCATGGAGCCCGAGGCCGGCCTGGCCTGGCTGGACCCGGCGGGCACCGGCACGCTGCATCTGGTGCTGGGCACGCAGGCCACCAACGGCGACGCGACCGACAGCCTGACGATGTTCGGCACCAACTGTCCCGTGCAGGTGAAGACGGTGGTGCTGAACTCCTGCTACCCCGGCGGCGGCTTCGGCGGGCGCGACGTGTCCACCTTCCCGGCGCTGCTGGCCGTCACGGCCGCGCTGGCCGACGGGCCGGTGCGCATCGCGCAGGACCGCTACGAGCAGTTCCAGAGCGGGCTCAAGCAGCTGGCCAGCAACATCACGCAGCGCATCGCGGTGGACGCCAAGACCGGCAAGTTCCTGGCCTTCAGCAGCCAGCAGGTGCTGCCCTCGGGCGGGCAGAACAACTACAGCCAGTTCGTCGCGATGCTGGCCGCGTATTGCGGCCTCAGCGGCTACGACATCAAGCAGGCCTATGTGGACGCCATCGCCCAGCCCAGCACCGGCGTCGTGGCGGGATCGATGCGCGGCTTCGGCGGGCCGCAAGCCAGCTTCGCGGTGGAAACGTTGGTGGACGAGGCGGCCGTGGCGCTGAAGCGCGACCCCATCGAGCTGCGCGAGCTCAATGCGCTGCGCGAGGCCGACCGCACCATCACCGGCGCACCGCTGGAGCAGCCCATGCGGCTGCGCGAGATCTGCCGCCGCGCGCGCGAGCACGCGCTGTGGCGCGACCGCGAGGCGGTGAAGGCGCGCAAGGCCCGCGAGGGCATCCTCTACGGCGTGGGCTTTGCGCTGGCCAACCAGGCCTATGGCACGGGCAAGGACGGCGTCATGGCCGAGGTGGCGCTGGATGCGGCCGGTCGCCTCACCGTGCGTACCAACTGCGTGGACATGGGCAATGGCTCGGCGACCACGCTGGCCATCTCCACCGCCGGCTGGCTGGGCCACAACGCGCACGACATCGTCATGGGCGACGTGGCCAGCTTCGGCGAACTGAAGCTGAACAACGACTACGGCGGCAGCTGGAGCGACCCGCACTGGACCGCGGCGTTCTCGATGTCCAGCAGCGCCTGCCTGACGGCCTTCCACCAGGTCCACGTCACCGAGCAGGCTGCCCGCGTGGTGTTCGAGGCCGGCCTGCTGCCGGCGGCGGCACAGCTGTGGAAAGTGCCGCTGGCGCAGATCCAGGGCAAGACGCGCTGGGAGGCCGGCCGGTTGGTCGCGGCCGGCCTGGCGCCGCTGCCGCTGGCGGCGCTGGCCGCCCAGGTGCACCAGGCCCGGCTGCCGGCGGCGGCCATGGTGCATGGGCTGTATGAAGCCGCGTGGGTGTCGGCCAGCTACGCGGTGGCGGACGGGCTCACGCTGCGGCTGCCCATCGACGGCCTTTCGCTGCGCGCCGGCGGCCAGTCGCAATGGGCCTTCGTGCAGCGGCAGGACCTGAAGCCGCCGCTGCCGCAGGCGTCGCTGTATGGCCGCAGCCTGTACGCGCCGTCGGGCGCGCTGGTGGCCGTGGAGATCGCGCGCGGCAGCTTCGAGCCGCGCGTGGTGGCCGTGGAGCTGTGGGTGGATGCGGGCAAGGTGCTGCAGCCCGACCTGCTGCTGGGCCAGGCCCAGGGCGGCGTGGCCATGGGTATCGGCTATGCGCTGCTGGAGGACCTGCCGCTGGAGGCGGGCGGCGCCGGCGACGGGCGCTGGAACCTGGACCGCTACCACGTGGCCTTGTCGGCGGACGTGCCGCTGGGGCGGCTGAACATCACGACACTGGCCTCCGACGAACCCACCGCCAAGGGCATCGCCGAGGCGGTGCTGTGTCCCATTGCGCCGGCCATAGGTAATGCGATTGCGCATGCGACGGGGAAGCGGTTTCGCAGCCTCCCGATCACTGCCGCCGATATCCGGGAGGCCTTGTCGTGAGCGCGGCGTTGATGGCCAGGCCCAGCGGGGATTTCGCCCCCGCAGGCGAGTCACTTCTTTGGACGCCCAAAGAAGTAACCAAGAAAACCGCCCCGACAAAACCGCCCTGCGGGTGCCCTGCGATGCTCGAAGACCAAGGCCGCGTCGAACTCGCGTCGCTACGCTCTGCTCGAACAGTCGTCGCGAGTCAGTTCTTGAAGCGTGCTGCGCACGCGCCTTGGTCTTCTGCGCTTCTCGGCGGTTTTGAAGGGGGAAGGCGGCAAAGCCCGACGGCTCGGCTGCGCCGTAGCCTCGGCCGCGAAAACCGCGTCGCCCGAGCGACGCCGCGTTCCACTCGTGAGCTCGGCGTGCAGCCGGCGTTAAGCGGCATGAAGGTGCGATGGATGCGGCACTTCATAAGGACAGCGGCGAGAGCGCAGCGGCTCGCGTCGGGGCGCAACACAACCGAACGTTTTCGCGCGCCGCTGAAGGCGATGTGGCGCTCGTGTGCGGTTCAGCGCCTCTTCTTTGGTGACTTTCTTCTGGCGCCGCAGAAGAAAGTTACCCCGCCGCCGGGCGGGACTCCCGGCATGGGCCTTGCCACCAACCCTCCAGTAACGAGGGCCTGAATCATGACCGACACCCTCGTCCCCGTCCGCTTCCACGTCAACGGCAAACCCGTCAACACCACGGTGCCGACCGACCTCCCCCTCGTCGAATTCCTGCGTGAAGAGCTGGGCCTGGCCGGCACGCGGCTGTGCTGCGGCATCGGCGTCTGCAAGGCCTGCACGGTCGCCGCGCGCCGCGTGCCCAGCAGCCAGGCGCAGCCGATGCTGGCCTGCTCCACGCCGGTGGCGCTGCTGCAAGGCCAGTCCATCACGACGGTGGAGGGCACCGGTAGCATGGAGAAGCCCAGCGCCGTGCAGCAGGCCTTCCTGGACCACTTCGCCTTCCAGTGCGGCTACTGCACGCCGGGCTTCGTCATGGCCACCGAGATGCTGCTGGGCCGGCTGCGTGCGCAGCCGATCAGGCGCGGCCAGCTCGACGCCGCCATCGAGGACGCCGTGGGCCAGCACATCTGCCGCTGCACCGGCTATGCCCGCTACCACCAGGCCATACGCGCCGTGGTGCTGGCGGAGAAAGGGCTGGTGACCGCATGAGAGCGCTGCTGCTTCTGCTGCTGGCCGGCACGGCCCAGGCTGAGACGCTGTTCGAGTACGGCCGCCAGTGCGCCGCGCAGATCAGCGAGATCCCGGCGTTCAACTGCATGGCCGGCGAGGAGATCCCCATCACCGTGGATGGCGGCAAGCCGGTCCCGCACGACCAGGCGCCCGCGCGCTGCGACCGGCCGTCGCTGCTGCCGCAGCACGACGAAGGCAGCCAGGGCCAGTGTGTGCCCGGCAGCCGGGCCCTGGTGCTGCGTGACGACAAGACCGCGCAGATCAGCGCCATCTGCCGCAAGCAGGTCGCGCGGCCGGCGGGTAGCGCGCTGTTCGACGAGATCAACGTCATCTCGCACAGCCTGAAGGACGGCAAGACCTGCTGGTTCACGGCCAAGGCCAAGGCGCCGCTGAACAAAGACAAGGGCATCGACGGCCGCTGGGTGCCGTCGCCCAGCACGCTGACGCGCAAGCCCCAGCCGGCGAGCCCCGAAGGCGTGGCGGCGCTGCCGGCCGACAAGGTCTGGCAGACGCCGCACCAGGTCGCCTGGAGCCAGCCCGCCTGCATCAACTGCCACGACAGCGGGCCGTTCATGTACTCGCCCTACATCGCGCAGACCACGCAGCTGCCGGGCGACCCGTTCGGCTTCTACCAGCCCAAGGCCATCGGCGAGGACTTCAAGAAGGCCTGGGCGCGGCTCCATGCGTTTGGCATCACCACGCGCGGCAACACCTGCACGGCCTGCCACCGCATGGGCAACATGAACTCCTGCAAGGTCGCGATGGAGCAGTCCACTGGGAGTGGGCACCAGCAGGGCGGCAATGAATGGTCGAAGAGGTTCCCGCAGTCGCACTGGATGAGCCCCGGCAACCTGCACAGCCAGGCGCAGTGGAACCAGCAGTTCGCCGACAGCCTGAAGAAGCTGGCGGCCTGCTGCGAGGACCCGAAGGGGCCGGGGTGTCAGGTGGTGGAGTACGGGCCGAGGGGAAGCCAGCCCAAGCGCTGAAGCGGGTCAGCTCAACAAGTCGTACTTCCCGCCCCGCTCCAGCGCACGCTGATACGCCGGCCGCGCATGGATGCGGTCCAGGAAGGCCTTCAGCTTCGGATACGCCGCCATGTCCGTGCCTCGCGACGCCGCGGCCTCCAGCGGGAAGCTCATCTGCACGTCTGCGGCGCTGAACTCGCTGCCCGCGAACCAGTGCCTTGAAGCCAGTTCGCCTTCGAGGAACTTCAGCTGCGCATCGATGTTGGGCTGCACGAAGCTGCTCAGCACCTTGTCGGCGATGCCCTTCGCAATCGGCTTCACGAAGAACGGTGCTGGCGCGCGCTTGACCTTGTTGAACACCAGCTTCATGACCAGCGGCGGCATCGCCGAGCCTTCGGCGAAGTGCATGAAGTAGCGGTAGTGCAGCAGGGCCTGCTCGTCCGTGGGCTTGAGCCGGCCCTGGCCGTACCTGTCTACCAGGTACTCCAGGATGGCGCCGCTCTCGGCCACCGTCAGCGGGCCGTCGGTGATGACGGGACTCTTGCCCAGCGGGTGCACGGCCTTCAGCTCCGGCGGCGCCAGCGAGGTCTTGGCGTCGCGCTCGTAGCGCTTGACTTCGTATGGCAGGCCCAGCTCTTCGAGCAGCCACAGCACGCGCTGCGAGCGGGAGTTGTTGAGGTGGTGGACGGTGATCATGCCGGGCAGTTTAGGAGGCCGGCGGGCTGACCGGCGGCTCATCGTGCTGCCAGGGCGGCAGCGGCGCGCCGCAGTCGCGGCAGAAGCGCGCGTCGGGCGAATGGCCCTCGCTGAGACAGTCGTGGCAGGTGCGCGTGGTGGGCGTGCGGCCCATCCGCTGCGCGGTGAACTCGGCCGTGACGATGCCGGTGGGCACGGCCAGCGTGCCCCAGCCCAGCAGCATCATGGCCGAGGCGATGACGCGGCCCAGGTCGGTCCTCGGCGTGATGTCGCCGAAGCCCACCGTGGTCATGGTCGTGATGGCCCAGTAGATGCCTACCGGGATGCTGGTGAAGCCATGCGCGGGGCCCTCCACCACGTACATCAGCGTGCCCATGATGGTCACCACCATCAGCACGAAGCTCATGAACACCAGGATCTTGCGCCGCGAGGCCATCAGCGCCCGGCCCAGCATGCCGAACTCGTGCACATAGGCGCCCAGCTTGAGGATGCGGAACAGCCGCAGCAGCCGCAGCACGCGCACGTCGATCAGCGCATGCAGGCCCGGCACCAGGATGGCGAGATAGGTGGGCAGCAGGGCCAGCAGATCGATGATGCCGAAGGGGCTGCGCGCATAGCGCAGCGGATGGCGCACGCAGATCAGCCGGGCGACGTACTCGGCCGTGAAGATGGCCGTGAAGCTCCACTCCAGCACCGTCAGCAGCGTCTTGTGGCGGGCGTGGACGCTGGCGATGCTGTCCAGCATCACCACCGCCACGCTGGCCAGGATCAGCGCCACCAGCACCAGGTCGAAGGTCCGGCCGGCGCGCGTGTCGGCCTCGAAGATGATGGTGTACAGCCGCAGCCGCCAGCCCGGGGCGGCGGGCTCATGGGCTGGCGGCACGGGGGTGAAGGGCGTGGTTTCGGGCATCGCCACATGCTAGGGCCTGTTCACGCTACGGGAGTAGGCCGTGAGCGCCGCCCGAGAATGCGCGGTCCATGGAGCCTGCATGACGACCTCACCCTCCCGCATCCTCGTCAGCGGCGGCAGCGGCTACATCGCCGGCGTGCTGATCCGCCAGCTGCTGGCCGCCGGCTGGCAGGTGCACACCACCGTGCGCGACCTGGCGCGCGAGCCGGGGTTGCGACAGCTGCTGGGCGTGCAGCCGGGTGACGAGCGCTTGCGCTGCTTCCGCGCCGACCTGCTGCATGACACCGGCTGGACCGAGGCTGCGGCCGGCTGCAGCCAGCTGGCCCATGTCGCATCGCCGCTGCCGGTGGGCGTGCCGCGCGATGCCGCCGAGCTCATCGTGCCCGCCCGCGACGGCGCGCTGCGCGCACTGAAGGCGGCGCGCAATGCGGGCGTGCAGCGTGTCGTGATGACCTCGTCCGTCGCGGCCATCGCCTACGGCCACGGCCCCGGCGAGCATCGCCTCACCGAGGCCGACTGGACGAATCTCGACGCGCCCGGCATCCCGGCCTATGTGCAGTCCAAGACGGTGGCCGAGCGCGCCGCGCGCGATTGGGTGGCGCGCGAGGGCGGCGGCATCGAGTTCTGCACCGTCAACCCGTCCGTCGTGCTGGGCCCGGTGGCCAGCAGCGACTACTCGGCCAGCGTGGTCATCGTGCAGAGCCTGCTGCAGGGCCGCATCCCGGCGCTGCCGCGCATCGGCTTCGGCATCGTGGACGTGCGCGACGTGGCCGAGCTGCACTGGCGCGCACTGACCGCGCCGGGCATGGCGGGCGAGCGCTTCATTGCCTGCGGCGGCTTCACCTGGCTGAAAGACATCGCGGCCGTGCTGCGCGAGGAGTTGGACGCCGATGCGCGCCGCGTGCCGACGCTGCAGCTGCCGGACTGGAGCGTGCGCCTGCTGGCCAGGGTCAGCCCCACCGTGCGCGCCGCGGCCAGCGAGCTGGGTGTGGTGCGGCACCAGGACGCCAGCCATGCGCGCGAGGTGCTGGGCTGGGTGCCGAGGGCGCCGCGCGAGGCGATCCTGGCGTCGGCGCGGGATTTGATCGCGCTCAGCCCAGGCAGAAGGCGTTGAGCTTGTTGCCGTCCAGGTCGCGGAAGTAGGCGGCATAGAAGCCGTCGCCGCGCGGACCGGGGGCGCCCTCGTCGGTGCCGCCCAGCGCCAGCGCCTTGGCATGCAGGGCCTGCACCTTGTCCTGGCTGTCCACCACCAGCGCGACCATCACGCCGTTGCCCACGCTGGCGGGCTTGCCGTCGAAGGGCAGCATCACGCCGAAACCGGGCTTGTCCATGCCGGAACCCCAGGCATAGCCCCGCCCGAAGTCCATCGTGCGCTTGATGCCGATGACGGCGAACAGCGCGTCATAGAAGGCCGCTGCGCGGGGCAGGTCGTTGGTACCGAGCGTGGTGTAGCCGATCATGCGGAAGCTCCGGAAGTGGGTGGGAAGTGATCGTAGCGGCCGGGTGCGCTGAACCGGCTGACCGCTTGATCATTCGCAACGCTGCCGTTGGTAGGCAGTTCGCAGGGCCAGCAAGCGCCGTTGTGCCGAGTCTTTCGCCGCACCCGCCGGGGCCGAAGCTTCCGCAGTCACTGATTTGATTGAGCCCGCGGGTGGGCTCGAAGTCGAGCTTCCTGGCGCCTAGACAGGGGCTGTCGGATTAGATGACCTTGCCGCCTTGTTCGCATCTGTACACGGTGCGACTGGGCGGTGGCAGCGATTGAGCGACGGCCACCGTGGAAAGGAACGCCAAGGAGGCGAGGGTCAGCTTCATGAATGAAATGCTAGCCTGGCCTAACGCCCACGCCGCTGCCACAGCGCCTTCTTCCCCTTCAGCTGCCGCTCGATGCCATCGTTCAGCCGCCCGCGCAGGTCGATGACCTCCTCCACATGCCCATACACGCCCGGGAAGCGCAGGTCCAGCCACAGCCACAGCGTGCAGATGCGCAGCGCCTGCTCCATGCGGTCCAGGCGGCCGTGCTGGTCGAACTCGTCGAGGAAGTAGGGGTCGCCCGCCTTGCCGGTGCGGGCGTGGTTGGTCGCCCAGCCGGCGAACTGGTCCACCAGCATCGGCAGGCGTGAATCGACCGGCGCCTGCGCGTACTTGAAGCGCTCGTTCAGCGGCAGCGCGGCGGCATTGCGGTCCAGCATCTCGGCCAGTTCCAGCATCTGCTCCAGCTCGGCGACGGCGAAGTGTGCGTCGTCCAGGCGCAGCTGCTGCATGAAGATGCTCAGCACCGCATAGAGCTTGTTGACGCCCATGCGCTGCGAGATGGTCTGCACATGGCGCCAGTTGGGCGCCACCGGGCACTTGAAGTCGCGCGGCGCGCGCGGCTCCTTGGGCAGCTGCGAGCGCAGGATCTTCATCGCGTCGGCCTCGGCCTCCTTCAGCACGCTGACGAAGCCCTCGTCGTGCATGCCGTAGCGGCCCGCGCGGCCGGCGATCTGATGCACCTCGCTGACGCTCAGCTCGCGGTCGCCGACGCCGTCGAACTTGGTCAGCGTGGAGAACAGCACGCGGCGGATGGGCAGGTTCAGCCCCATGCCGATGGCGTCCGTCGCCACCAGCACGTCGCTGGCGCCCACGGCGAAGCGCTCCGCCTCGCGGCGGCGCACCTCGGGCGGCAGCGCGCCGTAGATGACGCTGACGTTGTGGCCGCCCTGGGCGATCTGGTCGCGCAGCATCAGCACGTCGCGGCGGCTGAAGGCCACCACGGCGTCGCCGGCCTGCAGGTGCGTCATGGGCACCGGCGCGGGCATCAGCTGCACCTGCTGCTTGCGCTCGAACACGCGCTTCTCGGGCTTCTCGCCACACAGCTGCAGCAGCCGCTCGATGGCGGGCGCCGCGTAGGCGGACGCAATGATGATGAGCTCGCGCGCCGGAACGCCGACGATGGCCTGCGTCCACGCCCAGCCGCGCGAGTCGTCGAAGATCATCTGCGCCTCGTCGATGACGGCCACGTCGATGACATCGCGCGTGTTGACCATCTCGATGGTGCTGCTGACGACGCGGGCGTTGTCGGCGGGCACGCTCTCCTCGCCGGTCAGCAGCGAGCAGGGCACGCCGCGGCCCACCAGGCGGTCGCGCCCTTCCAGCGCCAGCAGCCGCAGCGGCGCCAGGTAGGCGCCGTCCAGCGCCTGCGCCAGCCGCTCGAAGGCGGCATAGGTCTTGCCGCTGTTGGGCGGGCCGAGGTAGAGCGTCACCTTGCGGCCCAGCTTGCGCGCGGCGTCGAAGCTGTCCGGGTAGCCCTGGAAGGCCAGCTCGCGGCCCAGGCTGGCCAGCGTGCTCTGCTCCTCCACCGTCTGCTCCCAGCGGTCCTGCGCGCGCGTCAGCGCGGCCTTCAGGTCGGCATAGGGCATGGGCACGCCGCACTCGGCCTGCAGGCGCGGCAGCAGCGAGGCGAGCTGGGCACTGTCGCCCATGGCCTCGCTGCGCGCGACGAGGTGGTTCAGGTGCAGCGCCAGTTCGGCGGTGTACGAGTACTCGGGCGCCTGCCCCAGCGCGTGGCGCAGCGCGGCCGCATCACCGTCGCGGAAAAAGGCCCAGATCGGCGCCTCGGGCACCGGCACGCGGTGCGACAGGTCGATGCGCCAGCCCTCGTGCGCCAGCGTGATGGGGTGGATACAGAGCCGCGTGAACACCAGGCCCTCGCGGCGCAGGCCCAGGCTTTCGAGCTGGTGCAGGCGCTGCTGCATCTGCGGGCGCAGCGTGTTGGCCAGCGGCGTGGCGTCCAGCTGCGCCAGCGCCACCGGAATGTGCGCCGGCAGGATCCAGCGGCTGGGCCGGCCGCCGCCCGCGGCCTTGGAGATCTGGATGCAGCCCAGGCGGTCCAGCGCGGCATCGGCGCTCTTGTCGCTGCCGTCGTCGAGGTCGGCGGGCACCAGCACCTGCGGCAGCGCGTGGGCGGCCTGGCGGATGCGCGCCCAGTCCTCGGGCGCCAGGCCGGCGGGCAGGCGGGCGGCATGGCCGGGTTGCGGGAGGGGAAAGGCCGGCGCAGGCGGCCGGGCGGGCTTGTTCGAGGGGACTTCGGGATTCACGGCGGAAGTGGAACACAGTGATGGTCACTAGACTCGACCCTGCCCAAGTGAGGAGACGACATGCTTGCCCGCTACGTTCGAAGAGCAGTACTGGTCGGTATCGCAACGCTGAGCCTCTGTGCCGCGTCAACGGCCAACGAGGAGCCGCGGGTGGTGCCGACGTTGCGCATTCTCATGCTCTCCAACTTGCCTGAGGTCGTCACTTACCAGGATCAGGGTTTTGCCGATTTCATGCGGGAAACCAAGCATGTTCCGGTCACGACGATTGAGGTTGCCTCTATCGTGCAGGCAGGCCTGGAGGCCGGGTTGAATGCCGCCTCAAAGGGCTACAAGGTCAGTGTGGAGTCGGCGGATACCCGCTCCAAGGCAGAGCGCGAGCAAGCCTTGAGCGCCGATGCAGTCAAAGCCTGGGCGCAGGTGACGCTGCAACGCCCCGATGTCGATGCCGTTGTCGTGGTGGATCAAGGGACTACTCGATTCGAGCGCTATGTGAAGGGCATATCCCACGTCACCAAGATCGGTCTTCTCGGCATCGAGAAGCTGACCATGGTGTTCACCATGCCGGCGATCAGCATCTATGTGGCGACCTCCGAGGAACCGTGCGCATCGTCTTCTCCAGTTCGCCGGACACGCATCCCTGCCATCTATTCGAAATGGGCCGACGACATGGCGAATGGACCCTCGGCAGCCGTTCACACGCAGGCCCAGACCCTGATTTCTCAGGAGCTGTTTCTTGCCATCAAGGAAGCGCTTGAACGCGGCGGAGCAAGAGTCGGCGCATGCATGGAAAAAGGGCGCACGGCACGAGTACCCTGATTTCCGTGCAGCTGCGCCGGCCCGGTGTGAACCGGGCGGAATTCGATGGTGAAGCTGTCAGAGGGGCTTAGGAAGTACACAGGATCAGCTGAGGTAACGCTTGGCCCAGAGTCAGGCGCTGGCTATCGTCCAGCCTCCCGTACTTGACAGGAGAAACCTATGATCGTCACCACCACCCCGAGCATCGAAGGTCGTCGCATCACGCGCTACTGCGGCATCGTCACCGGCGAGGCCATCCTGGGCGCCAACGTCTTCAAGGACTTGTTCGCTGGCATCCGCGACATCGTGGGCGGGCGCTCCGCCACCTACGAGCGCGAGCTGCAGCGCGCACGGGACATCGCGCTGAAAGAGCTGGAGGAGCGCGCGGTGCAGGTGGGCGCCAACGCCGTGGTCGGCGTGGACCTGGACTACGAGGTGCTGGGCCAGGGCAACGGCATGCTGATGGTGTCGGCCAGCGGCACGGCGGTTGTTGTTGAGTAGCGGCTGCTGACAGCTCCTGGCCAGCGGCGCATGAAGATGCGGCTCTCTTCATCCAGAGCTCCGACGATGCGCCTGCCTGCCCTCTCCCTTGCGTTGACGCGCGCCTGCGCGGCACCCGCCTGCCACCAGCCGATCGACCTGGCGGCCGCGAACCGATGCGCGGATCACGGCGCAGGGGCGTCGAGGGAGGGGTGAATATGCGCCGCCTTCGCTACAACGTCGCCTGCAGTCTGGATGGCTTCATCGCCGACCCCGACGGTGGCTACGACTGGATCGTCGATGACAAGAGCATCGACTTCGACGCGCTCTACGCGCAGTTCGACACCTTCGTCATGGGCCGCAAGACCTGGGAGGTCATGCAGGCGATGGGCGAGACCAACCCGCTGGTCGGCAGGCGCGTCGTTGTCGCGTCGCGCACGCTCGCCGAAGGTGGCGGCGTGACGGTCGTGCGGGAGGGCATCGAAGCCGCTGTCGCCGCGCTGAAGGCCGAACCATCCGGCCGCGACATCTGGCTGTTCGGCGGTGGCGAGCTGGCCGCGGCGCTGTTCGCGGCCGGGCTGGTGGACCGCGTCGAGACCGCAGTGATGCCGGTGCTGCTCTCGCGCGGCATCCCGCTGCTGCCGGCCGGCGGCGCGCGCCGGCTGTCGCTGGTGTCCGCGCAAAGCCTGGCCAGCGGCATCCAGATGCTGGCCTACGACGTGCAACGCTGAGCGGGTGCCCCCATCGGGGCTTGCGTCCCCTCCTTTATTTCGAGTATTCTGGAAAAATGGATGAACAAGACGTCATCAAAGCCCTGGCCGCGCTGGCCCAGCCGGTGCGGCTGAAGGTCTTCCGCGCGCTGGTCGTCACCGGCGACGCGGGGCTCACGCCCGGCACGATGGCCGAGGGACTGGGCATGCCGGCCAACACGCTGTCCTTCCACCTGAAGGAGCTGGTGAACGCCGGCCTGGTGACGCAGGAGCGCGCCAGCCGCCACCTCATCTACCGCGCGGCCTACGAGCGCATGAACGCGGTGCTGGGCTTCCTGACCGAGAACTGCTGCCAGGGCGCCGAATGCGCCGTGCCGGCACCTGACAAGTCTTGCTGCTGACCGCCATGACCACCCACGTCCTCATCCTCTGCACCCACAACTCCGCGCGCAGCGTGCTCAGCGAGGGCATGCTCAACCACTGGGCCCAAAAGCTCGGCAAGGATGTGCAGGCGCACAGTGCCGGCAGCGCGCCCAGCGGGCGCCTGAACCCCTTCGCGCTGGAGGCGTTGAACAATGCGGGCGTCGACACCGCCGGCTATCGCAGCAAGAGCTGGGACGAGTTCACGACGCCCGAGGCGCCGCCGCTGTCCATCGTCATCACCGTCTGCGACAGCGCCGCGGCCGAGCAGTGCCCGGTGTTCTTCGGTGGCCAGGGTCAGCCGGTCAAGGTGCACTGGGGCTACCCCGACCCGTCCAATGCGGAGGGCGGCGACGAGGGCAAGCGCCGCGCCTTCGAGCTGACGCGTCAGGCCATCGGCTATCGCATGCTGCAGCTGTTGCAGCTGCCGCTGGGCACGATGGGCCGCGCCGAGTTGCAGCAGGCGCTGGCCGACATCTACAAGAGCTGAGGATGAGCCTGCCCCGCAAGCTGCTGGCCGAGGGCCTGGGCACCGCGCTGCTGCTGGCCGTCGTCATCGGCTCCGGCGTGATGGCCGAGCGGCTGTCGGGCGGCAACGTGGCCCTGGCGCTCCTGGCCAATGCGCTGGCGACGGTGGGCGGGCTCTACGTGCTCATCGAGGTGTTCGGGCCGGTCAGCGGCGCGCACTTCAACCCGGCGGTCAGCGCCGTCATGGCCTGGCGCGGCGAGCTGCCGCTGGCCGCGCTGCTGCCCTACGTCGCCGTGCAGCTCGGCGGCGCCCTGCTGGGCGCCTGGCTGGCGCATGCGATGTTCGACCTGAGCCTGCTGCAGTTCTCCACCAAGCTGCGCAGCGGCACCGGCCAGTGGATTGCCGAGGCCGTGGCCACCTTCGGCCTGCTGCTTGTCATCCTGCGCGCGCCGCCGTCGCGCGTCGCGGCCATGGTCGCCGCGTACATCGGCGCGGCCTACTGGTTCACCGCGTCCACGTCCTTCGCCAACCCGGCCGCCGTGTTCGGCCGCATGTTCAGCGACAGTTTTGCGGGCATTGCGCCCGTCAGCGCGCCGGGCTTCGTGCTGGCCGAGCTGGCCGGCGCCGCGCTGGCCGTCGGCGTGCACCGCCTGCTGAGCGCACCGGCCACGAAAGCCCGCCATGTCTGACCCGCTGTCCCCCGACGCCAGCTTCCCCGCCCTGCGCGCCGACCTGTTCGACGTGCCCACGCAAGACCGGCTGACGCCGCCCGCGCGCTCCCAGCACCGGCCGCGCTTCCTGATGCTCTACGGCTCGCTGCGCGAGCGCTCCTACAGCCGCCTGCTGACCTTCGAGGCCGCCCGCCTGCTGGAGGCCATGGGCGCCGAGGTGCGCATCTTCGACCCCAGCGGCCTGCCGCTGCCCGACGACGCGCCCGACACCCACCCCAAGGTGCAGGAGCTGCGCGCGCTGGCGGCCTGGTCCGAAGGCATGGTCTGGACCTCGCCCGAGCGGCACGGCGCCATGACCGGCATCATGAAGGCGCAGATCGACTGGATCCCGCTGAGTTCCGGCGCCGTGCGGCCCACGCAGGGCAAGACGCTGGCGGTGATGCAGGTGTCGGGCGGCTCGCAGTCGTTCAACGCGGTCAACCAGCTGCGCGTGCTGGGCCGCTGGATGCGCATGCTGACCATCCCCAACCAGTCGTCCGTCGCCAAGGCCTTCGCCGAGTTCACCGACGACGGCCGCATGAAGCCCTCTGCCTTCTACGACCGCGTGGTCGACGTGATGGAGGAGCTGTTCAAGTTCACGCTGCTGACGCGCGATCTCGGGCCCTACCTGGTGGACCGCTACAGCGAGCGCAAGGAGAGCGCCGAGGAGCTGTCCAAGCGCGTGAACCAGCGCGCGATCTGAGCGTAGACCGCGGGGCTGCGGCCCCGTTTCTTTGGCCCAAGTAGTTGCTATTGACAACCATAAAGGCGAGCGCCACCATGCGCCCAGATCGTTGCTATTCACATCCATATGTCCGAATCCTCCGCCGGTCACCTGTTGCGCGAAGTGGCCCGCCTGTACACCCGCGCCCAGCGCGTGGTGGCCGACTGCTGCCGCACCACCAGCACCCAGTGCCACCTTCTGACCGAGCTGGGCCGCGCCGGCCCGCTGCCGCTGTCGGAGCTGGGCACGCGGCTCAGCCTGGAGAAGAGCTGGGTGTCGCGCGCGGTGGAGGCCATGGCAGCCCGTGGGCTGGTGACCAAGGAGCCGAACCCGCTCGACGCAAGGAGCTGGCTCGTCACGCTCACCGCCGACGGCGAACGCACCGTCGCTGAGCTGAACCGCACCCTCGACGACCACGCCCAGACGCTGCTGGCCACGCTGAGCCCTTCCGAGCGTGCTGCCGTCGAGACCTCGTTGCTGACGCTCCTGAAAGCCCTGTGCAAAGACCCGGCCGCCACCTGCTGCCTGCCGCCCGAGGCCGCCAAGGAGCCCCCCAAGGATTCCAAGTCATGTTGTTGAACACCGCCTCCATCGCCCTGCGCCCCGCCGGGGCCGCCGACTGGCCCGCCGTCGAGGCCCTGCTGCTCGCCCACAAGCTGCCCACCGAGGGCGCCCGGGCCCATCTGTCCACCTACCTGCTGGCCACACACAACGGCGAGGTCGTCGGCTGTGCCGGCGCCGAGGTCTACGGCGGCGTGGCACTGCTGCGCTCCGTGGCCGTGGCGCCCGGCCTGCAGAAGCAGGGCCTCGGCCGGCTGATGCTGGAGCGGCTGCTGCTGGAGGCGCGCTCGCGCGGCATCGCCAGCCTGTGGCTGCTCACCGTCACGGCGCCCGAGTACTTCGCGCAGTACGGCTTCAAGCGTCAGGTCATGACCGACGTGCCGGCCGTGCTGAAGGCCTCGGCCGAGTTCCAGGGCGCCTGCCCGGCTTGCGCGGCGCTGATGGCGCTGACGCTGCAGGAGGTGCCCGTGGCCGATGCCGCGCTGCCGGTGGCCGTGCTGGGCGCCGGGCCGGTGGGCCTGGCCGTGGTGGCGCAGCTCGTCGAGCGCGGCCTGCCCTTCGTCGCGCTGGAGGCGGGCGAGCAGGTCGGCGCCCATCTGCGCGACTACGGCCATGTGCATCTGTTCTCGCCCTGGCAGTACAACGTCGACGCGGCGATGGCCCGGCTGCTCGCCCCCACCGGCTGGGCCGCGCCGCCCGCCGCCGGCCTGCCGCGCGCCGCCGAGGTGGTGGAGCGTGTGCTGCAGCCCTTCGCCGCGCTGCCCGCGGTGGCCGCCGGGCTGAAGCTGGGTGCGCGCGTGCTGGCCGTCAGCCGTGAGGGCTTCGACAAGGTCAAGAGCGCCGGCCGCGAGCGCGCCGCCTTCGTCGTGCGCTACGAGCGGGCCGGCCAGACCCACGAGCTGCGCGCCCGCGCCGTCATCGACGCCACCGGCACCTGGGGCATCCCCAACCCACTCGGCAGCGACGGCCTCCCCGCCGTGGGCGAGCAGACCCATGCCGACACCATCACCTACCGCGTCCCCGACCTCAAGGACCCTGCCGTCCGAGCCCGAT
>DASWWC010000140.1:0-3824 GCA_036401055.1 Roseateles sp.
CGAGGCGGCGGCGACGCCCACCAGCGCCAGGCCGGCCAGGGCCAGCGAGGCCGGCTCCGGCAGCGCGCGCGGGGTGGTCGAGCTGGAACTGGAGTCGGTCCCGAAGTCCTGCTGCGGCGGCACGTAGGTCATGTCGGCCGACAGCAGGTCGCCGATGGGCTTGCTGCCCGCCTGGTCGGTGAAGCCGACCTTCAGGTGCGGGGCGATGGAGCCCGTCAGGTCGATGCCCGTGCCCAGCAGATCGATGGTGAACAGCATGTCGCCGGTCAGCTTGATGTTCGGATTTGCGTCCAGGCAGAAGGCGCCGGAGTTGCCGCTCTTGTTGCAGCCCTGGCCGGCCAGTTCCGTGTGGGTGTAGGCCCAGCTGATCGTCGTGCCGGGGTCGGGGCTGACGCTGACGTTGACGCCGCTCAGGCCCGGCAGCTTGCCGCCTGCGCCGTCCAGGCCATTGAAGCCCAGGTAGCTCAGGTAGCCCGCCGTCTTCCAGTTGCCGCTGGCCTTGTCGGCGTTCAGGATCTCCAGCGTGAAGGTGTCGGCGTCCACGACCTGGAAATTGAACGACACGCCCTGGCTGGAGGCGACGTAGTCGGCTTGGGCGGTGGCGGCCAGCGTCGTCAGCAGCGAGGCGGCGATGAGGCGCAGGGACTTGGACATGAGTGCTTCTTCCTGGGTTGGCCGTGGCCGAACGGCGACTTCAAATTAGGGGGTAAGTGTGGGCGAGGGGCCCGGGTCGCGCATCCCGCCGTCGCGGGGGGACCGGGGTCCGCTGTGTGCGAATTTGGGCATTCAAGCCACGTTCCCCCTGCAAACGCGGGGGGGGGCAGGCGGTTGCAGCCGCTGTCCGACAATCGCGGCGATGTCCTCACCCCTCTTCACCTCGCTGATCACGCCGCCGCCTGCGGCCTCGGCGCCGGCCCATGAACGCTTGATGCACCTGGTCCGGCTGGCGCTGGCCGGCGGCCGGTTCGGCAAGCTGTTGCTGTCCAGCCCCGTGGCCGTGGATGGCGACGACGCCGACGTCGAGCGCCTGACCGTGCGCGCCATCGAGTTGCGCGGCGAACCCTGCTTGAGCTTTCTGTGGCGCCACCGCACCAAGGACGTCACCAAGAACCACGCGCCCGAGGCCGGCCTGGCCGAGATCGCCACGCTGCTGGGCGCGCGTTTCCGCAACGCCCATCTGCACACCGCCACCGAGGAGGTGCAGTTCGCCGTCAGCCGCAAGGGCCGCGAGACCTTGCGCGTGACCCGCATCGACGGCGCCGAGGCGCCCGTACCCGCCGCGCACGACAAGGCCAAGCACCGCCCGCTGGAGATGGCGCATCCGGTCTGGTCAGCGCTGGGGCTGACCCACCTCGTCAAGGGCGAGCCGGCGCTGGTGCCGGCCATGGCGCGCAAGTGGAAGCAGATCAACCGCTTCGTCGAGATCCTGGCTGCCGCCGTGGACGAGGCCCAGCTGCAAGGCCCGGTGCGCGTTGCCGACTTCGGCTCCGGTAAGGGCTACCTGACCTTCGCGGTGCACGACTGGCTGCAGGCCCGGGGCCTGGCCCCGCGCGTCACCGGCATCGAGCTGCGCGACGACATGGTCAGGCTGTGCAACGCGGTCATCGACGGCGAACAGCTCGCCGGCATCCGCTTCGACCAGGGCGACGTGCGCACCCAGGCCGTGCAGCCGCTGGACGTGATGATCGCGCTGCATGCCTGCGACATCGCCACCGACCATGCGCTGCATGTGGGGCTGCAGAGCGGCGCCCGCATCATCATGAGCTCGCCCTGCTGCCACAAGGAGCTGCGCCCGCAGATGACGCTGCCGGCCGTGCTGCGGCCCATGCTGCAGCATGGCATCCACCTGGGCCAGGAGGCCGAGATGGTGACCGACTCGCTGCGCGCGCTGCTGCTGGAAAGCCAGGGCTACCGCACCCAGGTGTTCGAGTTCATCGCGCTGGAGCACACCAGCAAGAACAAGATGATCCTGGCCGTGAAGGCACAAGGCGCCGCCGCCGAGGCGCTGGCCGCGCGCCGGCCCGAACTGCTGGCGCAGATCGCCGAGATCAAGCGCTTCTACGGGCTGCGGGAGCAGCGGCTGGAGCAGTTGCTGGAAGCTGCGTGAGAGGCGGTGAGGCAGGGCGCTTGTCAAGACCCGGCTCGTTCAACGAAACAACGCGGCCGCTTGTTGCGCTGCACAAACTCTTTGACAGCGCAATCCGGCCGTGCCTAGAGTCGTGCTTCACAAACAAGGGAGATTCGGCATGGATTGGTTGAAGAACATCAGGATCGGCCCGCGCCTGGGGCTGGCCTTTGCGCTGGTGCTGGGACTGCTGGCCGCCGTGGCCGTGCTGGGGCGGGTCAGCCTGGGCCAGGTGGCCGCGGGGCTGGAAACCGTCTACCAGGACCGCACCGTGCCGCTGGCCCAGCTCGGCGACGTCAGCCGGCTGACGATACGCAACCGCTACCTGCTCGCCGAGATGATGCTCAAGCCCGAGCCGGCGCTGATCGAGAAGCACGCGCAGGAGATGGCGACCAACATCAAGGCCATCGACGAGCTGCTCAAGCAATACCTGGCGACCCATCTGACCGACGAGGAGAAGCGGCTGGCCGAACGCTTCGTCGCCGCGCGCACCAGCTACGCCCAGCAAGGCCTGGCACCGGCGCGCGCAGCGCTGCTGAAGGGCGACCTCGCGGCCGCGCGCGAGAGCTACGACGGCAAGGTGGCCGAGATGGCGCCGCAGGTGGCCGAGAGCCTGGCGGCGCTGCAGCAGCTGCAGGTGAGCGTGGCGCAGCAGGAGTACGAGGCCGCCAGGGCCGTGCAGCGGCGCGCCGAATGGATCACGCTGGCATCGACGCTGTTCGCCATCGGCCTGGGGCTGGTGCTGGCCTGGCTGATCACGCGCTCCATCACCGAGCCGGTCGCCGTCGCCGTGCGACTGGCCGAGGCCGTCTCCGTGGGCGACCTGCGCCAGCGCATCAGCGTGCAGGGGCAGGACGAGGTGGCGCAGCTGCTGCGCGCGCTGGCGGCGATGAACGACAACCTGGTCAAGATCGTCAGCCAGGTCCGCCACAGCTCGGACTCCATCGCCACCGGCTCGTCCGAGATCGCCACCGGCAACGCCGACCTGTCGCAGCGCACCGAGGAGCAGGCCTCCAACCTGCAGGAGACCGCGGCCTCGATGGAGCAGATGAGCGCGACGGTCCGGCAGAACGCCGATATCGCCCGCACCGCGACCCAGCTTGCCGGCAGCGCCAGCAGCGCGGCCACCCAGGGCGGCGAGGTGGTGGGCCGCGTCGTCAGCACGATGGAGGAGATCACCAGCAGTTCGCGGCGCATCGTGGACATCATCGCGACCATCGACGGCATCGCCTTCCAGACCAACATCCTGGCGCTGAACGCTGCGGTCGAGGCGGCGCGCGCCGGTGAGCAGGGCCGGGGCTTCGCGGTGGTGGCCGGCGAGGTGCGCACGCTGGCGCAGCGCTCCGCCGAAGCCGCCAAGGAGATCAAGAGCCTGATCGGCCAGAGCGTGGAGCGGGTCGATGCCGGCTCGCAGCTTGTGGCCGAGGCCGGCAGCACCATGGACGAGATCGTCAACCACGTGCGCCGCGTGGCCGACCTGATCGGCGAGATCGACTCCGCCAGCGGCGAGCAGGCCAAGGGCATCGGCCAGGTCAGCGAGGCCGTCAACCAGCTCGACCAGGTCACGCAGCAGAACGCCGCGCTGGTCGAGGAGTCCGCCGCCGCCGCCGAGAGCCTGAAGCACCAGGCCGCCCGGCTGGCCGAAGTGGTCGGGCAGTTCAAGCTGGATGCCGAGGCCCCGCCGCCCGCGCCGGCGCCC
>DASWWC010000141.1:0-9911 GCA_036401055.1 Roseateles sp.
GGGGATCAACTGCTCAAGCGCAGCGGCTGAAAATTGCGGCTTCGCCGCATGGTCCGATACGACCTCTGATTTCTTCTTGCGTGGCATTCATGCTCCAAGTCGACATGCTATGCCTCACACACAAAATTCCTGACACTCCCCCGAGAACACGTTAAACCGCACAAAGATGCGAAGGTTTACTAAGGCGTTTGCTGGAGCCATCGGACTTGCGGCGTTGGTTGGCGCGGCGGTGGTGCTCTATTTGCGCCCGTCTGGTAGCGTGCCGCTCGGTGAGCCGGTAACGCTCGTTTTCACAAAGAGTGCTTGGGTCGAATGCTTAGCCAATCCTGAGTCTCAGGCTGTTGTTATCTCCGTCGAGATTGATGGCTTCGTGGTTTCCGAGCGAACACCGAACATCAAACCGGTTATGCAAGACTCGGTGGGTGCAACTCAGTGCAACCGGATGGGAATAAGGGCTACCGCTACGCCTGAAAGCTTCTACGTGCCATTTAGTATGTTGCACAAAGTTATCGACGGAAGGCGCGTCCTCTGGGAGAACGCCGGTGCGGTTTAACCCTTCATTGCAGCGGACCTGCGCCAGCTGCGCTGGCTGGTCCGCTGAATTCAAACGTTGCACGGGCACTTGACGGCGAACATCCATCCGCGCGCCCCGGTCGGAGCAATCACGCGGCAACAAAAAACCGGCCCTTCGGGGCCGGTTCTTCATTGAGGGCAACAGGTCTTACTTGATGCCCATTTCCTCGAGCAACCGCGTTGTCTTGTCCACCGTGCTCATCTGCCACAGCATGTAGCGCGAATCCACGCTGATGCTGCGGACCATCTTGGGGTTGAAGTCCCAGTCGGAGATGACGGCGTCCAGCGTGCCGTCAAACAACAGGCCCACCAGTTCAGCCTTCTTGTTCAGCACCGGGCTGCCGGAGTTGCCGCCGGTGGTGTCCAGCGTGGACAGGAAGTTGACCGGCACGGAGTCCAGGCCCTTCACGTAATAGGGGCCGAAGTTGCGCGCCTTGATGGCGGCCAATTGCTCGGCCGGGGCGTTGAACTCGCCGCCGGCCTCGTCCGGGCCCTTGTGCTTGGCGACGATGCCGCGCAGCGTCGTGAAGGCCTTCCAGCTTTCGCCGTCGCGGCCCACCTCGCGGCCCTGCACCTTGCCGTAGCTGATGCGCAGCGTGCTGTTGGCGTCGGGGTAGACGGCCTCGCCGCGGCTGGCGTGGTAGTCGATCATGGCCTGCTGCACGCCGGCATAGGCCTTCTGCAGCTTGCCGCCCAGTTCCTTGTCGCGGGTCTCGCGGCGCTGGTCGTCGTCGTACAGCGCCACGGCGGCCTTGATGAAGGCGTCATCGCTGGCCTTGAAGGCGGCCACGTCCTTGTCCATCCAGGCCATGCGCGAGGCGGTGTCGGACAGCTTGCTGGCGGCGTACAGCTTGTCGACCTGCGCGCGGACCGCGGCCTGGTCCTGGCCGGCCTTCAGGCCCAGGGCGCCCAGCCAGGCGGCGTTCAGCGTGTCGGCGGGCTGGGCCAGGTAGGCGACCAGGAAATGACTCACAAGGCGCTTGTCGGTCTGCTCGTCGTAGCGGCGGTCCAGCGACTGCTGGGCGGCCTTCAGGCGCGGCAGGTCGCGATCCTGGTAGCCGCTCTTGCGCTCCGCGTCCGGCTTGGCGCGCTCCTGGGCCACCTGGTAGAGCTGGCGGGCCGCGTTCAGCAGCGCCGGCGACATGAAGCTCATCAGGTGCTCGGCGCGGGCCGTGGTCTGGCGCTCGGCGATCAGGCTCTCGGTGGCGGCCAGGTCGGCGCCGTAGCGGGCCTGGCGCTGGGGTGTGCCGTTGACCCAGGCCTTGAGCTGGTCGAAGCCGGCCTGCTTGCGCGCCAGGATGTCGCTGCCGTCGTAGCTCTGCTGCTGGCCTTGCAGGTTCTTGAAGTAGTTCTGCAGGCCCTGCATGCGCGAGGCCATGCGGATTTCGCCTTCGCGGCGGCCAGCCGTCTCGGCCTTGATGATGTCGATGGACTCGCCCATGGCCTTGATCTGCGCCGGATGCTGCCAGCCGAAGGCGAAGTCCACCTCGGTGGGCAGGCGGTGGCGGTTGGTGCGGCCGGGGTAGCCGGCCACCATGACGAAGTCGCCCTCGTTCAGCGGGCTGGCCGTGGGCGATGCGAGCTTCAGGTGGTGCTTGGGCGCGTAGGGCTTGTTGTCCTTGCTGAAATCGGCGGGCTTGCCGTCCGGGCCCACGTAGGCCCGGTAGAAGCTGTAGTCGCCGGTGTGGCGCGGCCAGACCCAGTTGTCGGCATCGCCACCGAACAGGCCCACGCCGGTGGCGGGCGCGTGCACCAGGCGCACGTCGCGGATCTCCATCTGCTTGATGAGCTGGAACTGCAGGCCGCCGAAGAAGGAGTAGACGTTGCAGCGATGGCCCTTGTCGGCCTCGCAGGCCGCCACCAGGCTCTTCTCGGTGGCCTCGATGGCGTCGGTGCGGGCCTTGCCGGTCAGCGCCAGCGTCTTGGCGTTCAGCACGTCGGCGGACACGTCCTTCATGTCCACCGTGACCAGCATGCGGCTGCCGGGCGCGGCGGGCAGCTCGTCGGCCAGCGTGATGGCGTAGAAGCCGTTCTTCAGCAGGTCGCGCTCGGGCTTGGAGTTGTACTGGATGCTGCCGTAGGCACAGTGGTGGTTGGTGACCGCCAGGCCCTGCGGCGACACGAAGCTGGCCGTGCAGCCGCCCAGGGACACGACGGCGCCCATGGGGAAGCCCGTCAGGTCGTTCAGCGTCTTGGGGTCCAGCGCCAGGCCGCCGGCCTTCAGGGGCTTGGCGATCTGCGGCAGCTGTTTGGGCATCCACATGCCTTCGTCGGCATGGGCGGTGGCGACGGCCAGCGCTGCGGCGGCCAGCAGCGTGAGGGAATGACGGTTCATAGGGCGGTTCGGCAAGAAGACGAAACCGCGAGCGTAACGCGCAAGCCCTCAGGCTTCGGAGTGTGAAAAGGCAGGGATCAGGCTGGGGAAAAGCCCGGAGGCCGCATCAGTTGCGGGCCGAGCGCCGGGCCGCTCCCAAGCCGGCCCGCGTTGGGCGATGTGCTTGCGGCTCAATGCCGCATGCATCGCCGTCCCCGCGGGGGACCGGCCAAGGTACTCCTTGGACGAGGGGCTTCAGTGCGCCAAGCCGATCCATTCGCCGGCCGACTGGTAGGACTCGTACAGATCCAGCGACAGTTCCCGCAGCCGCGGATGCTCGCTGCCGTGGCCCGTGGCCAGGCATTCAAAGGCATAGCTGCGGTCGTACAGCATGCGGGTGGGGTTGATGGGCAGGCCGGCGTCGCTCATCAGCTGGCCGAAGCGCAGCAGGTCGCCGGTGGACACCGGCCCCGTGGTGGCATTGGCCACCGTCAGGCCCAGCGCACGGATGTCGCCCAGGTTCACGCCCTGCGCGATCTTCAGGCCACTCCACGCATGGCCCGGCTCCTCCGCGCCACGGGGCTCGTCGGCGGGGATGGGAATCAGGTGCAACGGAATGAGCATGCGGACCTCGACGGACTTCTGGCGTGTGCCGTCATGGTGCCGGGGGCTCGGCGAAACAAAGCTCGGATAAAGCCCGAAATGACCGGCCTATCCGCCGCTGATGCGGCTCAAGTCTTGGGCAGCGTGACGCCCACCTGGCCCTGGTACTTGCCGCCGCGATCCTTGTAGCTGGTCTCGCAGACCTCGTCGCTCTCGAAGAACAGCACCTGCGCGCAGCCCTCGCCCGCATAGATCTTGGCGGGCAGCGGCGTCGTGTTGCTGAACTCCAGCGTCACGTAGCCTTCCCACTCGGGCTCGAACGGCGTGACGTTGACGATGATGCCGCAGCGGGCATAGGTGCTCTTGCCCAGGCAGACGGTCAGCACGTTGCGCGGGATGCGGAAGTACTCCACGGTCCGCGCTAAGGCGAAGCTGTTGGGCGGGATGATGCAGACGTCCTTGTTGATGTCGACGAAGCTGTTCTCGTCGAAGTTCTTCGGGTCCACCACGGTGCTGTGGATGTTGGTGAAGACCTTGAACTCGGGCGCGCAGCGGATGTCGTAGCCATAGCTGCTGGTGCCGTAGCTGACGATCTTGCGGCCGTCCTGCTCGCGCACCTGGCCGGGCTCGAACGGCTCGATCATGCCGTGCTGCTCGGCCATGCGGCGAATCCACTTGTCGCTCTTGATGCTCATCTTCTCGTCCAATCAGCGGGGCAGAGCCCCATCAAAGTAAGTGCTGCCGTCCATGTCCAGAACGAAGCCCTTGACCGCGGCGCGCATGGGCACGGCCACGCGGCCGTAGGCCATGGGTGTCCAGGGCAGTTGTTCCAGCGCGAGCTTCTGCGCCTTCGCGTAGAGCGCCTTGCGCTCGTCCTGCGTGGCCGCCTGGCGCGCCTCGGCCAGCAGCTTGTCGTAGGCCGGATTGCACCAGAAGCTGCCGCTGGCCGAACCGCAGGCCAGCTGCGCGAAGGTGCCAGCGGGTTCGGGGTCGCCGTTCCAGCCTGACATGGCCACGTCGTGGTCACCGGCGTCGATGCGGCGCAGGTACTCGCCCCACTCGTAGGTGACGATGCGCACGTTGACGCCCACCTTGGCCCAGTCGGCCTGGATCATCTGCGCCATCAGCTGACCGTTGGGGTTGTAGAAGCGCACCACCGGCATGGCCCACAGCGTGAGGTTCAGCGGCAGCACGCCGGCCTTCTGCAGCAGCTCACGCGCCTTGGCGGGGTCGTGGGGCGCGGGCTTGAGCGTCGCGTCGTGCGCCCAGCTGGACGCCGGGATGACGGTGCTGGCCGCCGTGCCGGCGTCGCCGTAGACGGTGCGCAGGATGGCGGCCTTGTCGATGGCCATGTCCAGCGCCTGGCGCACTTCGAGCTTGGAAAGCGCAGGCTTCTTCGTGTTGAAGGCCAGGATGCCCACATTCAGGCCCGGCGCCGTGGCGAGCTTGATGGCGGGGTCCTTCTGCAGCTGCGCCTGCTCGACCGGACCCACGGGGGCGGCGATGTCGCACTCGTTGCGCTTCAGTCGCTGGGCGCGCACGGTGGCGTCGGGCGTGATCGCGAACACCAGTTGGTCAGCGCGCGGCACCTCGGCCTTGCGCCACCAGCCCGGGTGGGCGCTGTAGCGGATGACGGCATCCTTGCGGAAGCTCTTGAGCTGGAACGGCCCCGTGCCCACCGGCAGCTGCGCGATGCGCTGCGGCGTGCCGGCCTTGAGCAGCTGCGCGCCCAGCTCGGCGGACTGCATGGAGGCGAAGGCCTGCGTCAGCGTGGACAGAAAGCTCGCGTCGCGCTCGGCCAGCGTGATGCGGATCTGGTGCTCGCCGAGCTTCTCGACCCGGCGGACCAGCTTCTCCCAGCCGAAGGAGACGACATAGGGCGACACGTTCGGCATGGCCTTGGCGAACGCGCTGTCTCGGCTGAGCAGCCGGCCGAAGGTGAACAGCACGTCGTCGGCGTTGAACGCACGCGTGGGCTTGAAGCCGTCCACCGTGTGCCAGGCCACGCCGCGGCGCAGCTCGAAGGTGTAGGCCAGGCCGTCGGGGCTCAGGCTCCAACTCGTGGCCAGCGCGGGGATGAGCTGGTCGGTGCCGCGTTGGGTCTCGACCAGCGTGCCGAAGATGGGCAGGTGGGAGATGTGGTCGATGCCGCTGTCGGTGGCGGCCGGGTCGAAGGTCTTGGGGCTGCCGGCCGCGCAGAAGCGCAGCGTGGTGTCGGCGCCGGCCAGCAGCGGCAGGCTCAGCAGCAGTGCGGCGAGAGCCCTCATTTCAGGATTTCCGCTGCGGGCACGAACGGCAGGATGCCCATCGCCTGGTACATCGACGCGGGCGACAGCGCCCGTGTTTCGTCGTTCAGACCCTGGATCACCAGCGCCACGCGGCGCAGCGCGCGGATATCGGCGACCGGGTCGCCGTCCACCAGCAGCAGGTCGGCGCGTTTGCCGCGCTCGATGCTGCCGATCTCGTCCAGCCGGTCGCTGTACTTCGCACCGTTGTAGGTGGCTATCTTCAGCGCCTGCGCGGCCGGAATGCCGGCCTGCACGTACAACTCCAGCTCGCGCTGCAACGCGAAGCCGGCCGTCGCGTCGGTGCCGGCCACCAGCGGAATGCCGGCCGCATGCATGCGGCGCAGCAGGTCCATCATGACCTTCCAGCTCGCGCCCCAGCGCTTCGCCTTCACGTCATCCATGTCCACCTCGGCGGACAGGTAGGTGCGCTGCATGACCGCTGGCCAGTGCGACGACACCATCGCATAGCTGGGGTTGGGCTGGCCCTGGCGCTGCGTGTACTGTGCCTCGAACGCCGTCATCGTCGCGTCGACGACCGTGCCCTTTTTCTTCAGCAGCGCGATGAAGTCGCGGGTGCGCTGGTCGTTGAGCTTGAGGTCGGCCGCCTTGTCGCCCACCAAGTTGAAACGCAGCAGCGTGCGCGTGTCGTCCGTCTTGCTGACGAGGAAGTTCAGCGTGAGCTGGTTGATGTGGTGCAGCTCGTCGTAGCCCGCCTCCACCGCCTGGCGCGCGGTCATGAAGGCCGGCACATGGCCGCCGGTGCGCAGGCCCAGGGAGCGCGCATGCGCCACCATGGGCTTCACCCACTCCGGCTTGATGGAGTTGTAGAGCTTGAGCTGGCGGTAGCCATGCGCGGCATACCAGTCGATGGCGGCGAGCGCGCCCTCCAGGTTGTCGGGCACGAAGTCGGCCTGTGACGAGAACGGGCTCTTGCCTTCGATGAAGCCGTTGGCCGAGATGCTCGGCCCCAGCAGCTCGCCGCGCGCGATGCGGCCACGCAGCTCGGCCACGTCGGCATTGCTGTTGCCCACGTCGCGCACCGCAGTCACGCCGGCGGCCAGGTTCAGCAGCAGCTCGCCGTGGCCGATGTGGGCATGCATGTCGACCAGGCCGGGCAGCAGCGTGCGGCCCTGGCCGGCAATGCGCTGCGCGGGCGCCGCATTCTTCAGGCTGCCGGGCTTGGCAATGGCCGCGATGCGGCCTTCCCGCAGATAGACGTCGGATGGCCCCTGCAACTTGGCGGCGGGGGCGTCAAACCAGCGCACGCCCTCGATGACCGTCAGCCCCGGCAGCGGCTGCGGCAAGCTCTTGGCCAGGCGCTGCAGCCGCGCGATCTCGGCCACCTTCTGCGCATCGGCCAGGCGCTCCACCTGGCCCTCGAAGCCCTGCAGCAAGGTGCCGCCCCAGCCCGGCCAGACCTGCGCGAACAGGCTGCGGTCGTCCTCGCGCAGCCAGACATAGCTGGGCTCCAGCTCCAGGCCGGTGATGGCATAGAGCCCGACCGCGAAGGGCTGGCCCGGCAGGTCCAGCGACTGCACGCGCTCGATGGACAACTGGCCCACCGGCAGCGCAGGCGTGCGGGCGGGCGCCTGGGCGAGCAGGCTCTGCGCCACGCGCGCCAGCCAGGCCGGGCTGCCCTGCACCGGCAGGTAGACGGCCTGCCGCGCCGCAGCGGCCTGCTCGCCGCGGTCCACCGGCGAGCGCCACTGGGCCCGGCCATCGGCGCCGCGCTCGAAGCTCTCGTCAATGCGAGCGCCGTAGGTGGCCACGCCCTCGGTGCGGTAGCTCATCCAGGCGCCATCGGGCGCGAACTGCAGCACCTCCTTCTGGTCGGGGCCGCGGCCGTTGTTGCGGTAGCTGTAGTCCACGGCCATGCGGCCGGGCGCGCTGTCCAGCTTCAGATGGCCGCAGGGCGTCTTCACGCACAGCACCGTGTAGGTCTGGGCCTGGGCGGCACCAGCAAGCAGCAAGGCGAGCAACAAGGGCTTCATGCAGCGATCTCCAGGGACTCGGCTGGCGCGCACTCTACCGACTGATGGACGCCACGCCCTTGTTGGCCAGCGCGTCGGCGCGCTCGTTGCCGGGGTCGCCTGCATGGCCCTTCACCCAGCGCCACTCCACGTGGTGCAGCTTGCGCAGCGCGTCCAGCCGCTTCCACAGGTCGTCGTTCTTCACCGGCTTGCCGTCGGCGGTCTTCCAGCCGCGGCGCTGCCAGTTGGTGATCCACTCGGTGATGCCCTTGCGCACGTACTCGCTGTCCAGGTAGACGATCACGTCGCAGCTGCGCTTCAGCGACGCCAGCGCCTCGATGGGCGCGGTCAGCTCCATGCGGTTGTTGGTGGTCTCGCGCTCGCCGCCGAACAGCTCCTTGTCGTGGCCGGCGCTGTGCAGCCAGGCGCCCCAGCCGCCGGGGCCCGGGTTGCCCTTGCAGGCGCCGTCGGTGTAGATGGTGACCTGGGGCCGCTTCACGGCAACGGCAGGTTTCTGGGTGTCGGTCATTCTTTGCGTTGATGGTTGTTCAGCGCCACGGCCGGCGCCTTCTTGGCCGCGACGCGCTTGTTCCTGGCCAGGCCGATCATGCGCATGCCGTGCACACGCTTGACCGCCTGGATGAAATAGGCCGCCCCCAGCACCGGCCACCAGCGCGAGCCCACGCGCTCGGCCCACTGCCAGCGGTCCAGCCAGGCCTCGCCTCGCAGCGGCGGGCGGTAGATGCCAAAGCGCGCTGCCTCGACCTCGAAGCTCAGCAGCTTGAGCCAGTCGCGCAGCCGCCAGTAGCCGATGAATTCGCCGTCCTGCGGCAGATAGGCCTCGCCGCCGCGGCGCAGCCGCCCCAGCTTCTGGCGCAGCCCCCAGGCGCTGGCCGGATTCAGGCCGAACACGATGAGCCGCCCTTCCGGCCTCAGCACCCGCTCCACCTCGCGCAGCAGCGCATGGGCGTCGCAGGCGCGCTCCAGCGCGTGCGGCAGCAGCACCAGGTCCATGCTGGCGCTCTCGAAGGGCAGCGCGTCGAACTCGCATTGCAGGTCGCGCCCCACCAGCCAGCGGTGCGGCATGCGGTTGGCCTGCAGGCCGCCCAGCTCGGGCATGCCCAGCTGCAGCGCATGGAAGCCGAACAGATCCACCACCGCGGCATCGACCTGGGCCTGCTCCCAGGCCAGCAGATAGCGGCCCGGCGGTGTCTGCAGCCAGGCTGCCAAATCTATACTCGGCGCTTTATCTGTCATGGGTTACGCGCCTTTGACGCTCACGCCTCTTCCCGCATTCGACGACAACTATCTCTGGCTGCTGGACAACGGCCACGAGGCGCTCGTCGTCGATCCCGGCGATGCCGGTCCGGTGGCCGCGGCCCTCGATGCCCGGGGCCTGAAGCTCGCCGGCATTCTATTGACCCACCACCACGGCGATCACGTGGGCGGCGTCGATGCGCTGCGCCCGCGGCTGCAGGGCCCCATCTACGCGCCCGCCGGTGAGCGCATGCCCGAACCGGTGCAGCGCCTGCACGGTGGTGACAGCGTCGAGCTGCTGGGCCTGCGCTTCGCCGTCCTGGACGTGCCCGGCCACACCGCCGGCCACATCGCCTACTTTGCCGCCGAGGCTGGCAGCGGCGGCCCGCTGCTGTTCTGCGGCGACACGCTGTTCAGCGCCGGCTGCGGCCGGCTGTTCGAAGGCACGCCCGCGCAGATGCATGCGTCGCTGCAGTCGCTGGCCGCGCTGCCGGGCGACACGCGCGTCTGCTGCGCCCATGAATACACCTTGTCCAACCTGCGCTTCGCGCGCGAAGTGGACCCCGGCAACGCCGAGCTGGCCGCCTACACCGAATGGTGCGAGGCCCGGCGCGCCGCGGGGCAGCCCACGCTGCCCGGCCGCCTCGGCACCGAGGTCCGCATCAACCCTTTCCTGCGCTGCGCGGAACCCGCGCTGCGTGACGCTGCGCGACGCCACGCGCCCCTGAAACTGCCGGCCGTGCCCAGCCCGGTCGACGTGTTCGCCACGTTGCGCGAATGGAAGAACGGATTCCGATGAAGATCTCCAAACTCTCCGTCCTGGCCCTGGCGGCATTGCTTGCCGCTTGCGCCACCACCACCCCGCCCGAGCCAGCCCCCGCTGCCGAGCCGCCCCCCGCCCCCCCA
>DASWWC010000142.1:0-6279 GCA_036401055.1 Roseateles sp.
CGCGGGCGACGCGCTGTCGGCCGGCGTCTGCGCCGCGCTGCTGCGCGATGCCGACGACTTCGACGCCGCCGCCCGCCTGGGCCTGGCGCTCGCGGCGCTGACGCTGCAGACCACCGACAGCGTGCACGCCGACCTCAACCCCCGCTTCCTCGAAGAACACCAGCCATGAACGAACTCATCCAGCTATCGCCCGAAGTCGCCGCCGCCCGCGAGGCCGGCCGGCCCACCGTGGCGCTCGAATCCACCATCATTGCCCACGGCATGCCCTGGCCGCAGAACCTGGAGACGGCGCGCGAGGTCGAGGACGTCATCCGCGCCGAGGGCGCCGTGCCGGCCACCATCGCCGTCATCGGCGGCCGCATCCGCGTGGGCCTGACGAACGAGGAGCTGCAGCAGCTGGCGCAGTCGCCCGACGCGATGAAGCTCAGCCGGCGCGACCTGCCGTTCGCCATCGCCACCGGCCGCCTGGGTGCGACCACCGTCGCCGCGACGATGATCTGCGCGCACCTGGCGGGCATCGAGGTCTTCGTCACCGGCGGCATCGGCGGGGCGCACCGCGGCGCGGAGACCAGCTTCGACGTCTCGGCCGACCTGCAGGAACTGGCGCGCACGCCGGTGGCCGTGGTCTGCGCCGGCGCCAAGTCCATCCTGGACCTGGGCCTGACGCTGGAGTACCTGGAGACGCACGGCGTGCCGGTGCTGTCGGTGGGGCAGGACAACTTCGCCGCGTTCTTCACGCCCGACTCGGGCCTGAAGGCCGACTTCCGCATGGACGACGCCGCCACCCAGGCCCGCTTCATCCGCGCCAAATGGGCGCTGGGGCTGTCGGGCGGCGTGGTCGTCAGCAACCCGGTGCCGGCGGCGCAGGCCATGCCGCGCGAGGAGATCGACGCGATCACCGCCCAGGCGCTGGCCGAGGCCGACAGCCAAGGCGTCGTCGGCAAGGCCATCACGCCCTTCCTGCTGGCGCGCATCAAGGCGCTGACCGGCGGCCGCAGCCTGGCCACCAACATCGCGCTGGTCAAGCACAACGCGGTGGTGGGGGCGCGGCTCGCGCGCGCCCTGCAGCAGTAGGCGCAAAAAACGCGCCATCCAGCGCGCCAGCAATCTGCGAGCAAAACAGGCTGGGTAATCTGGGGCGACCTTGCGGTCAACCCCCATTACTTTCAGCAGGCTTGCATGCGCGCCACCCCATTCCTGATCCTCTGCGGCCTCGTCGTGGCCGGCCTGGCTGGCTGCGGGCGCAAGGACGATGCGCCGCCGGCCGCCGGTGCCGCGGCGACGCCGCCACCGCAGAACGTCAGCGTCGTGCAGGTGAAGCAGGCCGACGTGCCCATCACGCTGGAAGCCAGCGGCACCGTCACCGCGCTGCAGAGCGTGGACCTGCGCGCGCAGACCACCAGCACGGTGGCACAGGTGCTGGTCAAGGACGGGCAGATGGTGAAGAAGGGCGAGCTGCTGTTCCGCTTCGACGACCGCGCCGACCGTGCCGCGCTGGAGAAGGCGCGCGCCCAGGCGGCCCGCGACCGCGCCGCGCTGAGCGACCTGGAGCGCCAGCTGAACCGCGCCAAGGAGCTGAAGGCACAGAACTTCGTCGCGCAGAGTGCCGTGGATGCGGCCCAGGCGGCCTTCGATGCCGGCCAGGCGCTGGTGCGCAGCGATGACGCGGCCGTGCAGGCGGCCCAGGTCACCACCGGCTACAACGAGCTGCGCGCGCCCATCAGCGGCCGCGCCGGCATCGTCAACGTCTTCCCCGGCACGCTGGTGCAGGCCAGTGCCAGCGCGTCGCCGCTGGTCAACATCGCGCAGCTGGACCCCATCGCCATCAGCTTCACGGTGCCCGAGACCCAACTGGGCGAGCTGCTGGCCGCCACGCGGGCCGGTGAGCTGGACGTGGAGGCCCTGCCACCGCCCGGGTCGCCGCGCGGTGCGACGACCATCAAGGGCCGTGTGACGGCGGTGGACAACCTGGTCGACGCCAGCACCGGCACCATCAAGGTCAAGGCCGAGTTCGGCAACCCGGCGCAGACGCTGTGGCCGGGCCAGTACCTGCGCGTGCGCGTCACGCTGCGCACGCTGAAGGGCGCGACCGTGGTGCCGCAGGCGGCCCTCATCATGCGCGGCAACGAGCGCTCGGTGTACGTGGTGGGGCCGGACAACCAGGCCAAGCTGGTGACGGTGCAACTGCGCCAGGCCGTGGGTGAGCAGGCCGTCGTCGAGGGCCTGGACGCCACCGCCCAGGTGGTGCTGGACGGCAAGCAGAACCTGCGGCCCGGCACGCCGCTGCGCATCCAGGGCGCGGTGGGCTCCAAGGCGGCCTCCGGGGCCGCGTCATGAGGCTGACGGAAGCCTTCATCCGGCGGCCGGTCATGACCGTGCTGCTGAACCTGTCGCTGGTCATCGCGGGCCTGGCGGCCTGGAGCCGCATCCCGGTCGCGGCGCTGCCGTCGTACAACACGCCCGTCATCAACGTGGGCGCATCGCTGCCCGGCGCGTCGCCCGAGACCATGGCCTCGTCGGTCGCGCTGCCGCTGGAGAAGCAGTTCTCGACCATCGCGGGCCTGCAGACCATCTCGTCCACCAGCACGCTGGGCAATACCTCGCTGACGCTGGAGTTCGACCCGTCGCGCAACATCGACGACGCGGCCGTGGACGTGCAGGCGGCGCTGTTCCGCAGCTTGCGCGCGCTGCCGGCCGAGATGACCTCGCCGCCCAACTACCGCAAGGTCAACCCGGCCGACGCGCCGGTGCTGCTGGTGGCGCTGACCTCGCCGTCCATCGCCCTGACCGAGCTGAACGACTACGCCGAGAACCTGCTGTCGCCGGGCCTGTCCACCATAGCCGGCGTGGCCCAGGTGTCCATCTACGGCCAGAAGCGCTACGCGGTGCGCATCAAGGTGCGCACCGAGCTGCTGAACCAGCGCAACATCACGCTGGACGACCTGCAGAGCGCCGTGCGCGCCGCCAATGCCAACACGCCGGTCGGCACGCTGGACGGCGCGCGCCAGACGCTGACCATCCAGGCCAACCGCCAGCTGCGCAACGCGGCCGAGTTCGGCGCCGTCGTGGTGGCGTCGCGCAACGGCGCGCCGGTGCTGCTGCGTGACGTGGCCGATGTCGAGGACAGCGTCGAGACCGCCAAGACCTATTCCACCTACCAGGGCGAGCGCTCCATCGTGCTGGCCATCCAGCGCCAGCCCGATGCCAACACCGTGCAGGTGGTGGACAAGGTCAAGGCGCTGCTGCCGCGCTATGCCGAGCAGATGCCGGCGTCGGTCAAGATGTCCACGCTGAACGACCGCTCGGTGTCCATCCGCGAGTCGCTGCACGACGTGTACTTCACGCTGGCGCTGACCGTGGGCCTGGTGGTGCTGGTCATCTTCATCTTCCTGCGCCGCGCGGTCGCGACGCTGATCCCGACGGTCTCGCTGCCCATCTCGCTGATCGGCGCGCTGACGCTGCTGTACGCGCTGGGCTACAGCCTGGACAACATCTCGCTGCTGGGCATCACGCTGGCCGTGGGCCTGGTGGTGGACGACGCCATCGTCATGCTGGAGAACATCGTCCGCCACGTCGAGGACGGCATGAAGCCCTTCGACGCCGCCGTGCGCGGCGCGCGCGAGATGGCCTTCACCATCATCTCCATCTCCATCTCGCTGGTGGCGGTGCTGATCCCGATCTTCTTCATGCCGGGCGTCATCGGCCTGCTGTTCCACGAGTTCGCCGTGGTGGTGGGCCTGTCCATCCTGGTGTCGGCGGTGGTGTCGCTGTCGCTGGTGCCCATGCTGTGCGCGCGCCTGCTCAAGGCCGACGAGCATCACGAGGACGGCCCGCTGGGCCGCGTGTTCGAGCGCGGCTTCACGGCCGTGCTGGACTTCTACACCCGCACGCTGGACGTGGCGCTGCGCCACCGCACCTGGGTGCTGATGGTGGCGCTTGCCAGTTTCGGCCTGACCATCTGGCTGTGGGTGGTCATCCCCAAGGGCTTCTTCCCCGAGGAGGACATCGGGCAGCTGCGTGCCAGCACCGAGGCGCCCGAGGACACCTCCTTCGCCGCGATGACGCAGCTGCAGGACCGCGTCGCCGAGATCGTGCGCAACGACCCCAATGTGGCGGCGCTGAGTTCCTCGGTGGGCGGCGGCGGTGGCGGCGGCGGCACCAACACCGGCCGCATGTTCATCAACCTGAAGCCGCGCGGTGATCGCCTGGCCATGAAGCAGGTCGTCGAGGGCCTGCGCAAGAAGCTGCGTGCGGTGCCCGGCATCCAGGTCTATTTGAGCCCCGTGCAGAACCTGCAGCTGGGCGGCCGCCAGAGCAAGAGCCGTTACCAGTACACGCTGCAGTCGGTGTCGGCCGGCGAGCTCAACACCTGGGCGACCAAGCTGCAGGAGAAGCTGCGCACCGACGAGCGCTTCCGCGACATCACCAGCGATGCGCAGATGCGGGGCCTGCAGGCCAGCCTCGTCATCGACCGGGAGCGTGCGTCCTTGCTGGGCGTGGACATGGGCGAACTGCGCAACGCGCTGTACGGCGCCTTCGGCGAGCGCCAGGTGTCCAGCATCTATGCCGAGAGCAACACCTACCAGGTCATCATGGAGGCGGGCGACAGCGACCGCAGCAGCGAGACCGCCTTCGACAAGATCTACCTGCGCGGCAACAACAACGCCCAGGTGCCGCTGACGGCCTTCGCCACCGTGCAGCGCACGCTGGGCCCGACGGCCGTCAACCACCAGGGCCAGCTGCAGGCCGTCACGGTCAGCTTCAACCTCGCACCCAACGTGCCGCTGGGCGACGCGACCAAGCAGATCGCCGCCTTCACGCAGGAGATCAAGCTGCCGCCCAGCATCATCACCAGCTACGGCGGTGATGCGGCCGTGTTCCAGGACTCGCAGAGCGGCCAGTTGCTGCTGATCGGCCTGGCCGTGGCCGTCATCTACGTGCTGCTGGGCGTGCTGTACGAGAGCTACATCCACCCGCTGACCATCCTGGCCGGCCTGCCGTCCGCGGCGGCCGGGGCGCTGATCACGCTGCAGCTGTTCGGCATGGAGCTGACCATCATCGCGACCATCGGCATCGTCATGCTGATCGGCATCGTGAAGAAGAACGCGATCATGATGATCGACTTCGCGCTGGACGCACAGCGCCAACAGGGCATGACGCCGGCCGACGCCATCCGCGAGGCTTGCGTGCTGCGCTTCCGGCCCATCATGATGACCACGCTGGCCGCGCTGATGGGCGCGCTGCCCATCGCGCTGGGCCTGGGCGCCGGCGCCGAGCTGCGCCAGCCCTTGGGCCTGGCCGTGGTGGGCGGCCTGATCCTGTCGCAGGCCGTGACGCTCTACATCACGCCGGTCATCTACCTGGCGCTGGACCGCTTCAGCGGCAAGGGCCCCGACACCCGCGAGGTCGCGGAGTTCGCTTCGAAGGCCGCGTGATCAGGCGAACTTCAGGCGGCCTTCGCGGCTCTCGGCCAGCAGCCGCTGGGCCGCGCGCTCCAGCATGACGATGACCACGTCGAAGCCCTGGACGGGGCCGAAGTAGGGGTCGGGCACGTCCTGGCCGGCCAGCTCGGGCACGAAGTCGGTCAGCAGCAGGATGCGGGCATGCAGCTCCGGCGCCGCCTTGGCGCGCAGCGCGTCCACGTGCTCGGCTTCCATGGCCAGCACCAGGTCGTACTGGCCCAGCTGCTCGGGCTCCACGCGGCGCGAGCGCCACTTGCGGTCCAGGCTGTAGTTGTGCCGCGCCAGTGCCGCCGCGGCACGTGCATCCACCGGGCCGCCGCGCGGGTCGGCGTGCACGCCGGCCGAGTCTATGGTCTTGAACACATCGCCCAGCTTGACCTTGAAGATGGCCTCGGCCATCGGCGAGCGGCAAATATTCGCAGTGCAGACGAGCAGGACGGAGGCCATGCTCAAGCCCCCGCCAGCTGCGAACGCATGGCGTCGATGACGGCCTTGTAGTCGGGCTTGCCGAAGATGGCAGAGCCGGCGACGAAGGTGTCCGCGCCCGCGTCGGCGATCTCGCGGATGTTGTCGATCTTGACGCCGCCGTCGATCTCCAGGCGGATGTCGCGACCAGACCTGTCGATGATCTCGCGCGCTTTCTTCAGCTTCTGCAGCGCACTGGGGATGAAGCTCTGCCCGCCGAAGCCGGGGTTCACGCTCATCAGCATGACGAGGTCCACTTTGTCGATGACCCACTCCAGCACGTCCAGCGGCGTGGCGGGGTTGAAGACCAGGCCGGCCTGTTTGCCCTCGCTCTTGATGAGCTGCAGCGTGC
>DASWWC010000143.1:0-15141 GCA_036401055.1 Roseateles sp.
GGTGAACATCGCGGCCCAGGCCGCGTTCTCGCTCACCGCCTGGCCGCCGAAGATGGCGGCCATCAGCAGCACGAAGCCGATGACCGACACCTCGCCGATGCGGCCCGGGCGGATGAAGCGCAGGTAGACGCCCATGAAGAGCGCGACCGGAATCGTCGCCGCCACGGTGAACGTGCCCCAGGGCGAATTGGCCAGGGCCTTCACGACGATCAGCGCCAACACCGCGAGGATGATGATCATGATCATGAAGGCGCCGAACAGCGCGATCAGCCCCGGCACCATGCCCATCTCCTGCTTGACGAGGTCGCCCAGCGAGCGGCCGTCACGGCGCGTGGAGATGAAGAGCACGATGAAGTCCTGCACCGCGCCGGCGAACACGACGCCGGCCAGGATCCACAGCAGCCCCGGCAGATAGCCCATCTGCGCCGCAAGCACCGGGCCGACCAGCGGGCCGGCGCCGGCGATCGCCGCGAAGTGGTGGCCGTACAGCACGTGCTTGTTGGTGGGCACGTAGTCCAGGCCGTCGTTGTACTTCCAGGCCGGCGTCTGGCGCTTGGGGTCCAGCCCCAGCACCGTGTTGGCGAGGAACAGGCTGTAGTAGCGGTAGGCGATCAGGTAGGTGCACAGGGCGGCGGCCACGACCCACAGCGCGCTGATCGTCTCGCCGCGGCTCAGGGCCACGGTGGCGAGGGATGCAGCGCCGAGGATGGCAACGCCCGCCCAGGCGAGGTGGCGGCGCAGATTCATGAGACTTGTCTCCATCACGGCGCACACCTCAACGCGGGTGCATGGCCGTGGTGCAAGTCTCGAGAAATGCGCACCAACTCGCATCGTGCATGCCACGCGGGGCGGGCACGCGGGACCACCTAAGGGTCAACCCGGAATCCTTGACCCAACGCGATACAGCCGCAGGCCTGGCGCCAGAACATCGGCGCAGCCCACCACCGTGCGGCGGCGGGCATTGCCCAGAAAGGAGCCTCCCGATGAACCAACTGCCCTCGCTTCGCAGCAGCCTGTTCGACGACTTTTTCCGTGATCTCGCACCCGGCTACCTCGTGCGTCCGCTGCACGGCGACCCGCTGCCCCAGCAGATCAAGATCGACGTCAAGGAGACCGCCGACGGCTTCCAGCTGCATGCCGAACTGCCCGGCGTCGCCAAGGACGACATCCACGTCAGCATCGACGGGCCCGTCGTGTCGCTCGGCGCCGAGATCCGGCAGCACGACCAGAAGAGCAAGGACGAGCGCGTGCTGCACAGCGAGCGCTACTACGGCGCGGTGTCGCGCAGCGTGCGTCTGCCGGCCGACATCGACGAAGGCCGTGCCAGCGCCAGGTTCGACAACGGCGTGCTGACGCTGACCCTGCCGCGCCGGTCCGCGCCCGAAGGCTCGCGCAAGCTGCGCATCGACTGAGAGGTTGAGAGTCTTTCACCCATGCCCGCCTTGCACGCCAAAACACCCTCGCCCGTCGTTGCAAATGCTCGCCATGGCACGAGCCATGGCTGCGCTTTGCGCCTAGTTCGAGGGCGTTTTGACGCGCCTTTCGGCCACGGCCGAAAAACTCCCAACCTCTGACGCCGCCTGCCGCACCAGCGGCAGCCGCGAGCCCCGTGATCGCGGCCCGGGCGGTCACTGAGCGCGGGCGTGCTCCACGGCGTAGCGGATCAACTCCGCCTGCCCATCCAGCTCCAGCTTGCGCTTGATGCTCTGACGGTGCGCCTCCACGGTGCGCACCGACAGGTCCAGCTCGCGCGCGATCTGCTTGCTGGACGCGCCCTGCCCCAGCAGACTCAAGATCTCGCTCTCGCGCGGCGTCAGCACAGGCTTGGGGGCCTGGCCGCGGAACAACCGGCCCGACACGGCCGCGCTCAGAAAGGTGCCGCCGGCCGCCACCGCGTCGATGGCCGACACGATCTCGGTCGCCGGTGCGTCCTTCAGCACATAGCCGCGCGCACCGGCCTGCAGCGCGCGCTGCACGTACTCGGGGTTGTCGTACATGCTGAACATCAGCAGCTTCACGGCCGGCTGCGCCGCCAGCATCTCGGCGGCCAGCGTGATGCCGTTGGTGTCCTTCAGGCCCACGTCCATCAGCACCACGTCGGGCCGGGCGCTGGCCAGCAGCGCCAGCGCGTCGTCGCGGCCGCCGGCCTCGCCCACCACGTCGAAGCGCGGCACCGCCGCCAGCCGCGCGACCAGGCCTTCGCGCACCATGGGGTGGTCGTCGACGAGCAGGATGCGGATGGCGGCGGTCATGCGGTGGCGCGTTCGAGGTCGGCGGCCGACAGTGTCACCGACAGCCGGCAGCCCTGCCCGGCCTGGGTCTGCAGCCGCAGCTGCGCGCCCAACGCCGCAGCGCGCTCGCGCATGCTGCGCAGGCCCAGGCCGCGGTCGGGCTGGGCCTGCGCAGCGTCGGCGTCGAAGCCCTGGCCATCGTCGCTGACCTGCAGCCGCAGGCCGCCGTCCGGCGCGAAGTGCAGGACCAGCGCCACGCGCTGCGCGTGCGCATGCCGAGCGGCGTTGCTCAAGGCCTCCTGCGCGATGCGGAACAGCGCGGTCTTCACGGCGTCCGGCAGCTCGCGCTCGGCGCCGTCCACGCCGGCCTCGAAGCGCGTGCCGCCGGCCGCGTCGAATTCGGCTGCGAGGTGCTGCAGCGCGGCGGGCAGGCCCAGCGTGTCCAGCAGCGCGGGGCGCAGCGCGTGCGACAGGTGGCGCACCTCGGCCAGCGTGCTGTTCAGCCGCTTCAGCGCCAGCGCCTGCAGCCGCTCGGCGCCCGCCGGTTCGTGCTGGGCCGACTCGATCAGCAGCTTGGTGGCCACCAGCGCCTGGCTGACGCCGTCGTGCAGCTCGCGCGCCAGCCGGGCGCGCTCGTCCTCCTGGCTGTCCACCACCTGGCGGGCCAGCGCGCGCAGCTTGGCCTCGGCATGGCGGTGCTCGCTGAGGTTCAGCGCCAGCGCGCCGGCGCTGATCAGCGCGACGCCGAACACGGCCACGGCGCCCACCCACAGCAGCGTGGCTGTGATGTTCTGGCGCGCACCATGCTCCAGCTGCGCCATCGTGGCCTCGATGCCGTCCAGGTAAAGCCCCGTGCCCAGCATCCAGTTCCACTCGGGCACCGCCACCACATAGCCCAGCTTGGGCGCCAGCTGGTTGCTGGACGGCTTGCGCCACAGGTACTCCACATAGCCGCCGCCGGCCTTGGCCTGGGCGATCAGCATCTGGATGGTGGGCCGCCCGCGCGGGTCGTGCAGGTTCCACAGGTCCTGCCCGGTCAGCTCGGGCTGGCGCGAGTGCATCAGCACGCGGCCCTGCAGGTCGTAGACGAAGAAGTAGCCGTCGCGCCCGTAGTCCAGCGACTGCAGGATCTGCAGCGCCTGCTGCCGGCCGTCAGGCCGGCCCAGCAGCGGCTTGACCGTGCTGACGGCCAGGTCCACGTAGTGCTTCAGCTCGGTGCGGCGCGCGTCCATGTAGCTGGCGCGCACCA
Organism: Roseateles sp.; assembly: GCA_036401055.1. Classification (GTDB taxonomy): domain Bacteria; phylum Pseudomonadota; class Gammaproteobacteria; order Burkholderiales; family Burkholderiaceae_C; genus Pelomonas. Next base: position 3,481 of record DASWWC010000143.1, read on the forward strand.
GCGCGTGCTCGCGCTCGGCCAGCGAGCGCTCCTGGTGGTGCACGGCAAAGGCAATCAGAGCCAACGAGGCCAGCAGCGGCAGCAGGGCGAGCAGGGCAAGCTTGCCGCGCAAGGACAGGCGGGGCCAGCGGGCGTCGGGCATGGCCGCGTCGCTGCGCTTCAGCGCTCCGTCTTCAGCTTCGCCACGCGGGCGTCGCGCAGGCGGATGCGCTCCTGCATCAACGCCACCCACCGTTGCAGGCGCGCGTCCTTGAGTCGGTCGTCATCCAGCAACCGGGCGGCCTCGTCAAACTGCCCGAGTTCGCGCAACGCCTCCGCCTTGGTCAGCCGCTGCTCCGGCTGGGCCTCGTCCTGCGCCGCCGCCAGCGCCTCCAGGTTGGCCCGGGCCGCCGTGCCGGGTGCGAAGTCGCTGGCGGCCGCCGGTCCCGCCTCATCGCCCCGCGGTCGATGCGCGTGGTTGGCCTCCCACCAGGCCTGGCGCCGCAGGTAGTTCAGCTTGTCCGGCGTGTCGCCCAGCCCCTGCGCAATGGCCAGCAGGAACTCCTCCCCCTTCAGGTCACGCACGGCCTGCGCGTTGCGCCAGGCCTGCGGCGTGGAGGCCTCGGCACCCCAGGGTGGAATGCTGCCCACCCTATTGGCGGACGACACCCAGAAGATGGGACCGTCCGCCGTGCAGCGCGTGATCGCCGGGAAGCGCGGCAACATGGGCGCGACCATGTAGCCATCCGTCCAGAACACGGCGCCGAAGGTGTTGCCCGAGTTGATGCTATGCACCACCCGGATTTCCTCGGAACCCGGGCACTGGATGACGGTGGTCGGCCCGGGCGTGGTGGCCTGGCCGGCGGTGGACACGAGCAGGCCGGCCGCAAGGGCCAGTACCTGCAGGGGATGCAGCTTGGTCATTTGCCCAGTGTCGCCGGTGCCGGCGCCGTCTTGCGCTGGATGGGCTTCCACGTCTGCAGCCGCTTCAGCACGTCGGCAATGGCCGCGTCCAGCTGCGTGTCCTCGCCGCGGTTGACGGCGGCGGGGTCCAGCTCCACGTCCTGGTCCGGCGCCACGCCTTCGTTCTCGATGCGCCATTCGCCTTCCGGCGTGTAGAAGCGGAAGTAGGGCACGGTCAGAAAGCCGCCGTCGATCAGGTCGGGGTTGGCCGAGATGCCGATCAGGCCGCCCCAGGTGCGCTTGCCGATCAGCGGGCCCAGGCCCGTGCGCTTGAACGCATAGGGCATGAAGTCGCCGCCGGAGCCCGCGTCCTGGTCGATCAGCATGGCCTTGGGTCCGTAGATGGCGCCGCCGGGTGTCTCGAACACCAGGCCGTCGCGGTCCTTCCAGCCACCCAGGTAGGGCCGTGACAGCAGCTCGATGACGTAGTTGGCCGCCTGGCCGCCGCCGTTGCGGCGGTCGTCCACGATCAGCGCCTGCTTGTCGATCTGTGCGAAGAACATGCGGTTGAAGTGCTCGAAGCCCTGGCCGCCGGTGTCGGGCATGTAGACGTAGGCGATCCTGCCGCCGCTCTTGGCCTGCACCTTCTGGCGGTTGCCTTCGATCCACGCCCAGCGGCGCAGCATGGCCTCGCTGGCGACGGGCTCCACCGTCACATCGCGGCGGCCCTTGCCCGTCGCGTCCTGCGCCAGCGTGACGACCACCTGCTTGCGCACCGTGTTCTCCAGCAGCGCATGGATGCTGGTCTTGGCGTCCAGCTCATGGCCGTTGATGGCCAGGATGAACTCGCCCTCCTTCACGTTCAGGCCGGCCGCGGCCAACGGCGCGCGCAGGTGCGGGTTCAGGCGGTCGCCGCCATACAGCTTCGCGATCTTGTAGCGGCCCTGCTCGATCGCGTAGTCAGCGCCCAGCAGGCCGGTCGCCGACGAGGGTTCCTGATGCACGTCGCCACCGCCCACGCGGTTGTGGCCCACCTGCAGCTCGCCGATCATCTGTACCAGCAGGTCGTTCAGGTCCTCACGGCGCTGCACATGCGCCAGCTGCGGCAGGTAGCGGTCGTAGACGCCCTTCCAATCCAGCCCATGCAGGCCCGGGTCGTAGAAGAACTCCTTCTGCATCCACCAGGTCTCGTCGAAGATCTGCTTCCACTCCTGGCGCGGGTCGATGCGTGCACGCAGGTTTTTCTCGACCGGCTTGCCGTCGTACTTGTCGCCCGCGTCGCCCATTTCCAGCGCGCCGCCGGCCAGCGTCAGCAGCAGCTTCTTGCCGTCGCCGCTCAGCGAAAACTCGGCCACGCCGTCCTTGATGCGCTTGGCCTTGCGCTCCTCCAGGTCGTAGCGCCAGAGCTCGGCGGTCGCCTTTCGCTCGGCCTGCGGCGGCTCGTTGCTGATGCCCGGCTGCGGGCGCTGCAGGTAGAACAACGCGCCATCGGCGGCGACGGCCAGGCTGTCGTAGTTGCGCTCGGCCAGCGGCAGCGCGACCAGGCGCTCCGACAGGCCGTCGAAGTCGACGCGCACCGGCTTCGGGCCGGCCGGCTTCTTGTCGTCCTTCTTGTCATCGGGCTTGCCGGCGCCCTTGGCATCGGCGGGCTTGGCGTCCTTCTTGCCGTCGGCGTCGTCCTTCTTGCCCTCCTCGTCGCCCGGCCTGGCGGCCAGCGGCGACTTGCCGTCGGCCGCCAGCACCAGCGCGTACAGGCCGGCGCGGCGCGGACGTTCCTGCGTGGACAGGTCCAGCCCGACCTGGCCGGGGCCGGAGTTGATGGACGCGCTGAAGAACAGCACGTCGCCCTTGGGCGAGAACGCCGGGTTGCCGGCGTGCGACAGGCCGTCCGTCACCGCGTGGTTGCGGCCGGTGGACAGCTCGTGCAGCCAGACGCGGCCGAAGTAGTTCTCGCCCGAGGCCGTGTAGGCCAGCCAGCGGCTGTCCGGCGAGAACGACACGACGAAGCCGTCGGCGCCCAGGCGGCGCACGTCGGTGACGATCTTCACCAACTGGCCGCGCTGCGCGCCGGCCGCCAGGCCCAGCTTGTAGAGGTTCAGGTGGTTGTCCTGCAGCACCAGCGTCTGGCCGTCGGGCGCCCAGTCCAGCAGCGTGTAGTAGCCGTCCTTGGGCAGCAGGAAGCGCTCCTTCGCACCCTGCCCCGTCTGGCCCTGCAGCACCAGCTCGTGGCGCATGCCGGGCGCGTCGGAGACGTAGGCCACGCGCTGGCCGTCGGGGCTCCACAGCGCATCCTTCTCGCGCACGCCGGAGGTCTCGGTCAGGTTGCGCACGCTGCCGTCCTTGATCGGCAGCGTGAACACCTCGCCGCGCGCGCTGACCACCACGCGCTTGGCGGTGGCCGACAGGCGCGCCGAGGTCAGCGCCTTGCTCGCGTCCTTCCACTGCGGGCGCGCCTGCGGGCCGGTCGCCGCGAGCTGGATGTCCAGCACCTGGGGCGTGCCCCCGGCCAGGTCGATCTGCTTGATGCGGCCGCCGCTCTCGTAGACCAGCGTCGTGCCGACGGCGTCCACGCTACGCACGTCCCACTGCGTTTCCTTCGTCAGCTGACGCAGCGCCTGGGTCGCCGGGTTGAACGCGAACAGGTTGGCAGCACCGTCGGCACGGTCGGAGATGAACACCACCTCGCCGCCCGCCCACACGGGCGCGGAGTCGGTCGCGTTGACGTGCGGGATCTCCTGCCAGCGCTGGCCAGCCTGCGGGCCTTGCATGTCCATGATCCACACGGGCGGCGTCGTGCCGCCGCGGCTCTGGCGCCAGCCACTGGCGCCGGCGTAGGCGGCGTTGTAAGGCCGGTAGGCCAGTTGCCTGCCGTCCGGCGACCACGCGCCCTCGTAGGCCACCGCCGCCATCAGCTTCTTCTCGGGGCCACCGGCCAGGGCGACCTCGTAGAGCTGATTGCTGCGGTTGTTCAGCACCTCGCGCGGCGACGCGAACAGCACGCGCTGGCCGTCGGTGCTCCAGCCGTTGACGGTGTCGGGGCCGGGATGCCAGGTCAGCCGCTTCGCATCGCCGCCGGCGATGTCGATGACGTAGACGTCCGTGTTGCCGTCGTAGCTGGCCGAGTAGGCGATCTTCAGGCCGTCCGGCGAGAAGCGCGGCGCGAATTCGCTGGCCGCATGGCTGGTCAGCCGGCGGGCGTTACCGCCGTTGCGGTCGGCCAGCCACAGGTCGCCCCCGTGGACGAAGGCGAGATGGGTCTTGGACACGGCGGGTTGACGCAGCATCAGCGTCGCTTCACCGGCGTTGGCCACCTGGGCCGCCAGGCTGGAGGTCATCCACGCCAGGGCCAGGGCGATACGGGACAGGGTCATCGGGATCTCCGACTGAGTCGCAAAACCTGTGACTCTAATCGGCGATCCTGTCTCGGGCCGAGCACCAGGCCGCCCCAAACCGGCCCGTCTGGCGATGTGCCCGCGGCTCGGCTGGGCGAGGGGCTGCGTTTCAGCCGGGCTGGCGCTTGAAACGGGTCTTCAGCCCGCCCGCGATGACGATCAAGCCCGGGATGATGATCATGGCCCAGATGATCTTGCTCAGGTGCGTCTGCACCCAGGGCAGGTTGCCGAACAGGTAGCCGGCCACGCACAGGCCCACCACCCAGATCACCGCGCCGACGACGTTGAACAGCGTGAACTTGCCGCGGCTCATCTCGGCCACGCCCGCCACGAAGGGCACGAAGGTGCGCACGAAGGGCATGAAGCGGGCAATGATGATGGTGATGCCGCCGTGCTTCTCGTAGAACGCATGGGCCGCGTCGAAGGCCTTGCGGTTGAAGAAGCGCGACTGCTCCCACTGGAACACCTTGGGGCCGATGTAGCGGCCTATCGTGTAGTTGGTCTGGTCGCCCAGGATGGCGGCCACCAGCAGCACGGCGATGGCCACCGGCAGGCTCATCAGGCCGGCGCCGCACAGCGCGCCGACGACGAACAGCAGCGAATCGCCCGGCAGGAAGGGCATGACGACGACGCCGGTCTCCGTGAACACGATGAGGAACAGCAGCGCGTAAACCCACACGCCGTAGGCCTGCACGAAGGCGGCCAGGTGGTCGTCGACGTGCAGGATGAAGTCGATCAGGAATTGCATCAGGTCCATGGCGGCGCATTATCCGGACGACTTCGTGACGCCTCGGGGGAAACGATAATCCCGGCGATGGATTCCCCCCTGTCTGAGGTCCCCGCCCCCCGCGTCATCCGCGAGCTGCCCGACGAGCTGATCAGCCAGATCGCCGCCGGCGAGGTCGTCGAGCGCCCCGCCTCGGTGGTGCGCGAGCTGGTGGACAACGCGCTGGATGCCGGTGCCACGAGCATCCAGATCAAGCTGATGGCCGGCGGTGTGCGCGCCATCGTCGTGGAAGACGACGGCTGCGGCATCCCGGTGGCGCAGCTGCCGCTGGCGCTGAAGCGCCACGCCACCAGCAAGATCGCGAGCCTGAACGACCTGGAGTCGGTCGCGACGATGGGCTTCCGCGGCGAAGCGCTGGCGGCCATTGCCTCCGTCTCGGACATGGCCATCGCATCGCGCACCGCCGTCGACGCCCACGCCCACCGGCTGGACGCCCGCAGCGGTGAGCTGCAGCCCGCCGCCCGCGCGCGCGGCACCAGCGTCGAGGTGCGCGAGCTGTTCTTCTCGACGCCCGCACGCCGCAAGTTCCTGAAGACCGACGCCACCGAGCTGGCCCACTGCGTGGAGGCCGTGCGCCGCCATGCGCTGGCGCGGCCCGACGTGGGCTTCGCGATCTGGCACGAGGGCAAGCTGGTGGACCAGTGGCGCGCCGGCTCCGCCGAGCAGCGCATCGCCGACGTGCTGGGCGAGGACTTCACTGCAGAAAGCCGCCCCTTCGAGCACAGCGCCGGCCCGCTGGCCTTGACCGGCCGCGCCGGCCTGCCCGAGGCCGCCCGCTCGCGTGCCGACCAGCAGTACGTGTGGGTCAACGGCCGCTACGTGCGCGACAAGCTCATCAGCCACGCCATCCGCTCGGCGTATGAAGACGTGCTGCACGGCCAACGCCAGCCCAGCTACGTGCTGTTCATCGAGATCGCGCCCGAGCTGGTGGACGTCAACGTGCATCCGACCAAGATCGAGGTGCGCTTCCGCGACGGCCGCGCCATCCACCAGTCGGTGCGCCGCGCCTTCATCGACGCACTCGCGCAGTCGCGCAGCGCCGAGACGGCCGGCGTCGAGTCGGTCATGGCGCCGCTGGGCTTTGCGCCGACGACCGCCGCCACGCTGTACGTCGCCGAGCCGCGTCCGGCGTATCAGCCTGCCCCGGCCTACACGCCGCCCGTGCCGCCGACGGCCGAGCAGGTGCGGCTGTCGCTGGTGCAGCACGAGGCGCTGTGGCAACCCCGGGAGCGCGACGAGGCCCCCGCACGGGCGTCCAGCACACCCACGGTCACGCTGCGCACGCCGCTGCCCGACCAGGACTGGCCGCTGGGCCGCGCCATCGCGCAGATCCAGGGCGTCTACATCCTGGCCGAGAACCGGCAAGGACTGGTCATCGTGGACATGCATGCCGCCCACGAGCGCGTCGTCTACGAGCGGCTGAAGGCCAAGCTGGGTTCCACCACCATCGAGAGCCAGCCGCTGCTGATCCCGGTCAGCTTCGCCGCCACGGCCGAGGAGGTGGCCGCGGCCGAGCAGCATGCCGACACGCTGAACCAGCTGGGGCTGGACGTATCGCCGCTGTCCACCTACTCGCTGGCCGTGCGCTCGCGCCCGGCGCTGCTGGCTGGCGGCGACCTCGTCGCGCTGACCCGCGAGCTGCTGGCCGAGATGGCCCAGTTCGACGCCAGCTCGGTGCTGGAGCGCGCGCAGCACGAGATCCTCGCCACCATGGCCTGCCACGGCGCCGTGCGCGCCAACCGGCAGCTGACGCTGGACGAGATGAACGCACTGCTGCGTGACATGGAAGCCACCGAACGCGCCGACCAGTGCAACCACGGCCGCCCCACCTGGCGCCAGCTCGACATGAAAGAGCTGGACGCCCTCTTCTTACGCGGACGCTGACCCATGGCCACGATCACCCTCAAGAACAAGAAACCCGGCGCCAAGAGCCCGACATCTCGCACGGCCGACGGCGAGAAACGCGCGCCGCTGCGCGGCAAGGGCGTCTCCAGGCCGCGGCCCACGCTCGCGAAGGCTCAGGCCGAACGCGCCGAGCGCGAGGAGCGCTACCAGCAGGCCCAGCAGCAGCGCAACGAGCGGCCGGCGCGAGAAGATCGCCCGCCCCGCGCCAAGCCAACGGGCTTCAGGCCGGAGCGTCCGCCGCAGCGTGGCGAGCCGTTCCGCCGCGATGAACGCGACGAACGCCCACCCCGCCCCGGCCCACGCCCCGGCGGCTTCAACCCCGATGGCCCGCAGCGCGCCCAACGCGGCGAACCGGTGCGGCGCAACGAGCACCGCGACGAACGCCCCGGCGACCGCACGCGTGACGACCGCCCGCCGCGCGTCGACCAGCGCCGCGCGTCCAACCGCGGCCCCGGCTTCGAGCCGCCCCAGCATTCACAACAACGCCCGCAGCAACGTCTGAACCCGGCGCGGCAGGTGGAGGCCGAGGACGGCGAGCGCCTGTCCAAGCGCATGAGCGAGCTGAAGCTGGCGTCGCGCCGCGAGGCCGACGAGTGGATCGCCGCCGGCTGGGTGCGCGTCAACGGCAAGGTCGCCGTGCTGGGCCAGCGCGTCGTCGGCGACGTACAGATCGATATCGACCCCGCCGCACGCCAGCAACAGGCCCAACTCGTCACCGTGCTGCTGCACAAGCCCATCGGCTACGTCTCCGGCCAGGCCGAGGACGGTTACGAGCCTGCAGCCGTGCTGTTCCAGCCCCAGAACCGCTGGACAGAAGACGCCTCCGGCATCCAGCCCAACGCAGGCCAGCACCGCAACCTGGCCCCTGCCGGCCGGCTGGACATCGACTCCACCGGCCTGCTGGTGCTGACGCAGGACGGCCGCATCGCCCGCGTGCTGATCGGCGAGGACTCCGAGGTCGAGAAGGAGTACCTGGTGCGCGTCGAGTACGTCGGCCTGCCCGGCGCCGACCCGTTGCCCGAAGGCACGCTGCCCAACGCGGCGCTGTCCAACAACAAGCTCGCGCTGCTGAACCACGGGCTGGAGCTGGACGGCGAGCTGCTCAAGCCCGCCAAGGTCAGCTGGCAGAACGAACACCAGCTGCGCTTCGTGCTGCGCGAGGGCAAGAAGCGCCAGATCCGCCGCATGTGCGAGCTGGTGGGCCTGAAGGTCGTGGGCCTGAAGCGCGTGCGCATCGGGCGCATCCCGCTGGGCAACCTGCCCGTGGGCCAGTGGCGCTATCTCGCGCCTTGGGAAAAATTCTGAACACACCGATCTGTCTCGCCGGCCCGACCGGCTGCGGCAAGACGGCGGCGGCACTGGCGATCGCCGAGGTGCTGCCGGTGGAGATCATCAGCGTCGACTCGGCGCTGGTGTACCGCGGCATGGACATCGGCACCGCCAAGCCTACGGCGGCCGAGCAGGCGGCCGTGCCGCACCATCTGATCGACATCCTGGACCCGCTGGAGAGCTATTCCGCCGCCGAGTTCGTGCGTGACGCCAGGCGCCTGGCGGCCGAGATCGGCGCGCGTGGCAAGCTGCCGCTGCTGGTGGGCGGCACCATGCTGTACTTCAAGGCGCTGTTCGACGGCCTGTCCACGCTGCCGCAGGCCGACGCCGCGCTGCGCGCCGCCATCGACGCCGAGGCCGCCGAGCGCGGCTGGCCGGCGATGCACGCGGAGCTGGCGAAGCTGGACCCCGAGACCGGCGCGCGGCTGGCACCGGGCGACAGCCAGCGCATCCAGCGCGCGCTGGAGGTCATCCGCCTGACCGGCCAGCCCTTGAGTGCGCTGCACGCCGCGTCACGTGACGAGGGCGTGGACTGGCCGCTGTTCTCGCTGGAACCCGATGACCGCGCCTGGCTGCACGAGCGGCTGGCACAGCGCTTCGACACCATGCTGGCGCAAGGCCTGATCGACGAGGTGAAGGCACTGCGCGCGCGTGGCGACCTGTCGCTGGCGCTGCCGTCCATGCGCTGCGTGGGCTACCGGCAGGTGTGGGAGGCCCTCGACGCCGACGACTTCTCCGACCTGCGCGACCGCGGCATCGCGGCGACGCGCCAGCTGGCCAAGCGCCAGGTGACCTGGCTGCGCAGCATGCCCCGGCGGCGTGTCGTCGCCTGCGATGGCGCGCAGCCGGTCCCAGAGCTGCTGGCCGGCTTGCAACGGCTGCTGAACGCATGACCGTCCTCTCCGCCCGCGGGCTGGCCAAGCGCTACGTCGACACGCCGGTGTTCGCAGGTATCGATCTCGACCTGGCGTCCGGCGAGATCGTCGCGCTGCTGGGTGAGTCGGGCAGCGGCAAATCCACGCTGCTGAACTGCCTGGCGGGGCTGGACGAGGCTGATGCGGGTTCGATCACGCTGGCGGGGCAGGACCTGCGGGCGATGGACGACGAGGCGCGGTCGGCGCTGCGGCGCAAGGAGCTGGGCTTCATCTTCCAGGCCTTCCACCTGCTGCCGCACCTGAGCGTGGCGGACAACGTGGCGTTGCCGTTGCGGCTGCTGGGTTTGCGTGACGACGGGCGCGTCGTTCAGATGCTGGAGGCGGTGAACCTCGCCGCGTTGTCGGGTCGCATGCCGCGGCAGTTGTCGGGCGGGCAGCTGCAGCGCGTGGCGATTGCGCGCGCCTTGGTGCACCGGCCGCGGCTGGTGCTGGCGGATGAGCCGACCGGCAACCTGGATGCGCGGCATGCGGCAGAGGTGCTGGCGCTGTTGCGGCGTTGCACGCAGGACGCGGGCGCGGCTTGTCTGCTGGTGACGCACTCGGACGTGGCGGCGCAGTCTGCCGACCGTCGATTGCGGCTGGACGCGGCTGGGTTGCATGCGGCGTGACTTCGGCTTGACGCCGCCGCCCGGCCGGGATTTCGCCCCGGCGGGCGACTCACTTTCTTGGACGCCCAAGAAAGTAAGCAAAGAAACCGCCCCCGACCGCCCCGCCCCTCGCGTTGCTCGGGGTGCCCTGCGGTACTCAGGTCTTGAGGGCCCGCCCGGAACTCGCGCCGCTACGCTCTGCTCGAACAACCGTGCGGAGTCAGTTCTTGAAGTGCGCTGCGCGCACGCCCTCAAGACCTTCCGTTCCTCGGCGGGGCTAAAGGGGGGAAGAGGAATACCAACCACCGGACGGCGTGCGCGAGTGGCATCGAGATTCCGACCCGAGGCTGCTGGCTGTTTCGGCTGTTCCATCACCCCCCTTTGGAGGAGCCGAGAAGCGCAGAACGCCGAGGCGCGCGCGCAGCGCGCTTCAAGCACTGACTCCGCGCCGTTGTCCGACCACAGTGAGCGCAGCGAACGGAGGGAGTTCGGCGCGGGCCTCGGCGTTCGAGCATCGCAGGGGACCCCGAGCGCAGCGAGGGGCGACGGAACAGGGGCGACTTTTTGCCTTCTTTTTGGTCGCTCAAAAAGAAGGTCGCCCGCCGGGGCGAACTCCCGGCTGGGCCTGGGCGCCAACCCCAAACACCGACGCGCAGCGCCATGCTGAAACTCTGGCGCCACCTCACCTGGCCCACCTGGCGCGACCAGCCCGGCCGTGTCGTGCTGGCCATCGTCGCCGTCATGCTCGGCGTCGCCCTCGCCTTCGGCGTGCAACTGCTCAACGGCGCCGCGCTGACCGAGTTCGCCCGTGCCGCACGCGGCGTCAACGGCCAGCCCGACCTCATCATCCGCGCGCAGTCAGGCCCGTTGACCGACGCCGACCTGGCCGAACTGCTGAACCGCCCCGAGGTCGCCGCCGCCAATCCGGTCGTCGAGGGCCGGGCGCTGTGGCCGGGCCAGAGAACGCCGCAGGGCACGGCCCTGTCGATCCAGCTCATCGGCGTGGACCCGCTCGCGCTGCTGGCCTCGGCCGCCGGCGCGCGGCCACTGGCGCCCGAGCTGGTGCCGCAGCTGGACGGCACCGCCAGCCCGCAAGGCCTGGGCCTGCTGATGGGCGCACAGACGCTGCACCTCAACGCCGCCGCCCGCCGCCTGCTGCCTGCCGGCCAGACCACGCTGAGCTTGCGCCTGCCCCAGCCCAACGGCGCCGCACCGCGCGACGTGAGCTTCACCGTCGGCGGCCGCATCGCCGCCGGCAACGCGCCGCTGGCCGTGCTGGACATCGCCGACGCCCAGGCCCTGCTGGGCCGCCTGGGCGCGCTGGACCGCATCGACGTGCAGCTCGGCGCGGGCACCGACGCCGCGGCCTGGCAACGCACCCTCCCCGCCCGCTGGCGCGCCACGCAGCCCGGCGACGAGGGCGCGCGGCTGGCCGACATGACGCGCGCCTACCGCGTCAACCTTGGGCTGCTGGCACTGATGGCGCTGTTCACCGGCAGCTTCCTCGTCTACGCCGTGCTGTCGCTGGCCACCGCGCAGCGGCTGCCGCAATGGGCGCTGGTGGGCGTGCTGGGCGTGTCGGCACGCATGCGCTGGCGGCTGATCCTGCTGGAAGGTGCCGTCATCGGTGCCCTCGGCAGCGCGCTGGGTCTGGCCTTGGGCCTGGGCCTCGCGGCCGGCGCGCTGAAGCTGATGGGCAGCGACCTGGGCCTGCACGGCGCCAGCAGCGACTCCGCCGCGCTGCTGTTCAACCAGCCGCTGCTGTTGCCGGCGCTGAGCTGCGCCGCGCTGGGCCTGGCCGCCACGCTGCTGGCCGCGCTGGCGCCGGCGCTCACCGTGCGCCG
>DASWWC010000144.1:0-2656 GCA_036401055.1 Roseateles sp.
TGGCCACGGCTGGGCGCGACCTGGCTGAAAAACCGCGGGCCGAGCGCGGCCTGCGCCGCACCCCGCTGCGCCTGGGCCTGCGCGAGCCGGGCACGGGCCTGGGCCAGCGTGGGGCTTTGCGCCCAGGCCTTGGTCACCAGCGCGGGCAGCGCCGGGTCGGCCAGGCCTTGCCACCAGTCGGCGGCCAGTTCGGGGCCGGCCTGCGATGCCAGCCAGGCCGCGGGCAGGCGCACGGGTGCTTGGGGAGACGGGGCTTGCGGCGTGGCGCAGGCGGCCAGCAGCAGCGCCGCGGCCAGGGGCGGTAGAGATCGGTTCATCGGGGGCTTCTCGGGGTCTTCTTCGTCAGGCCGCGGCGGCGGCGCTCGTGCTCCACCAGTGCCAGGCCCCAGTCGACGATGCGCTCGCCCACCTCGTCCAGCGCGCCGGGTGCGTCCAGCATGCCGGGTGTCATCAGGTCCATCAGCGGGCGGCTCAGGCAGTAGTCGTGCGCCATGGCCTGCAAGCCGTAGAGCAGCTGGTGCAGCGCGGGGTCCGGTTGGTCCAGGCCCATGTGGCGGCACAGCACGCGGGCCATGGCCTGGTGCACCGGCGCGATCAGTTCGCGGAACACCTCGGCGAACACCGCGCTGGGCCGCTGCATCTCATTCAGGTAGAGCTGCATGACGGCGCGCTCGTCGGGGTCGCCATCGTCGTCCATGAAGGGCAGCAACACGCGCTGCAGCACCTCGCGCAGCGACAGCGCCGGGTCGTCGAAGCCGGCCAGCTCGGCGTTCAGCGCCTCGATGGGCGTGGTCAGCACGGCGCGGTACAGGCCGTCCTTGTCACCGAAGTGGTAGTGGATGGCGCCGGGGTTGAGACCGGCGGCGCCGCAGATCTCGCGCGTGGTGGTGCGCGCCACGCCCTGCTCGGCGAACAGCCGTGCGGCGGCGCTGAGCAGCATGGCGCGGGCATCGACCGAGTCCTCCTTGGCACGGCGGCCGGCTCGCGACGGCGGTGGGGCAGCGGGCTCGGCGGGGGGCTTCTTTGGCGGCATGGGCGCGGACTGTAATTGACAATCAAGCGCTTGATTGATTTCATTTGATATCGTTTTGTTTCGCCAACCGCATGGCCTGACCCCGGATTCCACCGGGCGCGCGCAGGGCTGAACAGCCCTAGACTGGCCCGATGAAGCACGCCGCCCTTCTCCTCCTGCTCGCCACGGCCGGAGCCAGCGCCGAACCCATCGGCTCCGTGGACACCGCCTTCAAGCTGATCGGGCCGGACCACAAGATCGTCGTGGACGCCTACGACGACCCCAAGGTGCCAGGCGTGACCTGCTATGTGTCCCGCGCCAAGACCGGCGGCATCAAGGGCGCCATCGGGCTGGCCGAGGACAAGGCCGAGGCCTCCATCGCCTGCCGCCAGGTGGGGCCGGTGCAGATCGCCCAGCCGCTGCCCCGGCAGGAAGATGTGTTCAGCGAACGCATCTCGCTGGTGTTCAAGAAGCTGCGGATCGTCCGCATGGTCGATACGCAGCGCAACACGCTGGTCTACCTGACCTACTCCGACCGCCTCATCGACGGCTCGCCGCAGAACAGCGTGACCGCCGTGCCGGTGGCGCGCGACACACCCATCCCGGTCAAGAAATGACGTTCACCGAAGCCCTCTTCGCACTGATGCCTCTGCAGGCCATGGCGGCCGCGCTGGTGCTCATCGTCTTCATCGGCTGGCGCGGCGCCAATGCCGGCGGCCGCTGGGCGCAGGTGGCGCTGCTGGTGTTGAGCCTGGGCCTGGTGCTGCTGAGCCCGGCCTTCGGCGGCTCGGACGAGGCGCCCATGGGCCTGCAGCTGGCGGGCTTCGCGGCCATCAGCACGGGGCTGTCGTCCCTGTGGTGGGCGCTGGGCCTGTGGCTGGTGCCCCAGCGCGGCCGGCGCGCAATGACTGCGGCGCCCCTGGTCATCGCGCTGCTGCATGCGCTGCTGTGGCAGCAGCGCATGCTGGCGCTGGCACTGGCCGACCTGGTGCTGGCCGCGCAGCTCATCTGGCTGGGCGTGCTGCTGGCGCGCCCCGGCCGGGCCACGGTCGTGCAGGGCCTGAACAGCCGCCGCTGGCGCATGCTGGGCCTGGCCGCCGTGCTGCCGCTGATGCTGGCGCTGAGCTGGCGCGCCACCCTCGTGGCCCGCGGCCAGGGCGACACCGCCCTGCCCGACCTGCTGCTGGGCCTGAGCGGCCAGCTGGCGCTGCTGCTGGCGCTGCCCATGGTGCTGCTGGCCTGGCGCAGCCAGGTCGAGGCCGAGCTGGCGCGCCTGACGCAGACCGACGGCCTGACCGGCCTTACCGACAGCGCGGCCTTCGCGCAGCGCTCGGTGGACCTGATCTCCATGGCCCGCCGCTACGACGAGCCGCTGGCGCTGGTGGTCGTGCGCCTGGACGGCCTGGAGGCGCTGCGCGACGAGCACGGCGCCGACTTCGCCGACCGTGCACTGGCGCTGTTCGCCAGTTGCGTGCACGCGCAGATGCGGCTGGGCGACCTGGCCGGCCGGCTGGACGAGGACCGCTTCGGCGTGCTGATGGCCCGCTGCCTGCCCGAGGGCCCGCAGGCGCTGGACCGCCGGCTTCGCGCCGCGCTGGCCGCCCGCGCGCAGATGGAGCTGGGCATGCAGCCCACCTTCAGCGC
>DASWWC010000145.1:0-6001 GCA_036401055.1 Roseateles sp.
ACCCGGTCGAAGCGCTCGACGGCCTGGCGCAGCGGCGCGGTGGTCGCGGCCACCATGACCCGCCACGGCGCGGCGGCCCCGTCGGCGTGCAGGCCGCGCTCGATCAGCAGCAGCGGCTCGCCGCGCTGGGGGTTCAGCTCGTGCACATGCAGCTCGCCCTGGCCCGGCCGGTCACGCGGCGCGACCAGATCCTCGTCCCACAGCGAGCGCGAGCGCAGCAGGCCCGGCCGGCCGTCGGGGCCGGCGCCATCGACCTGCCAGTACAGCCCGGAGTGGGGCCGGGTCCAGCGCGGGTCGGACAGCCGGCTCGCATCCAGGCCGGGCTGCCCCTGGGCGTCCACCTCCAGGCGGGCCATGACCTGGTCCAGGTCTGCCGTCAGTCGCTCGATGAACTGCTGCCGCACGTGGTCGCGGAACAGCGCCGACAAGGCCAGGCCGGCCACCACCAGCGTCAAGCCCGCCGTGAGCAGCGTCACCAGCAGCAGCCTCTGGCGCAGCGAGCGCAGGTTCATTGCGTCAGGCCGGCGCCGCGAGCCGGTAGCCCAGGCCGCGGACGGTCTCGATGAGGTCGGCGCCCAGCTTGCGCCGCAGCCGGCCGACGAAGACCTCCACCGTGTTGGAGTCGCGCTCGAAGTCCTGCGCGTACAGGTGCTCCACCAGCTCGGTGCGCGACACCACCTGGCCCGCCCGGTGCATCAGGTAGGCCAGCAGCCGGTACTCGTGCGCCGTGAGGCCGACCGTCACGCCCTGCTGCGTCACCGTGCCGGTGCGGGTGTCCAGCGTGATGTCGCCATGCCGCAGCAGTGGCGATGCGATGCCGTGGGAGCGGCGCACCAGCGCGCGCAGGCGGGCGAGCAGCTCCTCGGTGTGGAAGGGCTTGGCCAGGTAGTCGTCGGCGCCGGCGTCGATGCCGGCCACCTTCTCGTGCCAGCCGTCGCGCGCCGTCAGGATCAGCACCGGCATGGTCCGCCCCTGGCTGCGCCAGCGCTGCAGCACCGTCAGGCCGTCCAGAAGCGGCAGGCCGAGGTCCAGCACGACGGCGTCGTAGGGCTCCGTGGCGCCCAGGTGCAGGGCCGCCTGCCCGTCCGCCGCCTCGTCCACGGCATAGCCGGCCTGCGCCAGCATCTGCCGCAGCTGACCGCGCAGCACGGCCTCGTCCTCGACCAGCAGCACCCTCACGGCCGGCGCTCCGCCGCCGCGGCCGCCCCTGCCGGCCGCTGGCGGCTCTTCAGCACCACGGCGGTCCGGGCGTCCACCTCCAGCCGCAGCAGCCGGCCGCCGCTTTGCAGCAGCTTCAGCTCGTACACCCAGCGGCCGTCCTCCCGCTCCAGTTCCACCTCCAGCACCTCGCCGGGGTGGCTGCGCTGCACCTTCTCCAGCACCGCCTGCAGCGACATCACCTCGCCGGCCCGCAGCGCGGCGCGGGCCCGGTCGTGGTCGCGCCGGTCGTCCGCGTGCGCGCCGACGAGGCCGCCCGCGGCCAGGCACAGGGCGGCAGCGCAGGGCTTCCAGCGAGTCCATCGGCATGCGGTCATGGGTGCAGTGTCGGCGGTGGAAGCTGAACCGCCGATGAACGGCCGGTTCAGCCTCGGTTCAAGGGCGGTTTTCGATGATGACGCCGTCGATCCCGAGGACTGCCCATGACACACCGATCCCTTCCCGTCCTGTTGTGGCTGCTGGCCGCCGCGGCACCCGCCGTGCAGGCGCAAGCCACCACGCCGGCCCGGCTGCAACAGGCCTATGAGAGCGCCGCGGGCACGCCGGCACAGGCGCAGCGCGGGCGCGGCTTCTTCATCAGCCGGCATGGCGCCGAGTGGTCCTGCGCGTCCTGCCACGGCCAGTTGCCGACCAGCGCCGGCCGCCACGCGGTGACCGGCAAGTCCATCGACGCGCTGGCGCCGGCCTTCAATCCCCAGGCCTTCACGGACGAGCGCCGCGTGGAGAAATGGTTCCGGCGCAACTGCAAGGACGTGGTGCAGCGCGAGTGCACGCCCGCCGAGAAGGCCGATGTGCTGGCCTGGCTGCAGTCGCTGCGCTGAACCGGGGAGACAGCCATGAGATTCACGCTGACTTCTGCCCGCTGGATGCTGCTGCTGACGCTGGCGCCGGCCCTGGTCGCGCAGGCCGGCGACCACGGCGCCACCGCCCGCGTCACCTGGCCCAAGGCCTATGTGCAGGAATGCGCGGCCTGCCACGTGGCCTACCCGCCCGGCATGCTGCCGGCGGCCTCCTGGGCGCGGCTGATGGGCGGGCTCGACCGGCACTTCGGCACCGACGCCTCGCTGGACCCGCAGGACGTGCAGCGCCTGGGCCAGTGGCTGCAGGACAACGCCGCCCGCCGCCGCGCCACCGAGGCACCGCCGCAGGACCGCATCACCCGCACCCCCTGGTTCGAGCGCAAGCACCGCCACATCGAGGCGGCGACCTGGCGGCTGCCCAGCGTGCGCTCGGCCGCCAACTGCATGGCCTGCCACACCGGCGCCGACCAGGGCCGCTACAGCGAGCACGCGCTGCGCATGCCCGAGGGCCTCAGCGCCCGCCAGCGCGCGGCCTGGGATGACTGAACCCCACCGATGGAGCCCCTCATGAACACGACGACACCCCCCCTGTCCGACAGGCCGGCCGCCGGCCGCGCCCCGGCGGCGCGCCCGGGCCGGCTGATGATCGATGCCCCGATGCGGGCCTTTCACTGGCTGTTCGCGCTGAGCTTTGCCGGCGCCTGGCTGACGGCCGAGTCCGAGCGCTGGCGCGAGGTGCATGTGACGCTGGGCTATGCCTTCGGCGGCCTGCTGCTGTTCCGGCTGGCCTACGGCCTGGCCGGGCCGCGCCAGGCGAGCCTGTCCCTGCTGTGGCACCGCGTGACAGGCCTGGGCGACTGGGCGCGCCAGGCCATGGCCGGGCGCCTTAACCTGCCGCGGGCGGCCACGCTGGGCATGGGCCTGGCCATGGTGCTGCTGCTGGCCATCGCGGCGCCGCTGGTGGCGTCCGGCTATGCGGGCTACAGCGACTGGCTGGGCCTGGAGGACGCGCTGGGGGAGGTCCATGAGTTCTTCGCCAACACCGCCTTGGCGCTGGTCGTCGCGCACCTGGGCCTGATCGCGGTGCTGTCGGTGCTGCGCCGCCGCAACGTGGCCGGCCCGATGTTGACCGGCCGCACGCCGGGGCCTGGCCCCGACCTCGTCAAGGCCAACCGCGGCGGGCTGGCGCTGCTGGTGCTGGTGGCCTGGCTGGGTTTCGTGGGCTGGCAGGTCTCGCAGGGCGACGTGGGAGACATGGGAGCCGCGGGCGCCGTGGCCACGCAGGGCGAGCACCAGCGCCGACACCATGACGACGATGACTGAACTAGCGGCGCTGCCAGGCCACCACCGCGCGGCACCAGGCCCAGGCGAGCAAAGCCAGCGCGGCCGTCAGCGCCAGCAGCGCCGCTGACGGCGCGGCGAACTTGAACAGCGCCGCCACCGGCGGCACACCCAGGGCCACGGCGAGCAGGGCCAGCGTGGCCAGCGTGATGCCGCGAAAGGCCTGGTTGACCGGCCGCGGCCCGGCGCCGGCCCAGGCACGGTTGGCCTGGATCAGGCCCAGGTTGCCCAGCACCAGCACGGCGAAGGCCACGGTGCGCCCGGCGTCAGTGGCGGCGCCGCCCTGCGCGGCGAGCAGGTAGCCGGCCAGCACCGCGGCCAGCAGGCCCGCGCCCTGCAGCAGGCTCAGTCGCACCAGCGCGCCGTCGAACAGCCGGGCCTCGGGCCGGCGCGGCGGCTGGGCCATGGCGCCGGGCTCCAGCGCCTCGGCCTCGAAGACGATGGAGCAGGCGGGGTCGATGACCAGCTGCAGGAACAGGATGTGCGCCGGCATCAGGATCAGCGGCCAGCCCAGCAGCAGCGGTGCCAGCGCCAGGCCGATGATGGGCAGGTGGGCGGCCAGCACGAAGGCGATGGCCTTGCGCAGGTTGGCGAACACGCGGCGGCCGTAGCGGATGGTCGTGACCAGCGAGCCGAAGGCGTCGTCCAGCAGCACCAGGTCCGCGGCCTCGCGGGCCACATCGGTGCCGCGCCCGCCCATGGCCACGCCGATGTGGGCGGCCTTCAGCGCCGGTGCGTCATTGACGCCGTCACCCGTCATCGCCACCACCTCGCCCTGCGCCCGGAAGGCCTGCACCAGGCGCAGCTTCTGCTCGGGGCGCACGCGGCAGAACACCTGGGTGTCGCGCAGCCGTGCGGCCAGCGCCGCATCGTCCAGCGCATCCAGCTCGGCGCCGCTGAGGGGGCCGCCGGCCACGTCCAGCCCGGCCTGCCGCGCGATGGCCAGCGCCGTGGCCGGGTGGTCGCCGGTGATCATGGCCACGCGGATGCCGGCGGCGCGGCATTCGGCGATGGCCGCCGGCACGTCGGGCCGCACCGGGTCTTCCAGTGCCATCAGGCCGACGAACTCGAAGTCGAAGTCATGCTGGATGGCGGGCAGCTCGCCGGCCGCGAACACGGCACGGGCCACGCCCAGCACGCGCAAGCCGTCGGCGGCCAGCGCCGCCACCTGGGCGGCGATGCGCTCGCGCTGCGGTGGCGGCAGGTGGCACAGGTCGACGATGGCCTCCGGCGCGCCCTTGGCGGCCACCAGCAGCTCGCGCTGATCGGGCGAGCGCCAGACCCGCGACATCGCCAGCTGCTCGCGCGACAGCGGGTAGTCCGACACCAGCGTCCAGTCGGCATGCAGGTGCTCCGAGCCCTGCAGCCAGTGCCGGCCGGCGGTGCCGATGGCGGCCTCCATCGGATCGAAGGCGCGGCGGTGGCTGGACAGCACGGCGTACTCCAGCACCGAGTGGAAGGCGTGTGCCATGGCCGCGATGGGCTGGTCCGCCAGCTCGAAGCTGGCGCCATCCGCCCACAGCCGGCGCACTTCCATCTGGTTGCGGGTCAGCGTGCCGGTCTTGTCCACGCACAGCAGCGTCGTGGCGCCCAGCAGCTCCACGGCCGGGATGCGGCGGGTCAGCACCTGCTCGCGCGACAGCCGCCAGGCGCCCAGGCCCAGGAAGATGGTCAGCACCACCGGCAGCTCTTCCGGCAGGATGGCCATGGCCAGCGTCAGGCCGGCCAGCAGGCCGGTGAGCCAGTCGCCGCGGCTGACGGCCCAGCCCACCGCGAGCAGCAGGGCGGTCGAGGCGCCGGCCAGCGCCACGCGGCGCACAATCAGCGCGGTCTCGCGCTGGATGGGCGTGTCGTCCATGGCGATGCCGCCCAGCGACGCGCCGATGCGCCCCAGCGCGCTGCGCGGGCCGGTGGCCACCACGCGCCCCTGGGCCGTGCCCTGGGTCACCAGCGAGCCGGAGAAGCAGAGCTGGTGCGCCGCCGCGGGCGCCGCATCCGCCGCGTCGCGGGCCTGCTTGAGCACCGGCAGGGACTCGCCGGTCAGCAGCGACTCATCGACGGTCAGGTAGCTGGCCTCCAGCAGCTCGATGTCCGCCGGCACGCGGTCGCCCTCGGCCAGCAGCACGAGGTCGCCCATCACCAGCGCCTTGCCCGGCACCCGCACGGGCAGGCCGTCGCGCAGCACCAGCGCGCGCGGGCTGGACAGGTCCCGCAGCGCGTCCAGCGCGGCCTGGCTGCGGCGCTTTTGCACGAAGGTGATCGCGATGACCATGCCGACGAAACCCAGCAGCATCAGGGCTTCATGGCGGTCGCCCAACGCCAGGTAGACGGCGCCGCAGGCCACCAGCAACAGGAACATAGGCTCGCGCACGACCTCCCACAGCAGCTGCACCGCCCCGGCGCGGCCGGCCGCCGGCAGCTCGTTGGGGCCGTCGCGGCCCAGCCGGGCGGAGGCCTCCTGGGTGCTCAGGCCGGCGTGGCTGGGGGCACTCACGGCGCTGCCATCAAAAAAGCCCGCAGCCAAGGGCAGCGGGCCTGACGCGACGCATCACCGGGGACACCGGTCAAAAAGGAATGTCGTCGTCCATGTCGTCGAAGCCGGTCGACGCCTTGGGCGCCGGAGCCGGGGCGCGCGGTGCGGG
>DASWWC010000146.1:0-2774 GCA_036401055.1 Roseateles sp.
GGGAGTGTCAGGAATTTTGTGTGTGAGGCATAGCATGTCGACTTGGAGCATGAATGCCACGCAAGAAGAAATCAGAGGTCGTATCGGACCATGCGGCGAAGCCGCAATTTTCAGCCGCTGCGCTTGAGCAGTTGATCCCCGGGCCGGTGAGCCCGGCGGAGCTGGAGAGCATCTTTCAGCAGTTCAAGAAGGCCGTCGTGGAGCGCGCGCTGGGCGCGGAGATGAGCCACCATCTGGGCTACGGACCTGGCCAGGCCAAGCCTGAGGGCGGGTCGACCAATCACCGCAACGGCAAGAGCGCGAAGACCGTGCTGACCGACGTCGGCGCCCTGCGCATCGACGTCCCGCGAGACCGTGATGGCACATTCGAGCCACAGCTCATCGGCAAGCACGAGCGGCGCTTCACGGGCTTTGACGACAAGATCCTGGCCATGTACGCCCGTGGCATGACGGTTCGCGAGATCCAGGGCTACTTGGCCGAGATGTACGCGGTGGACGTCTCGCCCGACCTCATCAGCCGCGTCACGGACGAGGTGATGAGCGAGGTCACAGCGTGGCAGACGCGTCCGCTGGAGCCGATGTACCCCGTCGTGTTCTTCGACGCGCTACGCGTGAAGATCCGCGAGGACGCGGTGGTGCGCTCCAAGGCCGTGTACCTGGCGCTGGGCGTGCTGCCAGACGGCACGCGCGACATCCTCGGGATCTGGATCGAGAACACCGAGGGCGCCAAGTTCTGGATGAAGGTCTTCAACGACTTGAAGACCCGCGGGGTCAACGACATCCTGATCGCCGTCACCGACGGCCTCAAAGGCATGCCAGAGGCGCTGGGCGCGGTATTCCCGGCCACGACCTTGCAAACCTGCATCGTGCACCTGATCCGCAACAGCCTGGACTTCGCTGCCTGGAAGGATCGCAAGGCGCTGGCCGCGGCCATCAAGCCGATCTACACGGCCGTCAACGCCGAGGCGGCCCAGGCCGCGTTGGACGAGTTCGAAGCAGGCAGTTGGGGCCAGAAGTTCCCCACCGTCGTCGGTGCGTGGCGAAGAGCCTGGGACAAGGTCATTCCGTTCTTCGCCTTCCCGCCAGAGGTTCGTCGCGTGATCTACACGACCAACGCCATTGAGAGCGTGAATGCGCGGCTGCGCAAGATCATCAAGACGCGCGGCCACTTCCCCAGTGACGACTCGGCCACGAAGCTGATCTGGCTGGCGCTGCGCAACATCACCGAGGACTGGACTCGACCGACTCACCACTGGAAGGCCGCGATGAACCAGTTCGCCATCCTCTACGACTATCGATTCACCAGACCAACGTCGTAGGATCCCCACCGCCATCACGACATCAGTGATGGCTCAACCAGCCTCACACACAGAAATTCGGACAGGCCCTCGCCTTGGCTTGCAACTCGCAGGCGTGCGACGTGCCCTTGAGTTCCACCAGGTCCACCCGACCGTGCTCTCTGCCAATCTCGATGCTTGGCGCATGGCCGCGACGTTGCAGACAAACCGCCAGCGCATCGCGAACGTGGTTCTCTATCTTGCCTGTGTATGCCAGGTAGGCCATGTCGTCAGCGCTGGCGTAGGCGCCTGGCAGCGAGCTGAACAAGGGATGCAATGTTCGGGTCAAGGCACTGTTCCACGGATTCATCGAACTCATCTCGGCACACTCCCGTTTCAAACGATCTTAGGTGCGCCCCCTCGACCTCCAGCAGCCAGCCTCGTCCAGCTTTTCACGCGTGCCGTCGTTATTGCGTTGCGCAGTTCGGGGTCTTCGGACAGCACTTCCTCCGCTTCAATGCGCGACAGCACGCCCCAGCCTTCCTCTTGCCAATAGGTCAGCATCTCGCGCAGTGCCTCGTGGCAGGCGGCGGGCGGTTCGCTGCGCAGCGGTCCCCAGTGACAGACCACGCGCACCCGCAACGTTCCGCGCTGCAGTTCGGCCAGCAGCACAGCCAGGCTGCCGGGGCCGGCAGCACCGACGGGTTGCAGGTGCAGCCATTGCACGCGCGACACGAGGCTGGGGCCTATCCAGCGCCGTAGGCTGGTGAGCGCGAAGTCCTGCAGCAGCGCCTGCACCTCGCGCACGCTGGCGACGCAGCGCAGCAGGCAGTCGCCGTGGCGTTGTGGTGCCGCGAACAGTGGCGACCAGCGCAGCCGTGCGCGTCGGCCCGGCGGGCGATGCGGCCGGTGCTGGCGC
Organism: Roseateles sp.; assembly: GCA_036401055.1. Classification (GTDB taxonomy): domain Bacteria; phylum Pseudomonadota; class Gammaproteobacteria; order Burkholderiales; family Burkholderiaceae_C; genus Pelomonas. Next base: position 2,197 of record DASWWC010000146.1, read on the forward strand.
GACTGCCATTGCAGCAGCCGGTCCAGCCACCAGCAGGGCGAGGCTTCACGCCAGGTCGAGCTGAGCTTCTCGCCTTGTTCGCTGCTGGAGGCGAGGTCGGCCTGCCAGTGGTCGTGCAGACGCGGCAGCACCCAGGTCAGCAACTGGTAGCGCGGCTCGTCGTGCGTCAGTGCATCGGCCAGGGCCAGCCAGTCGCCGGCGTAGCGGCGGCGCAGCTCGCCCAGCAGCCAGCGCCGCACGGCGGTGGGCAAGGCGCGTGGTGCTGGGGCGGCCGCCAGCGTGCCGTCGCCAAAGCTGCACAGCAGGTCCAGGCTGCCCAGGCAGCGCGATGCGGCGTCCAGGTCATGGGGCTGGCGTGGCCAGGCCGCAGGCGGCAGTTGCACGGCAAGCCGGCCGAGCGTGGCCAGCGTGCTATCGCCAGGCGGTTGCAACTGATGCCAGGGCAGGTGTGCGATGCGGCGCAGCACCCAGGCCGGCAGCGCCAGGCAGGGTGCCAGGGCTTGCGCGATACGGCGCAGCGACGGGCGCGGGCGTGCCGGGTCGGCCAGCTCCGCGAGCCGCCGCAACGGGGCCTGGCC
>DASWWC010000147.1:0-7637 GCA_036401055.1 Roseateles sp.
GGGGGGCATGGGGCCTGACGGGATCAGCGCGGCGCGGCGGTGTCGGGTCGCCGCAGCTGCGCCAGCGTGGCCGACGCGGCGCTGGCCATCACCTGCGGCGCGGGGTCGGCGAAGCGGATGTTGAGGACATAGCGCTGCGGCACGCCGGCCCGGCATTCCAGCGTGTCCACGGCCGTGCGCACCGGCGTGCGGTAGAGGCGCGAGCCCTGCACCGTGACCAGCTGCGCGCGGCCGCTGGCGCCCACGTCGAACTCCACGCGCACGTCGCCGTCGGCGCGGATGCGCTGCCTGGCGCTGGCGAGGGACTCGCTCAGTTGCTCGGCGACCTGGGGGCAGGCGGCCGGGTTGGCCAGGGCGGCCGGCAGGGTCAGGGCGAGGCCGAGGGCGATGGCGGCGGGCTTCAGGGGGCGCATGGCAGGCTCCGGTGGGGTGGCTGTGCCGCCATCGTGCTGCGCGGCGCGGGCCGGGTCAGCGCCGACCCGACGAAGCCCGCATGCCGCCCGACGAAGCGCGCTGCGGGGCCGACGGCGCCGCGCCGGCCATGACTTCCCGCACCTCAGCGGCGCGTGGCCTGCGCGACGATGATGCGCGGCGCTCCGGCGAAGCTGCGCGAGGGCTTCTCGCTGAAGACGATGTCCACGGCGTAGAGATGGGGTGTGCCGGCCGTGCAGTCGACGCGGCGCATGGCCGCGCGCACGGCGCTGCGGTATTGGCGCTCGCCCTCCAAGGTCTGCACCTGGGCGCGGCCCTGGGCATCGACCTCGAACTCCACGCGCACCGCGCCGTCCGTGCCGATGCGCTTGTAGGGCAGGGCCAGCAGGTCGGCGAGCTGCGCGGAGAGCTGCGGGCAGGGTTCGCTGCTTGCCGTGGTGGTGTCGGCCATGGCGGGGGCGCAGGCGAGGGCGGCAACGGTGCAGAGGGTGGACAGCAGGGCTTTCATGGCAATCTCCGAGAGGGGTTGGAATGGACGGCATCGTGGCCGCATCGCTCCGTTCGGTCAGTGGGTTTGCGACGAGTTGCAGCCCGGGCGCGCTGGGCTGCAGGCAGAGCGGATCTGCGGCAGGCCTTAAGCTGCCGCCTCCTTGGTTTGCAAAGCCGCCCGGACGCGGGCGTCTACCCGCAATGGCTGGTTCCTCCCGTCTGCAGTCCCTGTTCCAGACCCTGGTCGCGCGGCCCTGGCTGGGTGCCCTGGTGGCGCTGCCCTTCGTGCTGGTGCTGGTGGGCGCCATCGTCGCGGCCTTCATCTGGGTGCAGCTGCCCGAGCTGGACACCCTGACCGACTACCAGCCGCGCCAGCCGCTGCGCATCCTCAGCGAGGAGGGGCAGGTCATCGGCGAGTTCGGCGCCGAGCGTCGCCGCTTCGTGCCGCTGAAGGACATCCCCAAGCCCATGCAGGACGCGCTGCTGGCCGTCGAGGACACGGACTTCTGGACCCACGGCGGCATCGACTTCGGCGGCATCGCGCGGGCCTTCCTGCGCAACCTCACGCACAGCGGCCCGCTGCACGGCGCATCCACCATCACGCAGCAGCTCGCGCGCGACACCTATCTGAGCAAGGAGCAGCGCTGGACGCGCAAGGTCGTCGAGGCGCTGCTGGCGATCAAGATCGAGCGCGCGTTGAGCAAGGCGCAGATCCTCGAGATCTACATGAACCAGATCCACCTGGGCAACCGCGCCTACGGCTTCGCGGCGGCCGCCGAGCGCTATTTCGGCAAGACGCTGGACCAGCTGGACATCGCCGAGATGGCCACGCTGATCGGCCTGCCCAAGGACCCCAACCGCCTCAACCCCGTGCGCTTCCCCGAGCGTGCCAAGCGCCGCCAGGCGGTGGTGCTGGGCCGGCTGGAGGCGGTGGGCCTGCTCACGGCCGAACAGGCCCAGGCCGCCAAGGCCAAGCCGCTGCAGATCCGCCGGCCCAAGCGGCTGTCCGGCGTGGCCGACCACGCGGCCGAGCAGGTGCGCGCCGAGATCGTCAACCGCTTCGGCGAGGAGGCCTACACGCGCGGCCTCACGGTGACCACCACGCTGCGCTACGCCGAGCAGGCCGCGGCGCAGGAGTCGCTGCGCCACGCGCTGTTCGAGCTGGAGCGCCGCCAGCCCTTCCGCGGCCCCGAGGCCACCGTCAAGCTGCCCGGCGGCGAGGCCGAGGACGACGCGCTGGACGACGCCTTCGACGCCCATCCCGACCTGGGCGAGCTGCGCACCGCCGTGCTGCTGGAGCAGGACAAGTCGGCCGCCAAGCTGGTGCTGGCCGACGGCCAGAAGATCACGCTGAAGGGCGCCGCGCTGCGCTCGCTGGCCAGCGCCAAGCGCGGCGCCGTCGTGCGCGTGCTGGAGGGCCAGGGCGGCCAGTGGCTGCTGAGCCAGACGCCGCAGGCCGAGGGCGCCGTCGTCACGCTGGACCCGCAGAGCGGCGCCATCCGCGCGCTGGTGGGCGGCTTCGACTTCACGCGCAACCAGTTCAACTCGGCCACCCAGGCCTGGCGCCAGCCGGGCTCGGCCTTCAAGCCCTTCGTCTACTCGGCGCTGCTGGACCAGGGCGCCTGGGCCGGCACGCTGGTCAGCGACCAGCCCTTCGAGCAGGGCGACTGGGCGCCGCGCAACTACGACGGCACCTACGAAGAGGCGCTGACGCTGCGCGAGGCGCTGGCGCGCTCCAAGAACATGGTCACCATCCGCGTGGCCCAGGCGCTGGGGCCGCAGCGCGTGCGCGCCTGGTCCGGCCGCTTCGGGCTGGACGAGGACAAGCAGCCGCTGAACCTGACCGTTGCGCTGGGCACGGGCGCCGTCACGCCGCTGCAGATGGCGCAGGCCTATGCCGTGTTCGCCAACCAGGGCCAGTTGCCCACCGGCTGGCTGATCCAGCGCGTGCAGGACGCGCAGGGCGAGGTGATCTGGCAGGCCGACCCGCCCAAGGCCCGCCAGGCCATCAGCCCGCGCAATGCCTTCATGACGGCCCAGCTGCTCGCCGCCGTGACGCGCGAGGGCACCGGCGCGCGTGCCAGCTCCATGCTGGGCCGCTGGGACCTGTACGGCAAGACCGGCACCACCAACGACGCCATCGACGCCTGGTTCTGCGGCTTCCAGGCCGCGCGTGCCGGGGCGGTGTGGATTGGCTACCCGACCCCGAAGTCGCTGGGCGAGCGCGAGAGCGGCGGCGGCCTGGCGTTGCCGGTCTGGGCCGCGACCATGGCGGTGGCGCTGAAGGGCCAGCCCAACATGCCGATCGCGCCGCCCGAGCAAGGGCTGGTGAAGGTGGGCGACGACTGGTTCTATGAAGAGTTCGCGGGCGAGCTGGCGATCGCGCGCATCGGCGTGGCCGCAGCGCCGGCTGATGCCGCGTCGGCCGCGGCGTCGGAGCCTTCGGCCCCTTGAGCCGCGACAGGACGCAACGCGGGTAACAGTTTCCTGGCCGCCCGGCGTGGCCCTAGAGTGGCCGTCGTCAACACTGCGCTCATCGCCATGCTTCGCTCGCCGTTCGTCCTCGCCTCTTTCATCCTGCTGCTGGTCGGCTGCGCCTCGGTGCGTGACGGCAGACCGGTGCCGGTTCCGGTGACGGCGCGCATGGCCCAGGCGGCGTCGGTGGCGGGCGTGGCCGAGGAAAGCTTCGGCAAGCCCAACTGGGGGCGTCAGGGCGAGTTCATGCTGGGCGGTCAGCGCGTGCGTTACGAGCGTGGCGCCGAGCGGCTGGCGCTGTTCGAGCCGCTGGCGGCCGAGCTCAAGACGGCGCTGCGCTTCAGCGGGGCCGGCCCGGGCGGCGACGGCGCCAGCACCTGCGAAGCCTGGACCCCGCAGCAGAGCGCCAACGGCCGTGCGGCCGGCCCCAGGCCCTGGGTGCTGAGCTGCCGCTGGGGCAGCGCGCCCGCGGCCATGTTGCAGATCGGCGAGGGCCAACTGCGCGGCGGCGTGCTGAGCCGCGAGGGTGCCTACCGCCGCGGCGACCTGACGCTGGGCCTGCGCTCCGTGCACCTGCTGGAGGGCAGCCGCACGCCGCAGACGCTGGCCGTGGGCTACGAGATGCTGCACCAGGGCACCGTGGTGGGCAGCCTGGACGTCAGCGGCGCCACGCCCCGGCTGCGCCGCCCCGACCCTGCCACGCCGCTGGGCCGCGCCGTCGCCGAGGCGGCACTGGCACTCGCGCTGGTCTCGGAGCCTGCCGCGCTGCGCTGAACAGCGCCGTGTCGGCAGTCACGGGTGAGGACCGGCATCCTCGCGCCCGCCGCCTAGAGTGCTGCGTTTCGACGACAGCGAAGAGGTGGTGAATGCGATATCCCGTGACGGTGGCCGGTGCGTTGTTGGCCTTGCTGGCCGGCTGCGGCGTGGTGCGCGAGGCGCGCATGGCGCAGCCCGCGTCGCTGGCCTCGGTGCCCGAGGAGTCCTTCGGCAAGCCGGGCTGGGGGCGCAAGGGCGAGTTCGAGCTGCGTGGCCAGCGCGTGCGCTACGACCGTGGCGCGGACCGCCTGTCGCTGTTCGACACGCTGGCCACCGGCCGCGCACCGCTGCGCTACACCTGGGCCACTGCGGCCGGCGACAGCGAGGCCGACTGCACGGCCCGTCAGACCGAGGTGACGGCCGGGGTGCTGGCGCTGGCCACCAAGCCCTGGACGCTGAACTGCCGCTGGCGCGGCGCGTCGGACGCGACGTTGCAGATCGGCGAGGGCCGGGTGCAGTGGGGCCAGCAGACGCGCGAGGGCAGCTACCAGCGCGGCGCGCTGACGCTGGGCCTGCGCTCCGTGCATCGCCTGGAGGGCAGCGCGCTCGCGACGGCGGCGCCGGTGGGCTACGAGATGCTGCAGGGCGGCGAGGTGGTCGGCAGCGTGGACCTGAGCCGCGGCGTGCCGCACCTGCGCCGCCCCGACCCCGGCACGCCGCTGGGCCAGGCCGTCACCGAAGCGGCCTTGGCGCTTGCGCTGGTCTGGGAGCCGACCTGATCAGGGCTTCTCGGCGAGTGCCTTCAGATTGGCCAGGCCGGCGTCGAAGTCCGGCCCCACCAGCTTGTCCATGAACAGGCCCATCCAGCGGTAGACCGGGTTCGCGCCCATGTCGCCGTTCATGGTCCAGGTGAGCTGCGTGCTGCCGCCCTTGGGCTCCAGCCGCAACTCGCCGGTGGACGTGGTGCCGAAGTCCGGGAAGAACAGCTCGTAGCCCAGCCGCCTGCCCGGCTCGGCCGTCGTGAACGTCATGCGGCCGTCGCCCTCGGTCTTGCTCCTCCAGGCCCAGACGGCACCCGGGCCCGAGGCCGGGCCGCTGTACTCGATGGCCATGGCCGGGTCGCGCCGGTTCCAGACGCTCCATGCTTTCCAGCCGCGCGGGTCGGCCACAAGCGCATAGATCTTGTCGGGCGCCGCGTTGATGACCACGTTGCGCGACAGGCTGAATCGGGGCGACAGCAGCAGCCCACCACCGACCAGCAGGGCCAGCAGCACGACGACGAGGACCAGCAGCAGCTTCAGCGCTTTCATGGCGTCTCCAGCAAAGAGGGCGTGATGGCACTGTGGGCGCACTGCGCCGGCCGCACAATCGGCACAACTCCCCGAGCATCCTCATGACTGCTGACGCCAACCTCGCTGCTGTCTACGCCGAACAGGGCTATCTCGTCATCCCGGGCTTCAAGCGCGCTGAAGACATCGCCGCGCTGCGCGAGCGCGCGCTGCAGATCGTCGAGGCCTTCGACCCCGGCGAGCAGCGCCCCGTCTTCACGACCGAGGAGCAGCAGCGCCACGTGGACGACTACTTCCTCGACAGCGGTGACCAGGTGCGCTGTTTCTTCGAGGAGGAGGCCTTCGACGCCGATGGCCGGCTGCGCGTGCCCAAGGAGCTGGCCATCAACAAGATCGGCCACGCGATGCACGACCTGGACCCGGTGTTCAGCGCCTTCTCCAAGGGCGAGGCGCTGCGCGGCGTGGCCGGCGCGCTGGGGCTGGCGAGGCCGCAGGTCTGGCAGAGCATGTTCATCTTCAAGCAGCCCGGCATCGGCGGCGAGGTGCGCTGGCACCAGGACGCCAGCTTCTTCGAGAGCGACCCCATCACCGTGACGACGTTCTGGTTTGCGCTGGAGGACGCCACGCTGCACAACGGCTGCCTGTGGACGGAGCCCGGCGGCCACCGCGGCGCGCGCGGCGTGCTGCGCGAGCGCTTCGTGCGCGAGGGCCGCAAGGCCTCGATGGAGCAGGTGGACGCGACGCCCTGGCCGTCGGCCGATTCGCGCGAGGCCATCCCGCTGGAGGTCGAGGCCGGTTCGCTGGTGGTCTTCCACGGCCTGCTGCCGCACTACTCGGCGGCCAACCGCTCCGACAAGTCGCGCCATGCCTACACGCTGCACGTGACGGACGCGGGCAGCCGCTACTCGCCGCGCAACTGGCTGCAGCGTGACGAGACCCTGCCGGTGCGGGGCTTCTGACGCCGCGCCTCACACATCCGCGGCCCGCTGTCCTACAAGGAGAGGCAGCCTGGGCCTTCAAGCGGCCCGTGCCGGCGTCCCAAGAATGGTCTCCATCGCAACCGTCGATTCGCGACGCAGGAGGCCCAGATGAAGTTCCCCAAGTCCGTGCACCCGGAAGGTTGGCTTGACCACATCGAGAAGGGCAGCGAGCCGAAGCTGGCGTCGGCTCGCCCCGCCGGCGCGCCGCTGAAGCCGCGCACGCCGCGCCCGTCCGCCAAGATCCGCGCGACCGATCCGCTGGGTTGGGTGTCGCCCGAGCCCATGACCACGCCCGGCGCCAGCCCGGTGCGCCGCTCGGGCCATGCCATGCCCTGGGTCGTGGGCGTAGGTGCCGGCGCGGCGCTGATCGTCTTGGCGGCCAGCATGTCGCGCCAGTTCTCCACGCCGACGGCAGCCGAGCTGCCACCCATCGTCACCGGCCAGGTGGCGCCGCCGGCCGACGCCGCCTCGTCGCCCGAGGACGTGCTGCTGGCCGAGGCGCCCGCCGCCGCTGGCGCGGTGGCCGCCGAGCCGGCGCCGGCCGTCGAACCGGCGACCCAGGTCGCCGCAGTCTCCAAGCCCGTCGAAACGCCCAAGCCGGTCGCCGCCCCCAAGGTCGAGGCACCCGCCCCGGTGGTTCGCACGCTGACGCCGCCGCCCGAGACGCTGGCCCAGGCCGCGCCGCCACCGGCCCTGCAGCCTGAGCCGCCCCCGGCCGCGCCCGTCGTGACGCCGCCGTCGGCCGAGCCACCGGTGTTGGCCCAACAGACAAACCCCGTGGCGCCGCCCGTGGCCGCTCCCGAGGACACCGGCATCACGATCAAGGTGCGCGAGGCCCTGGCCTCCGACTCGACACTCGCCGTCGTGCCCATCGCGGTCAGCACGGACCATGGCATCGTGAAGCTGGAGGGCCAGGCGCCCGATGCGCAGACCAAGGAGCGCGCCACCGTCGTGGCGGCTGCGACCTCCGGCGTGCGGGGCGTGGACAACCGCCTGACATTGCCGGCGGTGACCGTGGGCCAGCTGATGCAGAACGGCGGCAGCTGAGCCGTCACGCATCGCCAGAACAAAAGGCGCCCGAGCAGTCCGTGTCAATACTCTGACGCCAAGCTGAAGCCCTGAAGACAATGCCCTGCAACGCAAGTTGCAGGGCATTGTTCTATGGGCTACGTGCAAGGACAGAGTCGAGACCAGGGCAGCCTGTTCCCGGTGTCGC
>DASWWC010000148.1:0-17228 GCA_036401055.1 Roseateles sp.
GGGCTGGCGAGGCGGGCGGCTGGCAAGGCGCGCCGACGCAGCGGGCTTCTGCCCGCCAGGAGAAGCAACGCCGCCAGCGGCCCGAAGCGCCAGCCCAGCGGGCGTGCAGCGCTGTTCACCGAAGTGGTGAACTGCCCGTCAGCACATAACTCGTTGACGCCACGCAAGCTTCGAGCCGTAGCAAGCGGTCAACTGCCGTTTCTAGGCTTAGACGTGGTGCGCCGCCACCGTGCGGCGCTCGCCGATCAGGAAGGCGTCGGCCACCAGCTGGAACGGCCGCCAGTCCACCTCGGAGCGGCCCGCCGCCACCATCTCGGCGAAGCGCGCATACAGGCGCGGGTATTCGCCCGCCAGCGCCTCGTCGGCGCCGATGGGCTGGCCATCGATCTCCAGCGCGCCGCCGCCGTGCGACAGGCGCAGCCGGCCAGTCGTCGAGAGCAGCTCGATGTCCCAGGTCTGCTCGCCCTTCTGGCGGAAGTCGAACACCGTGTCCACCGGCACACCGGATTCGGTGCGCAGGTCCAGTTGCGCAGCGATGGGCGCCTGCTGGTTCTCGGGGAACTCCAGCACGGCCTTGTTGACCACCACCTCCTCGGCCAGCACCTCGGTCAGCACCGACAGCGCGTTGATGCCGGGGTCGAACACGCCCAGGCCGCCGGCGTCGAAGATCCACTGCTGGCCCGGATGCCAGTGGTGCACGTCTTCCTTCCAGGTGATGCTGCCGCCGGTCAGCGTGCGGCCCTTGACCCAGTCGCGCGCGGCGTCCACGCCGGCGGCGAAGCGCGAGTGCCAGGTCTGGAACAGCGTGCGGCCGTGGCGTGCGGCCTCGGCCTGCAGCAGCGCGATCTGGCGCGTGGTAGCCGCGGGCGGCTTTTCCAGCATCACATGCTTGCCGGCGCGCAGCGCGGCCAGCGCGGCGTCGAAATGCGCCTGCGGCGGCGTGCAGATGGAGATGGCGTCCAGCTCGGGCACGGCGGCCAGCATGGCCTCCACCGTCTTGAAGCCGGCCACGCCGTCCACACCGGCATTGCGGCTGGCGGTGGCCACCAGCTCGAAGCGCGGGTCGGCCGCGATCGCCGGAATGTGTTGATCACGGGCGATCTTGCCGATACCCACCAAGCCCAACTTCAGTGCCATGCCGTTCCCGGAAAATTCTGCGCCGGACCCGATGCCCGGCATGGTTTTCATCTTAAGGTCCACCCATCCCGACTCGCCGCACGGCAGCACTCAAGCTCATGACCGAAGCCCCGATCCCAGCCCTTGTCCAAGCCCTGACCGCCTGCCACCGCGACGGCACCCGCCTGTCTGCGGCCGACTGGGCCGATGCCGTGCGAACCGAGGCCGACGCCTATGCCGTGCAGGACGGCGTGGCGCGTGCTCTAGGCTGGCCGCTGGACCGCTGGAAGTCCGGCGGCGCCGGCCCGCAGGGGCCGTTCAGCCATTCGCCGGTGAGCCCGGTCGCCGGCACGGCCTTGCTGGGAGTGGAGGCCGAGGTGGCACTGCGCGTCGGCGCGGACGGCGAGCCCGAGGCCATGTGCATCGCCGTCGAACTGGTCGCGTCCCGCTGGGCCGAAGGCATGGAGGCGCCGGCGCTGCTGCGCATGGCGGACTTCCAGAGCAACGCGGGCCTGCTGCTGGGGCCCTGGCAGCCCTACCGAGCGCTGGACTGGGCTAGCGTCGAATGGCGGCTGTCGCTGCCCGGCCAGCCCGACCTCGTGCGCCGTGGCGGGCATTCGCTGGCCAATCCGGCGGGCGTGCTGCCTGCGTGGTTCCAGCATGCGACACGCGACGGCGCCACCGTCAAGGCCGGCACCGTCGTGACGGCAGGCGCCTGGGGTGGCCTGCATGCGTGGACCGGCCCGGTGGCCGGCACGCTGGCGTTCGAGGGCTTGGGCGAGTTCAGCTTTTCAGCAACGGCGTGAGAAGCGCGACGAACGCCGCGACGTTCACCACCACCATCGTCCAATACACACGCCGGAACGACCGCTTCGCGCTCTTGTGCCGCAGCAGCCGCTGCGCCAGCAGCGCGCCGGGCCAGCCGCAGGCCAGAGCCAGCGCGTGCAGCGTGTTCTCGGGCACGCGCCAGTCGCCGCGCGTGGCGGCCCGCTTGTCCAGCCAGTAGGTGATGAAGGTCGCCAGGCTCATGGCCGTGTAGATGCCCCACAGCCAGTTGGGCACGCCCCACACCAGGTGCACCACCAGCACGAAGCCGGCGAAGGCCGGGATCAGCAGCAGCACGCGGCCACCGTCGCGGGTCCTTGGCGCCGGTGGCGCGGCCTTGGGTGCCAGGCTCTGCACGTCCTGTGCACGGCGCTTGCCCTGGGCGTCCCGGCCCTCGCGGTAGCGCAGGCGCTCGCCGACGAAGGGGCGCTGCGGGCGCAGGCCGAAGGCCTTGATGTGCACGAACAGCTTGGCGCCGCCGTCGTCCGGCGTGATGAAGCCGTAGCCCTTGGCGTCATCCCACTGCGTCAACGTGCCCTTGCTCATCGCACCTCCTCCAGATGGGCCTTCAGTGCCGCGATGGCGTGGCGGACCTTGGCGGGCTGCGCGTCCCGCTGGGGCGTCAGCGCCCAGACGGGCAGTTCGGGCAGCGCCAGCTCGGTGTCCAGGCGCAGCAGGCGGCCGGCGGCGACGGCCTCGGCCACGTCGTCGTCACCCAGCGCCGCCAGACCCAGGCCGGCCTCGCACAGCTGTTGCAGCGTCAGCTGGTTGTTGCTGGTGTAGCGCGGCTGCACGGTCAACGCGCTGCCCACCAGGCGCAGCGGCTGGTCGGTGCCGTCGTGCAGCACCAGCCAGTCGGCGCCCTGCAGCGCCTCGGGCGTGGCGGGCACGCCGCGTTGCGCGAGGTAAGCGGGCGACGCGTACAGACTGGTGTGCAGCCGGCCCAGCGGCTGGGCGACCCAGGCGCTGTCCGGCAGGCGGCCGAAGCGGATGGCGAGGTCGATGCGGTGGGCCACGAGATCGGTGAAGCCGTCCTCGACCTGCAGGTGCAGCGTCAGTCCCGGGTGCGCCGCCAGCAGTGGCGCCAGTGCAGGGCCGATGCGGCGGCCAAAGCCCACCGTCATCGCGATGCGCAGTTCGCCCTCGGGCGCATCGCGCAGTTGCAACAGTTGCGCTTGGGCGGATTCGGCCGCCGCCACCATCGCCGCGCAGCCGGTGTGGAAGCGCTCGCCGGCTGGCGTCAGGCTGAGCTTGCGTGTGGAGCGGTGCAGCAGCGTGACGCCCATGTCGCTCTCCAGCGCACGGATCTGCTGGCTGACGGCCGAGGTGCTGGTGCGAAGTTGCCGCGCCGCCGCGGCAAAGCTGCCGTGGCGGATGACGCTGGCGAACACGGCCATGCGTTTGAGCTGATCGAGCATGAAGTTTGTCTAAACAGTCCTGGCGATATGACCCGGCTTATCGGCAGATTGTGAAGCCGAAACAATGACTACATCGCAACTTGCTATCTGGAGAACTCCATGAACATCGCCCTGATCGGCGCCACCGGCTTTGTCGGCAAGGCCGTGCTCGAAGAACTGCTGACCCGCGGCCACCAGGTGCGCGCGCTGCAGCGCGATGTGGCCAAGCTGGCCGCCCGGCCCGGCCTGGAAGCCCGCTCGATGGACCTGCTGCGCGGCGACGATGTGACCGCAGCGCTGACCGGCGTGGATGCCGTCGTCAGCGCCTTCAACGCCGGCTGGACCAACCCGAATCTGCACGACGACTTCCTGCGCGGCAGCGACGCCATCGCCACCGCGGCCCGTGAGGCCGGCGTGCGCCTCATCGTCGTCGGCGGCGCCGGCAGCCTGTTCATCGCACCGGGCCAGCAATTGGTGGATTCGCCGGCCTTCCCGGCCGAGTGGAAGCAAGGCGCGCTGGCCGCCCGCGAGGCGCTGAACCGGCTGCGCGCCGATCAGTCGGGGCTGGACTGGACCTTCGTGTCGCCCGCCATGCACCTGGCACCGGGCCAGCGCACCGGCGGGTTCCGCCTGGGGCGCGACGAGCCGGTGTTCGACGCCAAGGGCGAGAGCCACATCAGCGTTGAAGACCTGGCCGCCGCCATCGTCAACGAACTGGAAGCGCCGCAGTTCCGCCGCAGCCGCTTCACGCTGGGCTACTGATCGTCAAACGGTGCCGCGCCGGGCTTCCAGCTCGGTGCGGATTTCGTACATGCGCTTTTCCGTCAGGAAGTAGCGCGACACGATCACCAGCGCGATCAGCAGGCCCACGATGGGAATGCCGGACAGGCAGACGCGGATCAGGAAGATGGCGTCCTCGCCCTGCACGGGCAGCTTGGCGTTGAAGCCCGTGAAGGCCAGCACCCAGCCCGAGGCGCTGTTGCCCAGCGCCAGGCCGACCTTGCTGATCCACGAGCCGCAGGCCGCGAACGAGCCCTCGCGGCGCTGGCCGGTGGCGAGTTCATCGTGGTCGATGACGTCGGCCATCGCCGAGCCGTAGATGGTCCAGAAGCCCGCGCCGATGAAGGCCACGCCGCCGCTGGCGAACAGCTGCAGCCAGGGCAGCTGCGGGTTGTAGAAGAACCAGTCGCCGATGAAGGCGGCGATGCCCAGCCACAGCACGGTCATCAGCGCATTGCGCTTGCCGTACCGCTTGGCCACCCAGCCCGCGAAGGCGATGCCGACCAGGCCGCTGACCAGGCCGGCCACGCCCATCAGCGAGTTCCACTTGGTGGCCTCCACGACGTTGCCGCCGCAGACGTAGTAGACGGTCGCGTAATAGCCCAGCAGCCCCACCATGGCCGTGGCCATGTTGTAGGTCAGCATGGTGCCCAGCATCAGGCGGAAGGGTTTGTTCTTCAGCGTGCGGTACAGCGTGTCCTTGAACGGCACGCGCTGGCGGCTCTGCGCGACGAAGCTCTCGTAATAGCGCTCGCGCGTCAGCGAGAAAATCAGGATGGCCAGCACCACCAGGATGCCGCCCAGGATGGAGGTGTAGACCTGCGCACCGAGCAGGATGTCGGGCTTGCCTGACGCGTCGTGGAAGAAGTAGAGCGTCGTGAACTGCGCAGCGACGAACATGCCCAGCTCGGGAATCTTCTGGATCGCGTTCTTGATGGACATCACGCGCGTGCGCTCGTGGTAGCCCGGCGTCAACTCGGCGCCCAGGCTGTTCCAGGGCATCGCGAAGCAGCTCATGACCGGCGCGTACAAACAGGTCGAGACGAGCAGGAAGATGAAGTACTCGGTGTCGCTCCAGCCCCGCCCGACCGCGAACAGCAGCGGCAGGCCGATGCCGGTCAGGATGCCGCCGACGAGGATGAAGGGGCGCCGGCGCCCCCAGCGGCTGCGGGTGTTGTCCGAGATCCAGCCGAACATCGCATCGGACACCGCGTCCGCGAAGATCTTGATGCCCATGGCCATCGAGATCAGCTGCGGCGCCACGCCCAGGCCGATGTTGAAGACGTGGAAGACCAGGGACTGGTAGAGCCAGTGGCCCCACATGTCGTGGAAGGAGCCGAGGCCGAAGCCGACCTTCTGCGACATCGGCACGCGGTCGTCGATCGGCGCGGCAGCGGGCGCGGCGTGGGGTGCGGGCGTGGCGGATTGGGGCACGGGAACGCCCCCGTCGCGATCGGCAATCACTGCTGTCTCCTTGCCGCCCTGGTTTGGCGGTAATTTTTAGTAAACAGCAATATTTTCGTTTAACAATCCAAACCGCCGAAAGCGGTGAAACACCTAGGCCATCTGCTTGCGCGGCTTGCGTGCGGGCGCCGCGGGCACGGCGGGTGGCGTCGAGCTTTCACGCACCACCAACTCCACCGGCAGCCAGGCGTCGTTAGGCTCGGTATCCCCCTCGATCAGCGCACGCGCAGCCAGTTGGCCCAGCGCCTCCTTGTCCATCTTGACGGTGGACAGCGGTGGCTTGAAACGCGCGGCGGCCTCGATGTCGTCGTAGCCGATGAAGCGCACGTCCTCGGGCACGCGCAGGCCCTGGTCGTGGCAGTACTCGATGGCGTGCATGGCCGTCGAGTCGTTGTAGGCGAACACCGCATCGGGGGGCTGGGGCAGCGCCAGCAGGCGGCGCATCGCATCGCGGCCGGCTTCGCGATAGTCCAGCGCCGGGTCCAGCGTGACCTCGTAGTCGGGGTCGAACAGGCGGCCGGCCTCGAACAGCGCGCGGCGAAAGCCCTTGGCGCGCAGCGACGTCGAGTAGTGCGCCAGCGGGCCGAAGATGGCCGCCACGCGCTGGGCGCCACCGTCCAGCAGATGCTTGGTGGCCAGCCAGCCGCCCAGCAGGTTGTCGTCGTTGATGCTGCGCACGCCCGGGTGGAAGTGGTCCACCAGCACCAGCGGCAGGTCGCACTGGCGCACGGCGTCCATGACCTCGGGGTCCATGTAGCCCGCCCCCAGCAGCGCGTCCGCCTCGTGGCGGCGCACCTGGCCGGCCACGTCGTCGCCCGCCACCACCGACATCAGGCTCAACGGCACGCCGGCCTCCCGGCAGGCGATCTCGGCGCCGTGCAGCACGTAGGAATAGAAGGGATTGGTCGCCAGCGAACCGATCAGGCGGCCATAAAGAAACAGGATGCGGCGCGGCTTGCCGGTGCGCAGCTTGGCGGTGTCGTAGCCCAGTTGCTGGGCCACTTCCATAACCTGGGCACGCGTCTGCTCGGACAGACCCGGCTGGCCCTTGAGCGCGCGCGACACGGTGCCGATGGACACGCCGGCGGCCTGGGCCAATTCCCGAATCGTCACTCCCCGCTTTTCGGCCATGGCCTCATCCTCGCTTGTTTAGCGCCCTCGACTGGGGCGCGATTGTGCATGCAAGCGCTTCCACCACGGGCAGCGCAGGCCATGCGGGATCGCCCCGATCCCTCAATTGTTCACTAAACAAAAGTTGTTGCCTAGAATATTTCGAATGACCTCCCGCTCCATTGCCGTCCTGGGCGAAGCCCTGGTGGATGAGTTCCATGACGGCCCCGTGGCCGGCGGCGCGCCGTTCAACGTGGCGCGTTCCGTCGCCGCGCTGGGCGCCCCGGTGCTGTTCATCAGCCGGCTCGGCGCCGACGACGCCAACGACCGCTTCGTGCGCGACAGTGCGCGGCGCTACGGCCTGGCCGAGCAAGGCCTGCAGCGCGACGAGAGCCATGCGACGGGCCGCGTCAGCGTGCACGAGCTGCCCGGCGGCGGCCACCGTTTCGAAATCCACGGCGACGCCGCCTGGGACCACCTGGATGCCGCGCCCGCCCAAGCCCTGCTGGCCGACGCCCAACCGGCCGTTCTCTACTTCGGCAGCCTCGCGCAGCGCCATGCCGCCTCGCGCGCGGCCATCCGCACGCTGGTGAAGGGCTTCGACGGTCTGCGCTTCCTGGACCTGAACCTGCGCCCGGGCACCGACACGCCGCTGCTGGCCGCCGAATCGCTGATGCTGGCCGACTGGGTCAAAGTCAACGACGAGGAACTGGCGCGGCTGGCCGGCTGGTTCAACGAAGAAGCGATCGACGAGACCGCCCAGGTGGCCTTGCTGATGGCCCGCTTCGCGCTGCAACGCGTCGTGCTGACCTGCGGCGCCGCCGGCTGGCGCTTCTACGGCCCCGGCGGCGCGCTGCTGGCCAGCGGCCCCGGCGAGCGCCAGCCGCAGCTGGTCGACACCGTGGGCGCGGGCGATGCGTTCACCGCCACCTTGCTGGCCGGCCTGGCGCTGGGCCGCGACCTGCCCGCCACGCTGACGCTGGCCAACCGCTACGCGTCCTTCATCTGCGGCCTGCGCGGCCCCCTGCCCGCCGACCCGCAACCCCTGACCCCGTGGCGCGACGCGCTGCAGGCACTGCCGCCCTCCCCCTGCCCCTTCCGACTCCGTCCATGACCTCCATCGCAGACCTCATCGCCCCGCCCGCGGGCTCCCTGATGCGCCGCCCCGGCTTCGTGTTCGGCGCTGGCACCTCGTCCTACCAGATCGAGGGTGCGGCCAGCGAGGACGGCCGGCTGGAATCCATCTGGGACCGCTTCTGCGCCACGCCGGGCAAGGTGCTGCGCGGCGAGAACGGCGACGTGGCCTGCGACCACTACCACCGCTTCCAGGAGGACCTGGACATCCTGCAGCGCCTGGGCGTGGACGCCTACCGTTTCTCCATCGCCTGGCCGCGCGTGATGAACGAGGTGGGCCAGCCCAACGAGCGCGGCATCGACTTCTACAAGCGCCTGCTGGACGGCATGGCCGAGCGCGGCATCGCCGCCTACGTGACGCTCTACCACTGGGACCTGCCCCAGCACCTCGAAGACAAGGGCGGCTGGCTGAACCGCGAGACCGCCTACCGCTTCGCCGACTACGCCGACCTGATGACGCGCCGCCTGGGCGATGGCCGCGTGACCGCCTGGGCCACGCACAACGAACCCTGGTGCTCGGCCTACCTCGGCTATGGCAACGGCCACCATGCGCCGGGCCTCGAAGTGCCGCGCTGGGGCGTGCAGGCCATGCACCACCTGCTGCTGGGCCACGGCCTGGCGTTGCCGGCCATGCGCGCCAACGACCCGAAGGCGCAGCACGGCATCGTCGCCAACGTGGCGCCGGGCTATCCGCTGACCGACACGCCGGCCGACCGCGACGCCGCGCTGCTGTTCGAGACCTACCAGAACCGCTGGGTGCTGGACCCGCTGCTCAAGGGCGAGTACCCGGCCGACCTGTGGCGCTACTGGAAGGGCTGCGAGCCGCTGGTGCTGGCCGGCGACATGGACATCATCCGCCGCCCCATCGACTACCTGGGCCTGAACTTCTACAGCCGCGCCGTGCTGCGCTCCGCCGGCCCCGACACCATCGACTGGGTGCGCGAACCCGACGTGGAACGCACGACCATGGACTGGGAGGTCTACCCGCAGGGCCTGCAAGACCTGCTCGAAGCCTTCAAGGTCGAGTACGCCAACCTGCCGCCCATCTTCATCACCGAGAACGGCATGTCCAGCGCCGACACGGTGGGCGGCAGCGGCGTGGATGACGCGCAGCGCCAGAGCTATCTGAAGCGCCACTTCGCGGCCTGTTCACGGGCGATGGACAACGGCGTGGACGTGCGCGGCTATTTCGTCTGGTCGCTGCTGGACAACTTCGAATGGGCCTTCGGCTACGAGCGCCGCTTCGGCCTCGTGCATGTGGACTTCGAGACCCAGCAGCGCACGCTCAAGCGCAGCGCGCTGGCGTATGCGGACTTCCTGAAGGAACGCGCGGGGCGCTGAAGCCGGTCCTGCTCTGGTAGCGTGGCGGCATGGATCTGCCCCGCTTCCGCTATCACCCCGACCCGCTGGCCACCGGCGCCATCGAGCCCCGCGCCATCACCTGCGCCTGCTGCGGTGAGCCGCGCGGCTTTGTCTACGTGCAGCCGGTCTATGCGACGACCGACCTGGACGAGAAGCTGTGCCCCTGGTGCATCGCCGACGGCTCGGCTGCAGCCGAGCTGGGCGCCAGCTTCTCGGACCCGGCGCCGCTGGCGCAGGCCGGCGTGGCGGCCGACGTCGTTGACGAGGTGAGCCGGCGCACGCCCGGCTACTCCTGCTGGCAGCAGGAGGAGTGGCTGGCCCACTGCAACGACGCCTGCGAGTTCCACGGCGATGCGTCGGAAGACGACGTGGAAGACGCCAGCGACGCCGTGAAGGCCGACTGGTGCCAGCGCTACGGCAAGACCGACAAGCAATGGGCTGCGGCCACGCGCGACTACGAGCCGGCCGGCGAGAACGCCTTCTACAAGTTCGTGTGCCGGCACTGCGGCGTGGTGCGGCTGGGGTGGGATTGCATATGAGGTGTGAAGGGCGCAGGTCACAGCTGATGCTCGAAGCTTTGGCTTCACCTGCTCGCAGCGCGCGGCGCACACCGCCCCCCTACCCCATCTGCACCTCACGGCCAAGCGCCTGCCTCGCCATGCAATCAAGGACCAGCCCCGACCTCGCATTCCTGCTAGCCACGGGCGTCATCGTTGCGCTGTATGGCTGGCTGGTGCTGCTGCGCCCTGGCGGCGAGGGCTGGGGCCGCGGCTGGAACATGATTGCGTTCTTGTTCTATGCAGCGCCAACCGCCGTCGTCGCAGCAGCCGTCGCGGTCTGGCGTCGCCCGAAGGCAGCAGGCGTGCTCAGCCGCGCGGCGCCTTGGATCGCCGCGGCCGGTTTCGTGTTTCCGCTAGTCTGCCTCATCGCCATCAGACTCAAGGCTTAGCCCTGCTGATCCGCAACCCTCCACTCTCTGCATCCGCAGCGGGCAACAGGAGCCTGCCTGACGCCAACGCCCCATCCGGTCGCAACCTCAGCCGCCCCGCCCCACCAGCCGCGCCAGATAGGCCCCATGGTCCGGCATGACGTCTACGGTACGTGAGACGGCCATGTGCAGCCGCTTGAAGTGCTCGCGCAGCGTGGCCTCGTCCACCTGGCCCAGCAGCGGGTCCAGCGATTCGGGACGCAGGCCCAGGCCCAGGTAGAGCGAGTACCAGGAGTCTTCGCCGAAGCTGTCGCGGTCCAGGATGGTGACGCGGCCGTTGCGGCGGAAGACCTCGATCTGGTGGGCCAGCGTGTCCGGGATGGACATGGCCCGGCAGTAACGCCAGAACTCGCTGTCGTCGCGCGTGGTCTGCTTGTAGTGCAGGATGATGAAGTCGCGGATGGACTCGTACTGCTGCCGCATGCGGCGGTTGTACTCGTCCACCAGATGGGGCTCGCAGGCCCGGTCGGGGAACAGTTCCACCAGCGCGCTGACGCCGTGGATGACCAGGGACAGGCTGGTGGACTCCAGCGGCTCCAGGAAGCCCGAGGCCAGGCCGACAGAGACGACGTTGCGGTCCCAGATGCGGCGCCGCATGCCGGTCTTGAAGCGCAGCTGGCGCGGCTCGCCCAGCGCGGCACCGTCGAGCTGGCCCATCAGCACGCGGCCGGCTTCGTCGTCGCTGATGTAGCTGCTGCAGTAGACATGGCCGTTGCCGGTGCGGTGCTGCAGCGGGATGCGCCACTGCCAGCCGGCGGCATGCGCGGTGGAGGTGGTGTAGGGCGTCAGCGGCGCCGTCTTGTCACATGGCACGGCCTGGGCGCTGTCGCAGGGCAGCCAGTGCGTCCAGTCCTCGTAGCCGGCCTTGCAGACACCTTCAATGAGCAGCCCGCGGAAGCCCGAGCAGTCGATGAACAAATCACCCTCGATGCGCCGGCCGTCGGCCAGCGTCACGGCGGTGACGAAGCCGTCGCCGGGGCGCACCGACACGTCGACGATGGTGCCCTCCTCGCGCTGCACGCCGCGCGCCACGGCATAGTCGCGCAAGAAGGCGGCATACAGGCCGGCGTCGAAATGGAAGGCGTAGGAGAAGGCGTTGGCGGCCGACGGCGGCCCGGCCTCGGGCGGCGCGAAGCGGTTGCGCCGCGCCATCACGGTGGCGACGGACCAATCCTCGTAGCTGGGCATGCTGCCCGCGCGGTCCAGGCGCAGCCAGTGGGCGACGGACGAACGGTTGACGATGGCCGGCCCGAAGCCGCCAAAGCCGTGGAAGAAGCGGTTGCCGACGTGGCCCCAGTCCTTGAATTCGATGCCCAGCTTGAAGCTCGCCTGGGTCTTGCGCATGAACTCGGCGTTGTCGATTTCCAGCGCGTCGTTGTAGTAGCGAATGCTGGGCAGCGTGGCCTCGCCCACGCCCACGGTGCCGATGTCGGGCGACTCGACCAGCACGATCTCGCAGCCCACCGGGTTGGGCGGCGCACCGGGCGGGCGGCCGAAGGCCTGGCTGAGCGGCGCGGCCGTCATCCAGCCGGCGCTGCCGCCGCCCACGATGACGATGCGGCGGATGCGGGTGTCGGTCATGGCGTCATCGCCTCCATGGGTTGGGCGCGCACATGCCGGTCGATGAAGGCAGCGTGGTCCGGCATGCCGTCGACGGTGGCCGAGATGGCCTGGCGCAGCCGCTGAAAGTGGGCCCGCAGCGCCTGCTCGTCGATCTGGTTCAGCAAGGGGTCGTGGCGCTCGGGCCACAGGCCCAGGCCCAGGAACAGCGACACCCAGGAGGGTTCGGCAAAGCTGTCGGGGTCCAGGATGGCGACGCGGCCGCTCTTGCGGAAGATCTCGATCTGGTGGTGCAGCGCGTCGGGGATGGACATGGCAGCGCAGTAGCGCCAGAACTCGCTGTCGTCGCGGCGGGTGAGCTTGTAGTGCAGCACGATGAAGTCCCGGATGGACTCGTACTGGCGCGCCATGCGGCGGTTGTATTCGTCGGCCAGGTGGCGGTCGCAGCGGCGGTCGGGCAGCAGCTCGATGAGCCGGCCCACGCCGTCCATGATGAGCTGGATGCTGGTGGACTCCAGCGGTTCCAGGAAGCCGGACGACAGGCCGATGGCCACGACGTTGCGGTCCCAGGCCTTCTTGCGCATGCCGGTCTTGAAGCGCAGCTGGCGCGGCTCGCCGAGCGCGGCGCCGTCGAGGTGGCTCATCAGCACGCGGCCGGCCTCGTCGTCGCTGGTGTAGCCGCTGCAGTAGACATGGCCGTTGCCGGTGCGGTGCTGCAGCGGGATGCGCCACTGCCAGCCGGCGCTGCGCGCGGTGGAGGTCGTGTAGGGCGTCAACGGCTCCACGCGCGCGCAGGGCACGGCCTGGGCGCTGTCGCAGGGCAGCCAGTGGGTCCAGTCGTGATAGCCGGCCTTGCAGACGCCCTCGATGAGCAGCGCACGAAAGCCCGAGCAGTCAATGAACAAATCGCCCTCGATGCGCCGGCCATCGGCCAGCGTCACGGCGGTGACGAAGCCGTCGCCGGGGCGCACGGACACGTCGACGATGGTGCCCTCCTCGCGCTTGACGCCGCGCGCCATCGCGTAGTCGCGCAGGTAGGCGGCGTACAGCCCGGCGTCGAAGTGGAAGGCGTAGGAATAGGCGTTGGCCGCCGACGGCAGGTCGCCCTCGGGCGGCACGAAGCGGTTGCGCAGGGCCATCACGGTGGCGGTGGACCAGTCCTCGTGGCTGGCCATGCCGCCCTGGGCGTGCAGGCGCAGCCAGTGCATCACCGACGAGCGGTTCAGGATGGGCGGGCCGAACTCGCCGAAGCCGTGGAAGAAGCGGTTGCCGAGATGGCCCCAGTCCTTGAATTCGATGCCCAGCTTGAAGCTCGCCTGGGTCTTGCGGATGAACTCGGCGTTGTCGAGCTCCAGCGTGCGGTTGTAGAAGCGGATGGTGGGCAGCGTGGCCTCGCCCACGCCCACGGTGCCGATCTCGGGCGACTCGATCAGCACGATCTCGCAGCAGGCGGCGTGGTCGCCGCGGCCCATCAGCTGGCCCAGCGGCGCGGCCGTCATCCAGCCCGCCGTGCCGCCGCCCACGATGACGATGCGGCGGATGGCCTGGTCTTCAGGCATGCGATCTGTCCCCATGTGCGACCTCTTGTTATGTCTCGGAACACTAACCCATAAAAAAGGCCCGGCGCTGCGGCGCCGGGCCTCCGTGAAGCCAGGAAAAACCCGGCGTTCGGATCAGAACTGGTAGCGCGCCGACAAGCTGTAGCGCGGACCGGAAACGAACCAGCTGCGACCCATCAGGCCGATGTGCTGCTGCATCATCTGCTTGTAGACCGCGTCCGTCAGGTTCTGGCCCTGGAACTCCAGCGTCAGCTTGTCGGTGGCCTTGAACTGCACGCCAGCGTCCAGCTGACCATAGTCGGCCGTCCAGACCGGCAGACCCAGCGGCATGTTGTTGCGTCCGTACTGCGGGCTGTTCGGGTTGTAGTTCAAGCCGTTGGTCTGGTTGGGGCCGGTGTTGTCCGGGAAGGCCACGCCGTTCAGGTACTTGCCGCGCCATGCATAGGCCACGCGCGCCGAGATCGGGCCGTGGTCGTACAGGATGGCCAGGTTGAAGGCCTTGCGCGACAGGTTGGGCAGCGGGTGATCCCCGTAGGACTGGCCGTTGGTGTCGCAGCCGTTGACGTAAAGGTTGAGGTTGCGCTCGTCCGTCACGCCGCTGCACCACTCGGCACCCACCGAGTTGTAGCGCTTCTGCTTGCTGTCCACGTAGGTGACGTTGGCCTGCACACCCAGGCCGGCGAGCAAGCCCGGCAGCCCGTTGAAGTAGTGCTGCACGGCAAACTCCAGGCCACGCGCCCAGCCCTTGGCGCCGTTCACCTGCGTCGAGTAGGCGAAGTCATACATCCGGCCGGTGGTGTCGGCCGCCTGCATGATGCCGACCTGGTTGACGATCACGTCCTTCAGCTGCTTGTTGAAAGCCGCCATCGTGATCGAGCTGGCCTTGTCGATGTACCACTCGGCCGACACGTCGAACTGGTCCGACTTCACCGGTTTCAGGATGGGATTGCCCAGCGCCGTGCCGCGGTTCCTCAGGTCGTCGATGTAGATCGTGCGCGTTTCCGGCGTGACCGTGGTGTCGACCACCGTGCGCAGCGTCGCCCCGCCCGCGTTCATCTGGATGTTGGGCTGCAAGGTGCTGAAGTCCGGGCGCGCCATCGCCTTGGCGTAGGCGAAGCGCAGCTGCATGTTGTCCTTGAGCTTCCAGCGCAGGTTCAGGCTGGGCAGCACATTGGTGTACTTGTTCTCGACGGTGATGGGCGTCTGGAAGTTCGTGAACACCGGGATGGGGCCGCCCACGACCGTGCCCGTCCCGAGGGTGGTGGCGGTGTAGTTCAGCGACTTGTAGCCCTGGGTCGTGTAGTCCGTGTTGACGATGCGCAGGCCCACATTGCCGTCGACCGGCACGTTCCACTCATCGAAGCCGAAGCGCAGCTGCGCGTAGGCCGTCTTGGTGCTCTCCTGCTGCTTGTTGCTGTTGGGCGAGGTCTCGTCGAACGGGATGGGCGTCCAGGAGGCCGGGCAGTTGGGCGTCTTGCCCAGCTGGATGGCGTACTCCGTGCACAGCGTGTTGTAGTAGCTGTGCAGCAGCTTGTACGAATCCGGATAGTTCGCCGCCACGGCCATCTTGGGCAGCACCAGCGACGCCACCGAGTTCTTGCCGTTCATGAAGTTGTTGAACGACTTGACCTGGGTCTCACCGCCGAAGCGCGACAGATAGGCCAGCGAGCGGATCGGGTGCCAGTCCCAGCTCTGGTCGCGCGCGCCCGCATCGAACTCGGCGGACTGCCACGTCTGCGTGACGGCCTTCCAGTTGTAGCTGGGGTTGCTGACCTGGTTGCTCGTGTCGCGGTCCGTCAAGCGCAGGCCGACGCGGATGTCGTGCAGCACCGGATGGTCGAACGAGTATTTGACGTCGCCCTTCCAGGCCTTCTGGGTCGCGCGGCTCTTGTCCAGGTGCTCCATCGTGAAGCCCCAGTAGTACTTGGACGGGTCGGCCAGGTAGGCACGGTCCGTGGCGTCCAGGATCAGGCGCGGCATGTCGCCCGTCATGTCCACGGTCTCCTTGGGCATGTTGATGCCGGTGGCGACGGTGGAGTCGATGGCGCCGGTGGTGGACTCGATGAACTGGAAGTCGTTGGCGATTCGCAGCGCCGGCGTGGGCGTCCACACCAGGTTGAACGTGGTCTCCTTGGTCTGCGAGCTGCGCTTGGAGAAGCGCGTGTTCGCGTTGAAGGGGATGCCGTTGTGGCCCGGGTCGGTGATGGTGCCCTTCAGCAGCGCGCCGTTGCTGCCCCAGGTCGCGTCGGCCGACACCAGCGAGGTGTACGGATCGGCCTGGCTGTCGATGGAGCTCTCATCCCAGTAGAAGTTGTACTTGGAGCGGAAGTGCGTGACCGCCGCCTGCAGGTTGTCCTTCTTCCACTGGCCGGCAAAGTAGCTGCCCTGGCGCTTGCGGTCGTAGGCCAGCGTGCGCCAGCCCAGCGCCTTGGGGAACCAGTGGTTGGCGCCGCCCTTGGCACGGTAGTAGGCGTTGTCGTTGTCGGTCGGCTTGGCGATCCGCTCCACTTCCATGAAGTACGGGTCGACGAACATGCCGTCGGTGCGCGTGGCGCTCTCGGAATGGGCCGCATGCACGAGCAGGCCGATCTTGCCGATGTCGGTGTTCCAGGTGTTGGACAGCAGGCCGGAATAGGTCGGCTTCTGGTTGTCCGCCAGCTGGTTCTTGGTCAGCGAAACGCCCAGGTTGCCCTTGAAGCCGTTGTAGTCGAACGGCAGGGCCGTGCGCAGGTTCACCAGGCCGCCGATGGCGCCCTCGATCTGCTCGGCCGAGGGGTTCTTGTAGACGTCCACGCCGGCCATCAGCTCGGGCGGCACGTCTTCCCAGCTCAGGCCGCGGCCCCCGTTGGCCGAGAAGCTCTCGCGGCCGTTCAGGTTGGACGACACATAGGTCAGGCCACGGATCAGCACGCCGGAACCTTCGACCGAGAAACGGCCCGGGTCGCCACGCGCCATCACGCGGTCCATGGTCACGCCGACGATGCGCTGCAGCACCTCGCTGACCGAGCGGTCGGGCAGCTTGCCCGCGTCATCGGCATTGATGGAGTCGATGATCTCGTCGGCGTCCTGCTTCAGCTTCTGCGCCGATTGCAGCGCCGCCCGCTGGCCCGACACGACCACCGTCTCCAGCTGCTGGGACTTGGGCGCCTCCGTGCTCTGCGCCATGGCCGGCATCGCCAGGACCATCAAGGCCTGGGCTGCCGCCAATGACAAGGTTGTCTGTTTGAAATGTCTCATCCTCGTTTGCTCCTCTTTGGTGGGAATCACTGGGCCCTCAGGGGCCTCAATTCACGGTCACGGACCCAGGCCCGCGGCCAGTCTGGTAACGCTAACAAATATCGAAAAATACAACATCAGGGCTAACAGCGACAGGGCTTCTCCGCATAGCCGATCCGTCACCCGCCAGCGTCCACGGGGACGATCCAGGCGGCGTGATCCAGGGCCGCGGCCTGCACCGTCCCGGGCCAGCGTCCCGTCAGCTCGACACGCCGCGGCGCGCCGGGGACGAGGTCGATGAAGTTGTCCGCAAAGCCCACGCCCTCGGCCTGCAGCCACAGGCCCTTGACAGGACGGTCGGCGGCGATCAGCAGCGCATGGCCGTCGCGCCGCAGGCTGAGCCGCGCACCGCCCAGGCGGTAGAACTTGAAGGGCTCGGCCCAGGCGCAGTCACGTGCCAGCTCGCGGCCGCCGGTGGCGTCCAGCACTCGCAGTTCGGCGACGACGGGCTGGTCCAGCGCCGGCAGCGCCACGGTGGTTTCCACACTGCTGGACCCGCCGACCTGGAGCGCCATGCCGGCCTCGGCCAGCGGCTGGCCGTCCAGCGAGAAGACGCGCAACTGCAGGCTCAGCGTCTGCGCGTCGGCGCCGCCGTTCATGACGGCCAGCCGCGCCTGCCCGGTCTCCAGCCGCACCGCGGCGGCCAGCGGCGCCAGC
>DASWWC010000149.1:0-3050 GCA_036401055.1 Roseateles sp.
GCCTCTTGTCGATTGCCTCCAGCAATGCCGAGCAGGAAGAGGCCAAGGAAGAGATCGAGATCGACTACGGCGGCGACAAGATCGAGACCGGCTTCAACGTGACCTACCTGATGGACGCGCTGGCCAACATGAGCCAGGACATGGTCTGCATCGACCTCAACGACAGCGCGTCGAGCGCGCTGCTCACCATTCCGGACACCACGGGCTTCAAGTACGTGGTGATGCCTATGAGGATCTGACGATCCTCATAGGCTGCGCCCAGCACGTTGCGCACCCCCCAGCCCCCCGCCAAGCGGGGGGCTCTAGTTTGAGAGTTGTACCGGCCGCGTTGCGGCCTTGAAAGTCCCCGATGAGCGATAACGCCACCCCCGAGAACACGCCCGCACCGGCCCCCACGCCGGCTCCGCAGGCCGCCTACGACGCCAGCTCCATCCAGATCCTGGAAGGCCTGGAGGCGGTGCGCAAGCGCCCGGGCATGTACATCGGCGACACCTCGGACGGCACCGGCCTGCACCACCTGGTCTTCGAAGTCGTCGACAACTCCATCGACGAAGCGCTGGCGGGGCACTGCGACGACATCGTCGTCACCATCCACACCGACAACTCCATCTCCGTCATCGACAACGGCCGTGGCATCCCCACCGGCGTGAAGATGGACGACAAGCACGAGCCCAAGCGCTCGGCCGCCGAGATCGCGCTGACCGAGCTGCACGCCGGCGGCAAGTTCAACCAGAACAGCTACAAGGTCTCCGGCGGCCTGCACGGCGTGGGCGTGAGCTGCGTGAACGGCCTGTCCAAGTTCCTGCGCCTGACCGTGCGCCAGAACGGCAAGGTGCACTTCCTGGAGTTCGCCAAGGGCATCCCGCAGGACCGTGAGATCGTCATGGTCGACGGTGTCGAGACCAGTCCGATGAAGGTCATCGGCGAGACCGACAAGCGCGGCACCGAAGTCCACTTCCTGCCGGACACGGAAATCTTCCAGCAGAACAACGACTACCACTACGACATCCTCGCCAAGCGCCTGCGCGAGCTCTCGTTCCTGAATAACGGCGTCAAGATCCGCCTCGTCGACGAGCGCAACAACAAGGAAGACAACTTCGCCTACGCCGGCGGCGTGAAGGGCTTCGTCGAGTTCATCAACAAGGGCAAGACGACGCTGCACCCGAACATCTTCCACGCCGTGGGCGACAAGGTCTCGGACCAGGGCACCAACGTCGGCGTCGAAGTGGCCATGCAGTGGAACGACGGCTTCAACGAGAACGTCCTCTGCTTCACCAACAACATCCCGCAGCGGGATGGCGGCACCCACCTTACGGGTTTGCGCGCCGCGATGACCCGCGTCATCAACAAGTACATCGACGACAACGAACTGGCCAAGAAAGCCAAGGTCGAAGTCGCCGGTGACGACATGCGCGAAGGCCTGGCCTGCGTCGTCAGCGTGAAGGTGCCCGAGCCCAAGTTCAGCTCGCAGACCAAGGACAAGCTGGTCAGCTCCGAGGTGCGCGCGCCGGTGGAAGACATCGTCAGCCGCCTGCTGACCGACTACCTGCTCGAGAACCCGCTCGACGCCAAGACCATCTGCGGCAAGATCCTCGACGCCGCCCGCGCCCGCGAAGCCGCGCGCAAGGCCCGCGAGATGACGCGCCGCAAGGGCGTGCTCGACGGCCTGGGCCTGCCCGGCAAGCTGGCCGACTGCCAGGAAAAGGACCCGTCGCTGTGCGAGATCTACATCGTCGAGGGCGACTCCGCCGGCGGCTCCGCCAAGCAGGGCCGTGACCGGAAGTTCCAGGCCATCCTGCCGCTGCGCGGCAAGATCCTGAACGTCGAGAAGGCCCGCTACGAAAAGCTGCTGACGTCCAACGAAATCATCACGCTGATCACCGCACTGGGCACCGGCATCGGCCGCGGCGCCGGCAGCGACGACTTCAACCCCGACAAGCTCCGCTACCACCGCATCATCATCATGACCGACGCGGACGTGGACGGCGCCCACATCCGCACGCTGCTGCTGACCTTCTTCTACCGCCAGATGCCCGAGCTCGTGGAGCGCGGCCACATCTACATCGCGCAGCCGCCGCTGTACAAGGTCAAGGTCGGCAAGCATGAGCAGTACCTCAAGGACGGCCACGAGTTCGACGCATTCCTGCTCAAGGTCGCGCTGCAGGACGCGCACCTCGACACCGGCGCCGGCACCACGCTGAGCGGCGATGCGCTCGACACGCTGGCCCGCAAGTACGTCACCGCACAGAGCGTCATCGAGCGCCTGTCCAACTGGATGGACGGTGAAGCCCTGCACGTGCTGGCCAACGGCCTGGCGCTGAAGGTCGACACCCGCGAGGACGCCGAAGCCAGCGCCGTCGCTCTGAAGGGCCGCCTGCACAACGCCGAGGTCACCGTCGAGACCGACCCGCGCACCGACAAGTTCTTCCTGAAGATTGCCCGCACCCACCACGGCAACGTGCGCGCCAGCGTCATCCACGCCGACTTCGTGCACGGCGCCGACTACGAGGTGCTGGCCGACGCAGGCCTGAGCTTCCAGGGCCTCATCCAGCCGGGCGCCCTGGTGCGCAAGGGCGAGGGCGAGAAGGCCAAGGAAGCCAAGGTCGACGACTTCCGCGCCGCCATGGCCTGGCTGATGACGCAAGCTGAGGGCAGCGTCGGCCGCCAGCGCTACAAGGGCCTGGGCGAGATGAACCCCGAGCAGCTGTGGGAAACGACGATGGACCCGACCGTCCGCCGCCTGCTGCGCGTGCAGATCGACGACGCCATCGAGGCGGACAAGGTGTTCACGATGCTGATGGGCGACGAGGTCGAACCCCGCCGCGACTTCATCGAGACCAACGCGCTACGAGCGGGCAATATCGACGTGTAAAGCTGTCGGGTGCCACGGAAAGTGAAATTGGTGCCAACTAGGGCCTGTTAACACTAATTGCGCGACTGAGGCTCTGTATTGACACTGCGTCAATGGAGATCACTGCCGCGCAATTCGCCCAGATCGAACACTGCTTGCCTCGGCAGCGAGGCAACGTCAGCCTGACGAATCTGCAGGT
>DASWWC010000150.1:0-9633 GCA_036401055.1 Roseateles sp.
GTGCCATCGCCGGCTCGGCCGTCGCGAAGGCGGGCTGCGGCACCGGCGGTATTGAAGGAGCCTCGCCGGCCGACCAGACTGGAGCATGCGCATGTGCGGGAGCAGGCGCGGACGGGAGGATCGGCATCACGCCGCCGACGATGCGCTGGATGTCCTCGAGGAAATCGTCGGACAGGTGCGCCGTCGTGACCAGCCGCTCGCCAGCCGACATCACGGCCGCCGTGCGGAGCACGTTGGCCAGCTGGCGGATGTTGCCCGGCCATTGATAGCGGCGGAACATGCCCAGCACCTGTGAGCTGAGTTCGGGCGTGTCCTGCGGTCGCTCGGCCTGCAGGATGCGGCGCACGATGGCCTCCAGGTCGCTGCGCTCGCGCAATGCCGGCAAGCGCAGCGCCAGACCGTTGAGGCGGTAGTAGAGGTCCTCGCGGAAAGTCTGTTGTTCGATCATCTCGCGCAGGTTGCGGTGGGTGGCGCCGATGACGGCGATGTCCACTGCAATGGACTTGGTGCTGCCCAGCGGCGTCACGCTGCGCTCCTGCAGCGCGCGCAGCAGGCGGGCCTGCAGGGCCAGGGGCATGTCGCCGATCTCGTCCAGGAACAGCGTGCCGCCATTGGCCTGCACCAGCCGCCCCGGTGCGCCCTTGCGGCGCGCGCCGGTGAAGGCGCCCTCCTCGTAGCCGAACAGCTCGGCCTCGATGAGGCTCTCGGGGATGGAGGCGCAGTTCACCGCCACGAAGGGCTGACGCGAGCGGTTGGAGTCGTGATGCACCGCGCGGGCCAGCAACTCCTTGCCGGTGCCGGTCTCGCCCAGGATGAGCAGCGGGATGCCGCGGTCCAGCACGCGGCGCACCTTCTGGATGACGGCCTCCAGATGGGCGTCGCCGGTGCGCAGGTACTGCAGCCCGGAAAAGCGCTGCGCACCACCGGCTTCCGCGGACGGCGCGGTGTGGGCGGGCATGGCGGCATCGACGGCCGCAACGGAGGGCGCGGATTCGCGCACCTCGGCCACTTCCACGTCGGCCGTGTGCAGGCCTGCCACCACCGGCCGCGACGGCCAGTCGAAGCGCGCGCTCACAAACAGGCTCTGACCGGTCGGCAGGCACAGCTGCATGGGCGGCGACAGCGGCATGCGGAAATGGTCGTAGACGGCCGCTGGCGTCGTGCCCAGCAGGCTGGAGAGGCTGCGAGAGCGCAGCTCGGCGCCGCTCATGCCGAGCTGGTCCAGCGCGGCGCGGTTGGCGCCCAGCAGCCGGCCCTCGGGCGAAACGACGAGGATGCCCTCGAGCAGCGTGCCGATGAACTCGGGCCGGCTGTGGAAGTGCAGGCGCAGGCGGCTGTTGTAGTCGTCCGAAAGCCAGTGGTTCTCGATCATCCGCGCCGACATGCGCACCAAGCCCATGGTGTGCTGGTGGTAGCCGCGGTGGTCGCCGGTCACGTCCAGCACCCCCAGCATGTTGCCGCGCGGGTCGAAGATGGGTGAGGCCGAGCAGGTCAGGAAGTTGTTGGCGTGCATGAAGTGCTCGCCGCCATGGACCAGCGTGGCCGTCTCCTCGAACAGCGCCGTGCCGATGGCATTTGTTCCCTTGGAATGCTCCGCCCAGTTTTCCCCCGGCGCCAGCGCCACGCGGTGGGCGCGCGCCAGAAAACCGTCGTCGCCCACGGCATGCAGGATGGTCCCTTGGGCATCGGTCAGCACGATCATGCTTTCGGTGTTGACGATCTGCTCGTAGAGCAGCTGCATCACCGGCGCGGCATGGGTGTACAGGCGTTGATTGCGCTCCCGTGCGACGTTGAGGTCGCTCCGGATCAGCGGGTCAAAACCGCTCTTTTCGTGGCGTTTCAGGCCCAGGGCTTCGCTGCGCTGGTGGCTGCGCTCAATGAAGGCCTGACGCGGTGGCGCAAGCGGCGCTGGTCCTGCCGGCGCTGGAGTTTCGAGGGGCATAGAGGCGTCCTTTGCCTGCCTCCACAGGCTTGTCTCCGAGATTGCGCAGTCGATGCCGCGCTCGTTTCGTGTCTGGCGGGCATCGTGTCCCAAAGCGATTCGCCTGTCCATCGACGCGGGAACGCCCGACCCTCGACATTGTGTCAAGTTGGAGCAACTCGGTGCTGGCATGTGGCTTGCAGAAAGCCTGGCGAGCCCTCGCAGGCCATTCAGACCTCGACAACGACGGAGACAGCTTCATGAAACTCAACCAACCCCTCGTCATCGGCGGCATCTTGTGCCTGGCCGCGGCCGCGGCGGCCATGCAGGCCTGGGCACACGGGGACGTCACCCCCCAAGCCGTGGATACATCCAGCCTGCCGCAACTCGGCGAAGGGTGGCGCGCCGAGAACCCCTACCGCGCCAATGACGCCGCCATCAAGATCGGCTCCTCGGCCTACAACCAGAACTGCGCCCGCTGCCACGGTCTGGAGGCCATCTCCGGCGGCATCGCGCCTGACCTGCGAAAGCTGGACAACGACTGCGCCACGCTGAAGGATGAGGCCAAGAAGGCAGCCTGCGTTAAGGAGAACGACGACTACTTCCTGAACACCGTGCGCCATGGCCGCAGCCGCAACGGCGCCGTCTACATGCCTCCATTCGAAGGCGTGTTCACGCAGGAAGCGATCTGGGCCGTCAAGTCTTACCTCGAGGCGCACCGGGAGAAGCCGCTGTGAAGCGCCGGGCTCTCCTCGGCTGGGGCCTGGCCGCGGCCGCCTGGGGCGGCGGGGCGCGTGCCGCCACGCTGGCCCAGGTCCGCGAGCGCGGCCGTCTCATCGTCGGTCTCTACGAGGACATGCCGCCCTTCAACGTCAAGGGCAAGGGCATCGACGTCGAGCTGGGCCAGGCGCTGGCGGAAGCCATTGGCGTCAAATTCTCACCGTTGCCGTTCAATGCGGACGAGAACATGGCCGACGACCTGCGCAACATGGTCTGGAAAGGCCACTACCTCGGTTACGGCCCCGCCGACGTGCTGATGCATGTCCCGGTGGACCGCCCGCTGATCGAGGCCACGCCACAGGCGCGCATCTTCGGCCCCTACTACCGGGAGCGCGTGATGCTGGCGCGCCGCGTCGACGAACTGCCCGTGCTGGACAACCTGTCACAGCTCGGATCGCGCAAGGTGGCCGTGCCCGGCCAGACGCTGGCCGGCTGGCTGATGATCGGCGCGGATGGCGGCGCCTATCGCGAGCAACTGCTGACGCAGTGGAAAGACGGCTGCGAGGCCGCCCGCGCGCTGCAACGCGGCGAGGTGGCCGCGGCGGCGGGCCTGGCGTCGGAACTTGAGGCCGTGCTGGCGGGCGACGCTGCCTATCGCATCGAGCCGCTGCCATCGCCGCGTGCGCCCCGCGAAGGCTGGGCCGCCGGCATGGCCGTGAAGCGCGATGCGACCGGCCTCGCCGAGGCGCTGCAAGAGGCGCTGAACGGCCTGGCGCAGTCCGGCCGCGTGGGCGAGATCTTTGCCAAGTACAAGGTGGTCTGGCGTCCGGCCTGAACGGCCGCGACCAGACCCCATCGGAGACCTTTCATGAGACAGCAGTTCGCGCCCGTCGCGCGACGTACGGCCCTCGCGCTGGCTGCCGCCAGCGCCGCAGTGGCCCTCGCCGACCCCGCGCCCGTCAAGCTGGAGCCCGTCGTCATCACCGCCACGCGCAGCGAGGCGGCGGGCTTCGACCTGCCCGCATCCATCGACCGCCTGGACGGCGATGCGCTGCGCGCCGGGCGCGCCCAGGTCAACCTCTCCGAGGGGCTGGGTGGCGTTCCTGGCCTGCTGGCGCGCGACCGCCAGAATTACGCGCAAGACGTGCAGATCTCCGTGCGCGGCTTTGGCGCCCGCGCCAGCTTCGGCATCCGCGGCGTGCGCGTCTACGTGGACGACATTCCCGCCACGCTGCCCGACGGCCAGGGCCAGATCACCAACGTCGAAATCGGCACGGTGGGCCGCGTGGAGGTACTGCGCGGGCCGTTCTCGGCGCTGTACGGCAACTCGTCGGGTGGCGTCATCAGCATCTATTCCGAGACCCCCGTCGGCCCGCCCAGGCTGGACGCCAGCATCTCGTTCGGCAGCGACGGCCTGCGCCGCCTGGCCGCCTCCAGCAGCGGCAAGGCGGGCGGCTTCGCCTACACGCTGGGCGCCAGCCGCTTCGAGACCGATGGCTACCGCCAGCACAGCCAGACCGAACGTCGCCTGGGCAATGCGCGGCTGAGCTGGAAGCTCGGCAGCGACACGCAGCTGACCCTGGTCGCCAACAACGTCGAGCTGCCCGAGGCCCAGGACCCACTGGGCCTGACCCGTGTGCAATGGCAGGCCGATCCGCGCGGCGTCGACCCGTCTGCGCTGAGCTTCAACACGCGCAAGACGATGAAGCAGGCCCAGGGTGGTCTGGTGCTGGAACACGGCATCGACGACGCCAACAGCCTGCGCGTGATGGTCTATCAGGGCCACCGCACGACGACGCAGTTCCAGTCCATCCCCGTGGCTACACAAGCCGCGGCGCTTCACCCCGGCGGCGTCATCGACCTGTCGCGCGACTACGAGGGTGCTGACATCCGGTGGCGCTGGAAAGGCGCCACGGGCAGCCTCGTCGCCGGCATCGCGGCCGACGAGCTGCGCGAGCACCGCGTGGGCTACCAGAACTTCATCGGCTCCACGCTGGGCGTGCAGGGTGCACTGCGCCGCGACGAGACCAATCGCGTCAGCAATGCCGACCCGTATCTGCAGGCCCAGTGGCAACCGACACCGAGTTGGCTGATCAGCGCCGGCGTGCGCCGCAGCAAGGTGGACTTCCGCTCCGCCGACGCCTACATCACCCGGACCAACCCCGACGACAGCGGCAGCGCGAGCTACGCTGCCACACTGCCCGTACTGGGCCTGAGCTACGCGGTGGACGAACGCCTGCGCGCCTACGTCACCGCCGGCCGCGGCTTCGAGACGCCCACCTTGAACGAGCTGGCTTACCGGGCCAGCGGCGGCACGGGGCTGAACTTCGCATTGCAGGCATCGCTCAGCCGCAGCGTCGAGGTGGGTCTCAAGACCAGGCCGTGGGATGGCACCGAATTCACACTGGCGCTGTTCCAGACCGGCACGACGAACGAGATCGTTACGCAGACCAACGTGGGTGGGCGCGCCACCTACCAGAATGCCGGCGCCACGCGCCGCCGCGGCCTGGAAGCCTCGGGATCGTTGCAGATCTCGCCCACGCTGCAGGCACAGCTCGCAGCGACCTGGCTGGACGCGCGCTACCGCGACAGCTTCCTGACCTGCACGGCCACGCCCTGCGCCGCGGCCAACCAGCAGGTGAATGCCACCAACCGCATCCCTGGCATCGCGCGCACGGCCGTCTACGGCGCGCTGACCTGGCAGCCCATTGGTGGCTGGCGGCTGGGTGCCGAGGCGCGGTCGCTGAGCAAGGTCTACGTGAACGACCTGAACAGCGACGCCGCGCCCGGCTTCGCCACCCTGGCGGCCTATGCGGGCTACCAGCTCAGCCTCGGAGCCTGGGATGTCGGCGCGCTGCTGCGCGTGGACAACTTGGCCAACCGTCGCTACGCCGGCTCCGTCATCGTGAACGACGGCAACAGCCGCTTCTTCGAGCCGGCACCGGGCCGCAGCTGGCTGGCCAGCGCCAACGTCAGCTACCGCTTCTGAGGACCTTCACCATGCACCGACTGCTGCCCTCGCTCACCCTGCTCGTCGCCGCCATCGCCTCGGCCCACGCCGGCCCGCTGGCCTATGTCTCCAACGAGGGATCGGGCACGCTGAGCGTCATCGACACCGAGACCGACGCCGTGCTTTACGAGCTGCCGGCCGGTGCGAAGCCGCGCGGCGCCGTCGTCAGCCCCGACGGCCGTCGCGCCTATGTGAGCGACCAGCCCGGCAATCGCCTTGTCGTTGTCGATCTCGCCGCGCGCCGCCTGGCCGGCGAGATTCCGCTGGGCGAGTCGCCGGAAGGGCTGGGCCAGTCGCCAGACGGGCGCTGGGTCACGGCCGCGGTCGAGGAGGCCAACGAGGTGGTCTTCGTCGACACGCGCACGATGGCGAGGAGCTTCGCCGTCAAGGTGCGCGGCAAGAACCCCGAGCACGCGGTGTTCAGCCCGGACGGCCGCTGGGTGCTGGTCAGCGCCGAGGAGGGCGGTGCCGTGGACGTCATCGACGTCGAGAAGCGCAGCCAGGTCGCGCAGATCCCGGTGGGCACACGGCCGCGCGGCATCGGCTTCTCGCCGGATGGGCGCCGCGCTTTCGTCGCCGCCGAGATGTCCAGCGAGATCTACGTCATCAACACACAGACCTTCACGGTGTCCAACAAGCTCAAGGCTGGCGCCAAGAGCAACGGCATCAGCGTGCATCCCGACGGCAAGCGCGTCTTCATCTCCAACGGCGGCGACGCCAGCGTGTCTGTGCTGGATGTGGAGCGCATGGCCCTGGTGGCCACCATCCCCGTCGGCCAGCGACCCTGGAACATGGCCCTCACGCCCGATGGACGCAAGCTCTATGTGGCCTGCGGGCGCTCGGGCGCGGTGTCGGTCATCGACACCGAGACGCAGCAGCGCGTGGCTGACGTGGCAGTGGGCAAGCTGCCCTGGGGCGTGGTGATCCGCTGAGTGCTCCAGCGTGGCGCATGACGCGGTAGTTCCTCGGGGGCTGTGACGGGAAATCTTCCCGAGCTCTGCGCGCCCTCGCTCCAAAGAATCACTTGCCGCACCGCATCGATTCTTAGAACGGAGACCCACATGCCCCGCCACCCCCTGCGCCCGCACCGAATCGCGTTCGCCAGCGCTGCGGCGCTGGCTTGCCTCGTTTCGACGACCACCCTCGCCCAGGTCCAACTGGCGCGCGTCGAAGTCGTCGGCGTGTCGCCCGTTCCTGGCGTGGATGTACCGCGCGACGCCATCCCCGCGAACGTGCAGACCGCACGTGCCGCGGACATCGAACGCAGCCAGGCCCTGGACCTGAGCGCCTTCATGAACCGCCGCTTGGGCAGCGTCCATCTCAACGAGGTGCAGGGCAATCCCCTGCAGCCCGACCTGAACTTCCGCGGCTATACGGCTTCTCCCCTGCTGGGCACCCAGCAGGGCCTGTCGCTGTACCTCGATGGCGTGCGGCGCAACCAACCCTTCGGCGACGTGGTGAGCTGGGACCTCATCCCCAAGGCCGCCATCGCTTCGATCACGCTCAACCCCGGCTCCAACCCGCTGTTCGGGCTCAACACGCTGGGCGGCGCGCTGACGGTGCAAACCAAGGACGGCCTGAAGAACCCCGGCACCTCACTGCAGGCGACGGCCGGCTCGCACGGCCGCGGCGCGGTCGAGTTCGAGCACGGAGGCAGCACCGCAGAGGGCACGCACTGGTACGCCGCCAGCAACTGGTTCCACGAACGCGGCTGGCGCACCGATTCGCCCTCCAACGTGGCCCAGCTCTTCGGCAAGCTGGGCCACCGCATCGGCGACACCGACGCGGCCCTGACCGCTTCGTTTGCGGACACCCGGCTGCACGGCAATGGCCTGCAGGAGCAGCGCTTCCTGCAGCGCGACCGCGCCAGCGTCTATACGAAGCCCGACATCACGAAGAACCGATCGGCCCTCCTCAACCTCGCGTTGTCGCAGGCGCTCAACTCGCAATGGACGCTGAGCGCAAATGCCTACGCCCGCCACATCGGCACCCGCACCTACAACGGCGACCTCAACGACGACGCACTGGACCAGTCTCTCTACCAGCCCAACGCCACCGAGCGCGCCGCGTTGACGGGCGCGGGCTACACCGGCTTTCCCACCTCGGGCGAAACCGCCGCCACCGCGCCATTTCCGAAATGGCGCTGCATCGCCCAGGCACTGCTGCGCGACGAGCCGGGCGAGAAGTGCAACGGCGTCATCAACCAGACCCGCACACGCCAGAGCAACTACGGCGTCACTGCCCAGATCGGCTACGACGGCCCGCTTTGGGGCCTGCCCGCCCAATCCCTCATTGGCGCAGCGGCGGACTTCAACCGCAGCCACTTCCTCCAGAGCGCCGAGCTGGGCTACCTGAACGCTGACCACAGCATCACCGGTGTTGGCGCCTTTGGCGACGGTGTGACGGGCGGCGACGTGGACGGCGCGCCGTACGACACCCGCGTCGACCTGTCAGGCCGCGTGCGCAATCTCAGCCTCTTCGCCAGCACCGTACTCACCGTCGCAAACGGCACCCATCTGACGCTGTCCGGCCGCTACAACCGCGGCACGGTGCGCAACCGCGACGCCATCACCCCCGGCGGCGGCCCCGGCTCGCTGGACGGCGACCACCGATTCAGCCGCCTCAACCCCGCCATCGGCCTGACCTTCACGCCGACAGCCGGCGTCAACGCGTGGGCGGGCGTGAGCCAGGGCAGCCGCGACCCTTCTGCGATCGAGTTGGGCTGCGCCGACCCGGCCAACCCCTGCAAGCTGCCCAACGCATTTGCCGGCGACCCGCCGCTGAAGCAGGTTGTGACGACGACGATGGAGGCCGGTGTGCGCGGCGGGGGCACGGGCCAGCCGCTGACGTGGAGCCTGGGCCTGTTCCGCTCCGACAACCGCGACGACCTGCTGTTCGTCGCCGACAACGCCGCCGGCTTCGGCTACTTCAAGAACTTCGGCAAGACGCGCCGCCAGGGCGTGGAGCTGGGCCTGAGCGGCCAGCCCGCCAAGGGACTGGCGGTGGGTGCCAACCTGACCCTGCTGGACGCCACCTATCGCACCGCCGAGGTCGTCAACGGGGCGTCGAGCAGCGCCAACGACGCGGCCCGGTCCGGCCTGCCCGGCGTCAATGGCACGCTGGCGGTCCGCCCCGGCGACCGCCTGCCGCTGCTGCCACGCCGCATGCTCAAGCTCTACGCCGACCTCGACCTCGGCGACGCCTGGTCCCTGGGCGCCGACGCCGTCGCGATGGGCCGCGCATCGGCACGCGGCAACGAGAACGGCCTGCACCGGCCCGATGGCGTTTACTACCTCGGGCCCGGCCACAGCGCCGGCTATGCGGTGCTCAACGTGAACGCGGCCTGGCGGCCGACGAAGGGGCTCAAGCTGTTTGCGCAGGTGACCAACCTACTGGACCGCGCCTACAGCACCGCCGCCCAGCTCGGCCCCACGGCCTTCGACGACGCAGGCAACTTCCAAAGCCGCCCCTTCCAGCCCAATGCCAATGGCGAGCGCCCGCTGCGCCACGCCACCTTCTACGCGCCGGGCGCGCCGCGCAGCGTGTCGCTGGCTTTGAAGTACAGCTTCTGAGCCGACTCCAGGCCATGCGCCTGGGTTAGTCCTGGGAGGCTGCTGCGCGCTGCCACAACCGCGCTGCAGCGCGGCGCACCACGTCCCTGTGGTCGTGCGACGCACTGCCTACGGCAAGACCCGCGTGAACGTGCCAGCACGGCACGCACGGGTGTCACTGCTGCGCCGCTCCGCAACGGCCGCACGGCGACGCCGCTCCAGGGCGGCACTGGCACAGGCCTTGCGCAAAGGGCTGCGGCCACATCCCACCCAACGGAGACAACACCATGCACATCACACAACGCCACACGCTGTTCATCGCCGCCGCCCTCACCGCCGGCAGCGCCCAGGCCGCCGACTTCAAAGCCGGCGAATGGGACATCGGCCTCGGCGGCATCGTCAACGCCTACTACACCCACACCAGTTGTTCC
>DASWWC010000151.1:0-12320 GCA_036401055.1 Roseateles sp.
TCTCGGTGACGCTGCGCAGGTCTCGACCCAGGCGGTCTTTGTAGACGCGCACGAAGGGGCCGCTCTTTTGGTTGGCGCTGTCCCGCGGCTCGGTGTGCACGAAGGCGACGGCATTCGGTGGCGCGTCGCTCTCCGTTGGGCGAAGGGAGTCGACAATGCCGACCTTGAGGCGCTAAAAGCGGCTGTTGCCACTGACCCTATGCCAACTCAGTCAGGTAAGTTTGGGGCTCGCGTGAGCGCCTGGGTGGGCGGCATGCTCGGTAAGGCGGCATCTGGTGCTTGGAATATCGGAATAGCCGCCGCTGGCAATTTGCTGTCGAACGCCGTCAGCCACTACTACGGGCTGCCCACTAGCTGACGCGCGATGTCCTTAGGATGTTGTCGGTGGATTGGCCGCGGAGCCCTCGGCACGTCCATCGAAGCGCGGCGGCGGTCAGTGAGGAGATAGGCCGTAGTAGTTACCGATGGCCGCAGCCAGTAAGTTGCCCGCTGTTCCCAGGCTGACGCCCCAGACCCCAGCGGCGGCCATCCCGACCATCTTTCCTATCCAGGCGCTCACGCGTGGTCCGAACTTGCCGGGTGCGGTAGGTTCTGGATCAGCTTCGATGGACGTTCTCAATTCCGCAAGCTCGACCTCTGTGACACCTTGTTTGCCAAGGTGCGCAATCAGTCCGTCGAGGTCCTTTGCCCCAAAAGTCATCTGTAGGTTTTGGTGCAGCGTGCTGCCGCTAACGTTGCCCAAAACGCCTTGAAAGTTTTGGATATTGATGCTTGAGGCTAAGGGTGACCCAGAGCTTGCGTCTTGGCCAGGCTCGGGCACTGCAAGGTGAGAGCGAGCGTAAGTAGTGAAGTCGCGGACAAACGGAATGACCAAATTACTAACGAACTTCCGCAGCGTCTGCGTCAAGCCGGTGGCGTGAAAGTACGTGAAGGTGAAATTGAAGAGCTGATCTGGATGGTCGCGGTACTTTCGGAGCAACAGTAGGCACAGGCCCAGGTACTTTTCATGTTCCTCTGGCCAAGCCAAGTGACCGCTTCCAGCCATACTGCCAATGCTCCTCTCGCTCGCGGCCAGAAAGACGTCGAGGTCTACTGATCGGGTAAGCGCTTCCGTTATGGGGCGCAACTCGTCAGCTTCCAATGACTGCACAAGTACTCGGTACGGCCTGTTCAGCGATTGATAATCTGCGCGCTGGAGGTCCAGAACGGCATCGTTTATGCGTCGAAACAGGACATCATCACTTGCCATCGCCAGCCTCGCGCTCAAGACGGAGGGTAGCCGCGCGGTCGAAGATCATGCTGACAAGTTGCTCTTTTGTCTCGGCAATGATTTGGTCCACAAATGGTGTCCCCGCCCAAGGTTCAACCTGTTCATCGACTTGGGCTTCCATGTCTTTCACTGCAGCGTCGATTGACACCGGGTCGTTGGGATCGAACTGAACGTTCATCGTCTTTAGGCTCTCGAGAGCTTTTGACAGGGCGTCCAAGTTCTTTGATAGGGTGTCGAGCCCTTTTATCTTCAACATGAGTCCTCCCAGCGTTCCCGGCTCGCTGCGCCTACGTTCGGCTGCTGCGGTTTGTTGGTCATGATAGGCCGCGAACATGCGTCGTAGCAGCTTCAAGCTGGTTCAGCAGCAACGTGTTCCTCGCCAAAGTTTCATGTTCAGTGAAACGAATTCCGGAAAGTTCCACCTTCAGTGAACCCTCGGTTCCATGTGCGATGAGGTGATTTTCGCTAGCCCGTTGACCTAGTGGGCTGCCAAGGGTCAGGTTGGGTGAGCCCCAACAATCGCCGGTTTCAGCGTGCATGCACGCCGCGCAAATGCCCCCGTTGGGCTGGCGCCGCCACGGTCTCCTTGGCAGCGGACACCATGCCTTGCAGGATGCCGCACTCGTCGGCGCCCTGCACCGTGCAGCAGCGCTGGCGCAGGTCCTTGAGCTGCCGCTCCAGCAGCCGCAGCTCCTTGATGCGCGTGGACACATGGCGGATGTGGCCGTCGAGCAGGGCATTGACGTCGCCGCAGTCGTCCGTGGCGCCGTCCTTGACGCGCAGCAGCACGCGCACCTCGTCCAGCGACATGTCCAGGCCGCGGCAGTAGCGGATGAACTGCAGCCGCTCCAGGTGCGCTGCCGCGTAGAGCCTGAAATTCCCGTCGGAACGCGCCGGAGCCGGCAGAAGGCCCTCGCGCTCGTAGTAGCGGATGGTCTCGACGGGCGTGGACGAGGCGGTCGACAGTTCACCGATCTTCATGGGCAGGTCCGCAGACAGTTTCCGGGCGCAGTGTAGGGACTTGACTCTGTAGTGGCTACAGGGATTCCAATTCAATCCGCAACGAGACATCAACCCATGACCCAGCCCCAGCCCATCCAGTTCTTGAAGCGGCGTGAACCGCTCAAGCCAGCGCAGCCGCAGGCCGGCGCTGCGGACAGCTGCTGCGCCTCGCCGTACGACCACTACCACGACCACGCAGCAACACCCGCCCCTGCGCCGGTGGACGACTGCTGCTCGTCGGGCGCTTGCGCATCGGAGGTCGCCGCCGCCGCGCCGCCGGCCGGCGGGCTGCTGCTGCGCATCCCGGCGATGGACTGCCCCGTCGAGGAGGGCCAGATCCGCCGCGCGCTGGAAGGCTTCGCCGGGCTGCGCCTGCAGTTCAACCTGCCGGCGCGCACGCTGGCCGTCACCGCGCCGGCCGCGCTGGCCGGCGCGGTCGTCGCAGCCATCCAGGCCGCCGGGTTCAAGACCGAGACGCTGCAGGCGCCGCCGGCCGAAGCGGAGGTCAGCAGCGCGAGACGTCGTGAACTGATGCGGCTCATCGCCGCGTTGGGCGTCGCCTTCGTCGCCGAACTGGTGAGCCTGCTGGCGCCGCAGACGCTGCCCTGGACGATCGCCGGCATGGCCGCCGCCGGCGCGGCCATCGCGCTGGCGGGGCTGGAGGTGTTCGGCAAGGGCCTGTCGGCCTTGTTCCGAGGCCGGCTCAACATCAACGCGCTGATGAGCGTGGCCGTCATCGGCGCCTTCCTGATCGGCGAGTGGCCGGAGGCGGCCATGGTCATGGCGCTGTACGCGCTGGCCGAGCTGATCGAGGCGCGCTCGGTGGAGCGGGCCCGCAATGCAATCGCCAGCCTGCTGGCACTGACGCCGCAGCGGGCCGAGGTGCGGCAGGCCGACGGCAGCTGGGCGCTGCAGGATGCGAAGACCGTGGCCGTCGGCGCGACGGTGCGCGTGAAGCCCGGCGAGCGCCTGGCGCTGGATGGCCGCGTGACGGCCGGCGAGGGCGCCGTGGACCAGTCGCCCGTCACCGGCGAGAGCATCCCGGTCGACAAGGCCGCGGGCGACGACGTGTTCGCGGGCACCATCAACCAGAGCGGCTCGCTGGAGTTCGAGGTCACGCGGCCGGCGACGGACACGGTGCTGGCCCGCATCATCCACGCCGTCGAGCAGGCGCAGGGCCAGCGCGCGCCCACGCAGCGCTTCGTCGACCGCTTCGCCGCCGTGTACACGCCCGCCGTCTTCCTGCTGGCGCTTGCCGTGGCCGTCGGCGCGCCGCTGCTGGCCGGCTGGCCCTGGCTGACGGCCATCTACAAGGCGCTGGTGCTGCTCGTCATCGCCTGCCCCTGCGC
The DNA here is from genome assembly GCA_036401055.1 of Roseateles sp. Lineage (GTDB taxonomy): Bacteria > Pseudomonadota > Gammaproteobacteria > Burkholderiales > Burkholderiaceae_C > Pelomonas. The sequence continues at coordinate 3,622 of DASWWC010000151.1, forward strand.
GCTGGTCATCTCCACGCCGGTCACCGTGGTCAGCGGACTGGCGGCGGCGGCGCGGCGCGGCATCCTCATCAAGGGCGGCGCCTACCTGGAGGAGGCGCGCCGCCTGAAGGCCGTGGCGCTGGACAAGACCGGCACGCTGACCGAAGGCCGGCCGAAGCTGGTGGCGCAAGAGCTGCTGTCGTCTGGCACCGCCGGTGACGACGTGCTGCGTATCGCCGCCAGCCTGGCGGGGCGCTCGGACCATCCCGTCTCGAAAGCGCTCGTCCAGGGCCTGGGCCGCGAGGCGCAAGAGGTGGCCGACTTCAGCGCCGAACTGGGCCGCGGCGTGCGAGGCCGCATCAACGACGAGATCTACACCCTCGGCAACCACCGCTGGCTGCACGAGCGCGGCCTGTGCACGGCCGAGCTGGAGGCGCGCATGCAGCAGCACGAGGCCCAGGGCCGCACGCTGTCCGTACTGGCCGACAGCCGCGGCGCGCTGGCCCTGTTTGCCGTGGCCGACACGACCAAGGCGACCAGTCGTCAGGCCATCGCCGAGCTGAAGGCGCTGGGCGTTCGCCCCGTCATGCTGACCGGCGACAACCCATCGACCGCCCAGGCCATCGCCGCCGAAGTCGGCATCGAGGCGGTGCATGCCCACCTGCTGCCGCAGGACAAGCAGGCCGTCATCGCCGAACTCGGCCGCAGCGGCCCGGTCGGCATGGTCGGCGACGGCATCAACGACGCGCCCGGCCTGGCCGCCGCGGCCATAGGTTTCTCCATGGGCGCCGCCGGCACCGACACCGCCAAGGAGGCGGCCGACGTGCTCGTCATGAACGACGACCTGCGCCGCGTGCCCGAGACCATCCGTCTGTCGCGCCGCACGCACGCGGTGCTGTGGCAGAACATCGGGCTGGCCCTGGGCATCAAGGCGGTGTTCTTCGCGCTGGCCGTGTTCGGCGGCGCGACCATGTGGATGGCCGTCTTCGCCGACATGGGCGCCAGCCTGCTGGTGGTTTTCAACGGCCTGCGCCTGCTGCGCGGCGCGCCGGCCGCCAGGCCCTAAACTGCCACGCCATGCGCCGCTTCGTCCTCATCGTCATGATGCTGCTGCTGCCCCTGCAATGGAGCTGGGCGGCGGCGGGCAGCGTCTGCGAGCACGAGGCGGGCGGCACGCACTTCGGCCACCACGTGCACGAGCACCAGGCGGCGCCCGATGCCGGTGCTCATGACGGCGCCGGCGACGACGGCGGCGAGCCGTTCGGCAACCATCCCGACTGCGAGGCCTGCCACGGCCTGTGCGCCGGCATGGTGTCCAGCCCCGCCGAGGTCGGCCCCGCATGGGCGGCCGACCGACCCGTTCCCGGCTACGGGCTTCATCTGCCCGACCCGCCGGTCGGCAACCTGCTGCGCCCCCCGCTTGCGCTCGTCGCCTGACGGCTGACGAGGCGGTTCCTGTTGGCGCTCGCGTAGCGCCCCCCTCGTCGGATTCCTGACCGCGAGCACCGCTGCTCGCTTCACGACGAGAACTTTCCATGACCACCCGACACTGGGCCTGGCCCAGCGTCCTGGCGGCCGCCACCTTGCTGTGGACGGCGCCAGGCTGGGCGCAAACCGCGCCCTCCGCCCTCAAGCAGGGCTTCGATGCGGCCTGGGCGCGCAAGCCCGAGCACCGTGCAGCACCGCTGCGCAAGGATGCCGCGGCAGCCGCGGCGGCCGCGGCGCAGCGCTGGACACCCGACGCGCCCGCGCTGGAGATGACGGCGAAGACCGACCGCATCACCCGCAACGAGGGCGCACGCGAATACGACGCGGCCGTCGCTGTGCCGCTGTGGCTGCCCGGTGAGCGCTCGCGCGCCCAGGCGGCTGCAGCCGCCGGCGTCGAAGCGGTCGACAAGCAGTTGCTGGCCGCGCAATGGCGGCTTGCGGCCGACGTGCGGGACGCCTACTGGGCGCACCAGCGCGCCCGCATCGACCTGGACCTGGCCCGGCAGCGCTTGGCCAACGCGCGCCAGATTGCGGCCGACGTGGCCCGCCGCGTCAATGCCGGTGACCTTGCGAGGGCCGATGGCCACCAGGCTGAAGCCGCCGCAGCGACTGCGGAGAGCGCGGCAGCGGAAGCCGATGTGACGCTGACGGATGCGGCCCAGGCCTGGAGCGCCTTGACCGGCGCCCCGCCCGCCGGTACCGGTGCCGAGCCGCGCCCCGCCGGCGACGCTGCGGAGCATCCGGCCCTCGCCGAGCTGTCCGCCAAGGCCGAACTGGCCCGCCGCCAGCGCGACCTGGCCGGTGCGCAATCGCGCGCCAACCCGGAGCTGACCGTGGGCGCCGCCCGCGAGCGCGGCAGCCTGGGCGAGCGCTATGGCCAAAGCGTCATCGTGGGCCTGCGCATTCCGCTGGGCAGGTCCAGCGGCAGCGACGCACGCCTCGCGACGGCAGGCGCCGACCTGCTCGAAGCCGAAGCCCAGCTGGAGCAGGAGCGGCAGCGCGTGCGCTCGCAGGTCCAGGCCGCGCAGCTGCGCGTCAAGGCGCTGGAAACCGCGCACGCCGCCGCCGAGCGCCGCGCGGCGCTGGCGCGCGAATCGCGCGGCTTCTTCGACAAGTCCTTCCGCCTCGGCGAGACCGACCTGCCCACGCGCCTGCGCATCGAGCTGGAGGCCGCCGAGGCCGAGCGCCAGGCCGCCCGCAGCGGCGTCGAACGCGACGCCGCCATCTCCCAACTTCGCCAGGCCCTGGGGCTGCTGCCCGAGTGAGCGAGACATGAACATCCCAATGAACAAGACCCTCCCTTTCGCACTGGCGCTGGCCTTCGCCGCGCTGTGCTTCCCCGTGCTGGCCGGTGAAGGCCACGACCATGACCCCGCCCCCACGGCCGCGGCGCCGGCGCTGCCGCGTTTTGCGGCGTCGTCCGAGCTGTTCGAACTGGTCGGCGTGGCCAAGGACCAGCAGCTGACGATCTATCTGGACCGCTTCGCCGACAACGCGCCCGTCAAGGGCGCCACGCTGGATCTCGACGTGGGCGGCGCCAAAGTCGCGTTGAAGGAGGTCGCCGACGGCGAGTTCCAAGGCGCCATCGCGCAGCCCCTGAAGCCCGGCCTCACGCCGGTGACGGCCACGGTGACGGCCGGCAGCGACATCGACCTGCTGGCCGCTGAGTTCGACATGCATGCGGACGCCCCGTCTGCGCACGTCCACTCGTGGAAGGAGTACCTCGGCCGCGCGCTCGCCGCGGGCGCCGCGCTGCTCGCCCTGGCGTGGATCGCCCGCCGCGTGATTGCCGCCCGCCGTGCAGGAGGTGCCGCATGAAGCGCCGTCTGATTGCCCTGCTGCTGCTCGCCGGCGCCACGGCCTGGGCCGCTGATGAACACGGCCACGACCACGGCGACTCCGGCCCCGTGGCCAATGCCAACGGCCCGACCCGGCTGCCGGATGGCAGCGTCTTCCTGCCCAAACCCGCGCAGCGCCAGTTGGGCGTGCGGACGGTGGTGACCGAGCAGGCCGACCTGGCCCGCTCGGTCGAGCTGGCGGGCCGCATCGTCATGGACCCGAATGCCGGTGGCAAGGTGCAGGCCACGACGGCGGGCCGCATCGATGCTGGCCCCAAAGGCTTGCCGGCCTTGGGTCAGCCCGTGCGCAAGGGCGAAGTGCTCGCCTATGTCGCGGCCTCGACCGCGCCCATCGAACGCGCCAACCAGGCGGCGCAACTGGCCGAGCTGCACGCGGCACGCGAGTTGGCCGTCAAGCGCGTCGCGAGGTTGAAGGAGCTCAGCGATACCGTGCCGCGCCGCGAGATCGAGGCGGCCGAGTCGGAGCTGGCCAGTCTGTCCGCGCGAGCCTCCGCGGTCGGCGCGGGCCTGGGGGCGCGGGAGGCGCTGGTCGCTCCCGTGTCCGGTGTCATTGCCTCGGCCCAGGCCGTGGCCGGGCAGGTGGTGGATGCGCGCGAGCTGGTCTTTGAGATCGTGGACCCGGTGCGTCTGCAGGTCGAGGCGCTGGCCTTCGATGCGGCCCTGGCTTCGGACGTCGCCGGCGCAAGCCTGGCCGTGGGTTTGACCCGCGTGCCGCTGCAGTTCGTTGGCGCCGCACGCTCGCTGCGCGAGCAGGCGCTGCCGCTGAGCTTCCGCGCCCAGGGCGCCGCGCTGTCGGCGCTGGCCGTGGGCCAGCCCGTCAAGGTGTTCGTGCAGACGCGCACGACGCTGAAGGGCCTGGCCGTGCCGGCCGCGTCGCTGATGAAGAGTCCGTCCAACCAGAGCATCGTCTGGATCAAGACCGCGCCCGAGAGGTTCGAGCCGCGCGTCGTCACCGTCGAGCCGCTGGACGGCGTGAACGTGGCCGTGACCTCGGGCCTGCAGCCGGGCGACCGTGTGGCGACGCAAGGCGCCACGCTCATCAATCAGGTCCGCTGAAGGGAGGCTCACGATGTTCAAGTGGCTTCTCGCCAGCAGCCTGGCCAACCGGTTGCTCGTCCTCATCGCCGGCGTCGCGCTGATGGCCTATGGCGCGTGGACGCTGTCGCGCACGCCGGTCGATGTCTTCCCCGACCTCAACAAGCCCACGGTCACGCTGATGACCGAGGCCGGCGGCATGGCCGCCGAGGAGGTGGAGCAGCTCATCACCTTCCCGCTGGAGACGACGATGAACGGCCTGCCGGGCGTGGAGACGGTGCGCTCCGTGTCGTCGGCCGGCCTGTCCTTCGTCTACGTCACCTTCGACTGGCGCACCGACATCTTCCGCGCGCGCCAGATGGTGTCCGAGCGGCTCGCCTCCATGGAGCAGGGCCTGCCCGAAGGCGTCGTCGCGCACATGGGGCCGATCAGCTCCATCATGGGCGAGATCCTGCAGATCGCCATCCCCGTCGATACCGCCAAGATCTCTCCGATGGCGGTGCGCGAGTACGCCGACTGGGTGCTGCGCCCGCGGCTGATGGCGGTGCCGGGCGTGGCCCAGGTCATCCCCATCGGCGGCGAGGTGCGCCAGTTCCAGGTGCAGCCCGACACGCGCCGCATGGCCGAGCTGGGCATCACGCAGGAGCAGCTGGCCGCGGCGTTGAAGGGCTTCTCGTCCAACACGTCGGGCGGCTTTCTGGAGCTGAACGGCCGCGAGGTGCTGATCCGCAACGTCGGCCGCACGTCCCTGCTGGACGACCTGAGGAACCTGGCGCTGACGGCCCGCAACGGCCAGCCCATCCTGCTGCGCCAGATCGCCGACGTGAGCTTCGCTGCGGCGCCCAGGCGCGGTGATGCGGGCTTCGAAGGCAAGCCCGCCGTCATCCTCGGCATCCAGAAGCAGCCTACTGCCGACACGCTGGCGCTCACGCGCAGCATCGAGGACGCGATGGCCGGCATGAAGACCTCGCTGCCGGTGGGCATGGAGGCGCCGCGCGTGACCTTCCGGCAGGCCAGCTTCATCGAGGCGTCCATCAACAACCTGAAATGGAAGCTGGCCGGCGCGGCGGTGTTCGTCGCGCTCATCCTGTACTTCTTCCTCGGCACGCTGCGGCCCACGGTCATCGCGCTGACGGCGATTCCCGTGTCCATCTTCATCACGGCGCTGGTGTTCCAGTACTTCGGCCTGTCCATCAACACGATGACGCTGGGCGGCCTGGCGATCGCCATCGGCGGGCTGGTGGACGACGCGGTGGTGGACGTCGAGAACGTCATGCGCCGCATGAAGGAGGCGCGCGCACGGCCCGAGGCCGAGCGGCCCGGCGTGCTGGCGCTGGTGGCCATGGCGACGATGGAGGTCCGCTCCGCCATCCTGTACGCGACGGTCATCATCGTGCTCGTCTTCGTGCCGCTGTTCGCGCTGCCGGGCATGGAGGGCCGGTTGTTCATCCCGCTGGGCATCGCCTTCATCGTCTCCACGCTGGCCAGCCTGGTCGTGTCCGTCACGATGACGCCGGTGCTGTCGTCGCTGCTGCTGCCGGGCATGACCTCGCTGGCGCATGGCGACACGAAAGCGCTGGCCTGGCTGAAGCGGCACTACGCCAGTGGCCTGCAGACCGTGCTCGCGCATCCGAAGCGCGCGCTGGTGGCGGGCGGCGTGGCGGTGCTGCTGGCCGTGGCCGCCGTGCCCTTCTTCCCGACCACCTTCCTGCCGCCCTTCAACGAGGGCACGCTGATGGTGGGCATGCGCCTGAACCCGGGCGTCACGCTGTCGGAGACGGCTGCGCTGGCACGCCAGGCCGAGGTGCTCGTCAAGCAGGTGCCCGAGGTGACGCATGTGGGCCGACGCAGCGGTCGCGCGGAGCTGGACGAGCATGCCGAGGGCGTGCACGTCAGCGAGCTGGACGTGGGCCTGAAGCCGACGGGCGAGCTGACGCGTTCGATGGCCGAGATCTCGGCGGACATCCGCGCCCGGCTGGCCCACATGCCGGCGGCCATCTCCATCGGCCAGCCCATCTCGCACCGCATCGACCACATGCTGTCGGGCGTGCGCTCGCAGATCGCCATCCGGATCTTCGGCGAGGACCTGGACACGCTACGCGGCCAGGCCGACGCGCTGCGCGCCAAGCTGGCCGCCATTCCCGGCCTGGCCGACCTGGAGATCGAGAAGCAGGTGCTGGCGCCGCAGATCAAGGTGCGCATCGACTACGCCGCCGCCGCGCAGTACGGCGTGCCCGCGCCGCAGGTGCTGGCCACGCTGCAGAGCCTGGTGGAGGGCGAGCGCATCACGCAGATCGTCGAGGGCGGGCGGCGCTTCGCGCTGGTCGTCAAGCTGCCCGAGTCGGCCCGCGCGGCGGATGGGTTGAAGGACCTGCTCATCGAGACGCCGACCGGCCGCGTGCCGCTGTCGAGGATCGCCAGCATCGAGGACGGCGACGGTCCCAACCAGATCAGCCGCGACGACGGCAGGCGCCGCATCGTGCTGTCCGCCAACGCGCAGGGCCGCGCGCTGTCGGAGGTGGTGGTCGACATCCGCCGCGTCGTCGCCGAGACGAAGTTGCCCGAGGGCTATTTCGTGACGCTGGGCGGCCAGTTCCAGGCGCAGGAAGAGGCCTCGCGCCTCGTCGGCCTGCTGTCGCTGGTGTCGCTGGCGCTGATGTTCGTCGTGCTGTTCAGCCGCTACCAGTCCGTGCGCCTGTCGCTGCTCATCATGGCCAATATCCCGCTGGCGCTGGTGGGCGCCGTGGTGGGGCTGTGGCTGTCGGGCCAGCCGCTGTCGGTGGCGGCGCTGGTCGGCTTCATCACGCTGGCGGGCATCTCGGTGCGCAACGGCATCCTCAAGGTCAGCCACTACATCAACCTGATGCGCTTCGAGGGCGAGCACTTCGACATCAAGATGATCACGCGCGGCTCGCTGGAGCGGCTGGCACCGGTGCTGATGACGGCGCTCGTCACGGCCTTTGCGCTGGCGCCGCTGCTGTTCGAGGCCGAGCAGCCCGGCACCGAGATCCTGCACCCGGTGGCCGTCGTCATCTTCTGCGGCCTCATCAGCTCCACGCTGCTGGACACCTTCCTGACCCCCGCGATGTTCTGGTGCTTCGGCCGCCGGGACGCCGAGCGCCTGCAGCAGGCCGCGGGCGCCGAAGCCCTTTGATCTCTTCACCGAAAGGACCACCCATGAAACGCATCCTCATCGCCCTGTGCGCCGCCGCCGCCCTGGCCGGCGCCGGCAACGTCGCCCTGGCGGGCGGCGACCACCAGCCCATGAAGGGCGGCATCTTCACGCCGGGCAAGGAGGCCGACTACGAGCTGGTCGCCAAGCCCACCGTGCTGCAGCTCTACGTGCAGGACCACGGCAAGCTGCGCGATGTGTCCAAGGCGAGCGCGAAGCTGACGCTGCTGGCCGGCAAGGACAAGCAGGAAGTCGAGCTCAAGCCTGCGGGCGACAGGCTGGAGGCCAGCGGCAGCTTCCAGGTCGCTGCGGGCACCAAGGTGGTCGCGGTCGTCAACGACGGCGGCAAGTCCCTGGGCACGGCGCGGTTCACGCTGAGGTGAAGCCCGGCCGAACCATCCCGGCGCTGTTTCAGGGGCCTGAGCCGCCCACGCCGGCGGCCCGCGCCGCCAGCGTGCCCAGCTCGCCGTACAGCGGCAGCACGTTGGTGCCCGGCGCCGGATGCACGCGGTTGGACAGCAGCACGTAGAAGCTGCGGCTGGCCGGGTCCAGCCAGAAGGCGCAGCCGGTGAAGCCGGTATGGCCGAAGCTCGTGGGCGGGTAGAGGCTGCCGCGCGGGCGGGCATAGGGCGAGGCGATGTCCCAGCCCAGGCTGCGCCGCTCGGCGATCGCGGCCGGCGACTGCGCCGTCGTCAGCAGCGCGACGCTCTGCATCGACAGCAGGCGCCGGCCATCCTCGGCCATGCCGCCGGACAGCAGCATGCGCGCGAAGCGGGCCAGGTCGGCCGTGGTCGTGAACAGGCCCGCATGGCCGGCCACGCCGCCCATCTTGCGCGCCGTGGGGTCGTGCACCTCGCCGCGCAGCAGCTTGCCGTCCTTCAGCCGCTCGGTGGGCGCGATGCGGCCGGCGTCCAGGCGGCGCAGCGGCAGGTAGCCGCTGTCCGTCATGCCCAGCGGCTGGAACACCGCCTCGTCGGCGAAGCGGTCCAGCGTCTGGCCGCTGACCTGTTCCACGATGCGGCCCAGCAGGATGAAGTTGACGTCGGAGTAACGAAACAGCGTGCCCGGCGCCGCGGTCACGGGCAGGCCGCAGGCGATGCGTTGCGCGTCGGCGGCGCCCGCCCAGTCGCCCGCGCCGTTGCCCGGCAGGCTGGCGGGCAGGCCGG
>DASWWC010000152.1:0-22373 GCA_036401055.1 Roseateles sp.
TCAGCACCCGCAGCGGCGGGCTGGCACTGCACGTGTGGCTGATCATCATCGTGCTGTCCATCACCGCGCCGGTCACGACCATCGTGCTGGCCCGCGCCGCGCTGTTCCGCCGCCGTCAGGCCGGCGACGCGCTGCCGCCGCCGCTGCGGGCCAGGCGTTAACGCGCCACCCGGCGTGAAGCCGGGCGGCGCGCTCGGTCTTACTGGCCGATGAAGTTCAGCAGGTCCTGGTTGAGGCGGTCCTTGTGCGTGTCGGTGATGCCGTGAGGGCCGCCGGCGTACTCGATCAGCCGGGCGCCCTTGACCAGCTTCGCCGTAGCGCGGCCGGTGGTGTCGACGGGCAGCAGCTGGTCGTCGCTGCCGTGGATCACCAGGGCCGGCACGTCGACCTTCTTCAGGTCCGCACGGAAGTCGGAGTTGAAGAAGGCGTCGATGCTGTCGTAGGTGCCCTTGGAGCCGGCCTGCATGCCCTGGGCGTAGAAGCTGTCGATCAGGCCTTGGGAGGGCTTGGCGCCCGGGCGGTTGAAGCCGAAGAACGGGCCGCTGGCAACGTCCTTGTAGAGCTGGGCCCGGTTGTCCAGCGCGGCCTGGCGCAGACCGTCGTAGACGGCGGTCGGCACGCCCTCCGGGTGCGTGGCGGACTGGCCCATCATGGGCGTGATGGCCGCCACGAACGCCACCTTGGCCACGCGCGCCGTGCCGTGGCGGCCGATGTAGCGGGCCACCTCGCCGCCGCCGGTGGAGAAGCCCACCAGCGTGACCTGCTTCAGGTCCAGCGCGGTCAGCACGGCGCCGAGGTCGTCGGCGTACTGGTCCATGTTGTTGCCCGTCCAGGGCTGGCCCGAGCGGCCGTGGCCGCGGCGGTCGTGCGCGACGACGCGGTAGCCGCGCTCGGCCAGGAACTGCATCTGCGACTCCCAGCTGTCCGAGCTCAGCGGCCAGCCGTGGCTGAACACGACCACCGGGCCGTTCTTCGGGCCCCAGTCCTTGACGTACAGCGGCGTGCCGTCGGCGGCGGCGATGTATTGGCTGGCGACCGCGGCGGCTGCGGTCGGGGCGGCCGTGGCCTGGGTCTGGGCGGCAAAGCCACTGGCGGCGATGGCGGCGGCGAGCGCGAGGCGGGTGAAGGCGTTCATGGCGGGTTCTCCTTGGATGCGGTGCGGGATCAGGCCTTGGCGGCGGGGCGGACGATCTCGCCGCGGCGCGCGGCGTACTCGGCCACCAGCGCGGCATAGCGCGTGCCGTGGCGCAGCGCGGCATAGCGCTCGCGGGCGGCGTGCAGCGCCGGGCTGTTCCACTGGCCGGTCTCATCGGCCGAGCGCTCGGCGGCGGCCAGGCCCGACTCCTGGTAGATCTTCAGGTCGGCCAGCACCTCGGCGCGCGACACGGTGGACTGCACGCTGACGCTCTTGCCCGTCTCCAGGTCGCTCACATACGACTGCGCCTGCGCGGAGGCGCCGACGAACACGGCGGCGCCGGTCAGCAGTTGCAGCAGGGCACGGTTGAAAGCGGGTTGGCGGATCATGGTGGGCTCCTTGGCGATGTCGGTGGTTGGTGGTTTCTGTCTTGCGACGGTATGAACTTTGCCGACAATGCTCGAACCATGGATGCCATAAAGTACGTTTAACTTTGCATTTGGTACCGATCATGGCCGACCGACTTGCCGCGCTGTTCACGCACTTCGCCGTGCGCGCCGAGACCTTCCAGGCCGGGCCGCTGTGTGGCGTCAACAGCCTGGAGCCGCAGGCGGGGCGCGGCCAGCTGCATCTGATCCGCGAGGGCGGCGTGGAGGTGCACAACGCGGGCACGCCAGAGCCGCTGCGCATTGCCGAGCCCAGCCTGCTGCTCTACCCGCGCCCGCTGGCGCATCGCTTCGTGACGGACCCGAGCTGCGGCGCGCAGTTCCTGTGCGCGCACATGGCCTTCGAAGGCGGCGCCGGCCACCCGATCGCGGCGGCGCTGCCGCCCTGGGTCTGCCTGCCGCTCGCGTCGGTGCCGGGCTGTGCGCCCGTGCTGGGTCAGCTGTTCGCCGAAGCCGAGGCCACCCATTGCGGCCGCCAGCTGATGCTGGACCGGCTGTTCGAGGTGCTGCTGATCTGGGTGCTGCGCGAGCTGATGGCGCAGGGCCAGGTGGCGTCCGGCATGCTGGCCGGCCTGTCCCACCCGAAGCTGCGTGGCGCGCTCGTGGCCCTGCACGACGCGCCGCAGCGCGACTGGCCGCTGGAGGAGCTGGCGGCGGCGGCCGGCATGTCGCGCACGGTGTTCGCGAATGCCTTCCGCGATGTCGTGGGCTGCACGCCCGGCGTCTACCTGCAGCGCTGGCGCATAGCCCTGGCACAGAAGGGGCTGCGCGAGGGCCGCGCCCTCAAGCACATCGCGGCGGACGTGGGCTATGGCGGCGAGGCCGCGCTGTCACGCGCCTTCCGCGCACACACGGGGCAGTCGCCAAGGGAGTGGCGCAAGGCCGACCTGGTCAGCGCGCCCTGACCACCCGCACCTGGAAGGGCACGCCCTCGATCTCCAGGAAATAGGCGCCGAACAGGCCGCGGTGCACGATGACCTTGGGGTCTTGCAGCTCGTACAGCGCTTCGCTGTCGTCGGCGATGCGCCAGACCTGGCCGTTCTCCAGCTCGATGCGCTTGTTGGGACCCCAGCCCTGGAACTTGCCGCGGATGCGGCTCTCGACCTGCTTGAGCGCCGGCGGCGCGCCGGCCGGCGGCTTGATGGCCTCCTGGCCGAACTTCGCGACGGCCTCGGCCGCAGGCGCGGCGGGCTTCGCTGCGGCGACCGCTTCGCCACCCGGCAGTTTCATCGCGTCATAGCAGCCCAGCCGGCTGGTCGCGTCGACCTTCAGGCGGCAGGCCTTCACGTCGCCGACGAGGTCCTGCGCCGTGGCGGCGTGGCAGTTCAACAAGGCGCTCAGCGTCAGCGCCATAGCCAGGGTGCGGTTCATGCAAGCTCCTACAGCGCCTTGCGCAGATTGGCCGGCGCGATCTTCATCGCTTCGCGGTATTTGGCGACCGTGCGGCGTGCGCACTGGATGCCCTGTTCTTCCAGCATGGCCGCCAGCGCGCTGTCGGACAGAGGTTTCTTCACGTCCTCGGCGGCGACGAACTGCTTGATCAGCGCGCGCACCGCCGTGCTGGACGCCTCGCCACCGGCCTCGGTGGACAGGCCCGAACCGAAGAAGTACTTCAGCTCGAAGGTGCCCCAGCTGGTGGCCATGTACTTGGCGGTGGTCACGCGCGAGATGGTGGACTCGTGCAGGCCCAGCTCGTCGGCGATCTCGCGCAGCACCAGCGGCTTCATCGCCAGCTCGCCATGCGTGAAGAAGCCGCGCTGGCGCTCCACGATGGCCTGGCTGACGCGCAGGATGGTGTCGAAGCGCTGCTGGATGTTCTTGATGAACCAGCGCGCCTCCTGCAGCTGCCCGCCCAACGGCGAGTTGCTGATGCCGCCGCGCGTGGCGCGCAGCGCGTTGGCGTACAGCTCGTTGATGCGCAGCTTGGGGGCGACCTCGGGGTTCAGCATCACGCGGAACTCGCGGCCGCTCTTGCGCACGATGACGTCGGGCACGATGGCCGCGGCGGCGCCCTGCGCGAAGCGGCGGCCCGGTTTGGGCTCCAGCCGCGTGATGAGCGCCTGCGCTTCGCGCAGCAGCGCCTCGTCGGCGCCGGTCTCGGCCATCAGCCGGCGCATGTCGCGGCGGGCCAGCAGCTCCAGATGGCTTTTGCAGATCAGGATGGCGATGACCTGCGCCGGGCTCTTGGCCAGCGTGCGCAGCTGCAGCACCAGGCATTCGGACAGGTCGCGCGCGGCGATGCCGGCGGGCTCCAGGCTCTGCAGCAGGCGCAGCGCGATGCGCAGGCGGTCCAGCAGCTCCTCCAGCTCCTCGGCGTCATCGGTGAAGGCGGCGGCGATGTCCTCCAGCGGGTCTTCGAGGTAGCCGTCCTCGTTCAGCGACTCGATCAGCACATGCAGGGCAGCACGGTCCTCGGCCGACAGGTGGTGGCCGGCCAGTTGCTGACCCAGGTGCTCGGCCAGCGTCAGCTCGGCGGACTCCTGGCTCTCGCGCTCACCGTCCTCGTCACCGGCGCTGCCGGGGCTGCTGCTGGGCAGCTCGCGGATGCCGTCGAAGTCGTCGCGCTCGGTGCCGTTCTCCCAGTCCTCGCGCTCGGTGCCACCGAAGTCCTCGGCGCTCAGCTCGGGCGCGTCGCCACCTTCGCCGACCTCGCCCGTGCTGTCGCTGGCGGTTTCGGCCGGCGCATTCGAGGCCAGCTCGGGCGTGGAGACGGTGAACTCCTCCTCGGCTTCGAGCAGCGGGTTGCTGGCCAGCATCTGCTCGACTTCCTGGTGCAGCTCCAGCGTCGACAGCTGCAGCAGCCGGATGGATTGCTGCAGCTGGGGCGTCAGCGCGAGGTGCTGACTGAGGCGGACCTGGAGCGTCTGCTTCATGGCGCAGCGCCGTGATGGTGGCCTTGCGGGCCGAGCGCCGGGCCGCTCCCAAGCCGGCCGGCCCAGGCGATGTGCTTGTGGCTCAATGCCGCAAGCATCGCCGCCCCCTTGGGGGGCCGGTCAGGTTTGCCCGCGTTCAGCGGGGCAAGACTGGACGGGGGGCTCATCACATTCTGAAGTGTTCGCCGAGATAGACCTTGCGCACGTCGGCGTTGGCCACGATCTCGTCGGGTGTGCCTTCGGCCAGCACGGCACCCTCGCTGATGATGTAGGCGCGATCGCAGATGCCCAGCGTCTCGCGCACGTTGTGGTCCGTGATCAGCACGCCGATGCCGCGCGCCTTCAGGAAGCCGATGATGCGCTGGATCTCCAGCACCGCGATCGGGTCCACGCCGGCAAACGGCTCGTCCAGCAGGATGAAGCGCGGCTGCGTGGCCAGCGCCCGGGCGATCTCCACGCGGCGGCGCTCGCCGCCGGACAGCGCCGGCGCCGGGCTGTCGCGCAGGCCCTCGATGGACAGGTCGTGCAGCAGGCCGTTCAGCAGCTCGTCGATGCGTGCCTTGGACAGCGACTTGCCGCGTTCGTCCTGCTGCAGCTCCAGCACCGCGCGGATGTTCTGCTCCACCGTCAGCTTGCGGAAGATGGAGGCTTCCTGCGGCAGATAGCTCAGCCCCAGCCGCGCGCGGGCGTGGATGGGCAGGCGCTGCACCTCGGCGCCGTCGATGCGGATGACGCCGGCGTCGGAGCGCACCAGGCCCACGATCATGTAGAAGCTGGTGGTCTTGCCGGCGCCGTTGGGGCCGAGCAGGCCCACCACCTCGCCGCAGTCCACGCGCACGTGCACGTCCTTGACGACCTTGCGCACGCCATAACTCTTGGCCAGGCGCTCGGCTTCCAGCCGGCTGCCGCAGGAGGGCACGCTGGTCATGAGGACTTGGGCGCTGGCGTGAGGGTGGTGGACGGCTGCAGTGGCAGCGGCGCCGATGCCGCAGGCGCTGCCTCGGGCGGTGGGGGTGGCATGCGGATCATGCGCACCCGCCCGCCTGGGTTGCTGGTCGCGTCGCCGCCCTCGACGAGGAACTTCTCGGCGCGGCTGTCATACGTGATGACCGCTCCCGCCACCTCGTTGAGCACGGCGGCCCCGCGCGTCAACCGCACCCGGGCGTTGCCCAGGAAGCGCACGGTCTCGGACTTGGTGTCGTATTCGAGCTGGTCGGCAACGCCATCGATCGCTTCGCCGGGCAGGTCGCGCGCCTGGCGGAAGCTGACGGGCTGGCCGGTCTTGCCGTTGGCATAGGCCTGGTGATAGCCGTCGCGGGTCTCGCGCACGTCCACCTTCTCGGCGCGCAGCACAAGGCTGCCCTGGGTGATGATGACGTTGCCCTGCAGCTCGGTGCGCTGGTTCACGCCGTCCACCTCGCCCTGCTTGTCGGCCGTCAGGACCATGGGCTTGAGCCGGTCGCCCTTCTCCGCCAGCGCGGGGCCGGCGGCAAGGGCAAGGGCGATCAGTAGGGGTAGTCGCTTGGGCATGGCGGCACGGAAGTTGCAGGCCATTCTATGGGCCCGCCGCCGTCCTCAGCCTTTCCCGCGCGACAACCTGATCAGGAAATCCGCGACGGCCAGCGCCTGTTGGCCCTGGGCCGCTTCGCTTTGGTTGGGATTGGCGCCCATGCCGACCTCGGTGCGCCAGCGGCCACCCACCACCAGCGCCGGCACGGCGTTGGCGCCGGCCAGCTCGGCCAGCTTCTGGCCTTGTGCGCCCTTGCTCTGCACGCCGAACGACGTGAAGGCCTGCTTGAACTTGGCCGTGTCCACCCCCAGGCGGCCCACCAGCGCGATCACGCCGGCCTCGTCGTTGGCCTCCACGCCCTGGCGGTGGAAGGCATTGAAGATGCCGGTGTGCACGGCGGGCGTCAGCGTGCCCATGGCTTCCAGCGCGTAGAACATGCGCTGGTGCAGCTTCAGCAACGCCTGCGCGCCCACCGGCACGCGGCGGAAGCTCACGTCCGCCGGCAGCTGTTGCACCCAGGCCTCGACGAGCGGGTCGAAGGCGAAGCAGTGCGGGCAGCGGTAGAAGAAGAACTCGACCACCTCGATCTTGCCCGGCGTGGTCGGCAGCGGCTGGGCCACGCGCACATAGTGCCGGCCCTCCACGGGGCCGCCCTGGGCGAAGGCGGTGGGCGCCAGGCCGGCCGCGGCCAGCGCGAGGGTGGCGTCGCGGCGCTTCATGCCTTGCTGCGGATGCGTTGCAGCAGGAAGCTGCTGACCTGCAGCGCGCGCTGGTGCAGCTCGTGCTCGGGCAGGCGCTCGCCGCCGGCCGCGATGCTGGGCGAAGTCAGGAAGCGGCCGCCGATGCCGATGGCCGGCACGCCGTCGGCCTTGTAGGCGTCGAACAGCTTCTCGGCCTGCGTGCACTTGGTCTGCACACCGAAGGAGTTGTAGGCGTCCTGGTACTTGGCCGGGTCGATGCCCAGGTTGCTCAGGAACTTGCCCTGGCTCTTGGCGTCGTCCAGCGCCATGTTCTGCTGGTGCATGGCCTTGAAGATGGCCGGGCGGGCCTGGGCTTCCTTGCCCAGCGCCTCCAGCGCGTAGAACATGCGCTGGTGGATCTTGACGATGGGCCGGAAGGCCACGTGGGCCTTGCGGAAGCTCACGTCGGCCGGCAACTGCTTGGCCCAGGCCTCGATGGAGTCCTCGAAGGCATAGCAGTGCGGGCAGCCGTACCAGAAGAACTCGACCACCTCGATCTTGCCGGGCTGGGCCGGCAGCGGGCGGGACAGTGCCTGGTAGTGGCGGCCCTCGACAGGGCCGCCCTGGGCGAGGGCGGAGGTCGCGGCGCCAGCCAGCGGGGTGGTGGCGAGCAGGGCGGAGAAATCGCGGCGCTTCATGGCGTCAGGCTTCCTTCAATGGGTGCTGTGTTTCAGCGTTGTACACGAACGAGATTGGCCTCAAAGCCTGCTCCCTCAACCTTGCGCTGCAGGCCTTCGGCCTCGTCGCGGGTGTCCACCGGCCCCAGGCGCACGCGGTAGACCGTGCGGCCGGCCTGCTCGCGCTCCATGAGCTTGGCGGTGAAGCCCTGGATGGCCAGCTTGGCCCGCTGGGCCTCTGCGTCCTCGGTACGGGTGTAGGCGCCGGCCTGCACGAAGTAGACGTAGGCCTCGGCGCTCGTGGTGGCGGTGGGTGTGCTGGCCGGAGCCGAGGCCTTGGCGGCCACCGGCTTGGCCGCCGCGCTGGCTGCGGGTGCGGCGGCGCTGGCTGCCGTGTCGGTCGGCAGCGCCGCAGGGGCAGCGACGACGCCGCTGGCGCTGCGTGCGGCCTTGCCGGCCAGCGGCGCGTTGGGGTCCCAGTTGCGGTTGCGCTCGGCCTCGGCGGCGTCCTGTTCGGCGGTGCGCTGCGGCACCTTGTTCACGAACGGGATGGGCACCTTGGTGATGTAGAGCGCCACGGCCAGCGCGATGGCCAGGCCCAGCA
This sequence comes from Roseateles sp., assembly GCA_036401055.1. Taxonomy (GTDB): domain Bacteria; phylum Pseudomonadota; class Gammaproteobacteria; order Burkholderiales; family Burkholderiaceae_C; genus Pelomonas. The sequence continues at coordinate 7,926 of DASWWC010000152.1, forward strand.
GCAGGCCCACGATCATGCCGAGGACGAAGCCGCCCTTCTGGTTCTTCTGGCCGGCAGGCTTGGATGCAGAACTCATTCGGTCTCCGGTTGGTCCTGAGCCGCCTCGCGGCTCATCTGTTCGGGGGCGCTGACGCCCAGCACGGCCAGCGCGTTGGCCAGCACCTGGCGGGTGGCGGCCAGCAGCGCGACGCGGGCACGGCTCAGTTCGGGCGCCTGGTCCATCACGCGCTCGGCAGCGTAATAGGAGTGGTAGGCGCCCGCCAGGTCGCGGGCGTAGAAGGCGATGTCGTGCGGCGCGAGGCCGGCGGCGGCGCCGCTCAGCATGTCGGGGTAGGCGGCGAGCTTGAGCATCAGCGCTTCTTCGGTCGGCGCGGTCAGCAGACCCAGGTCGGCGCCGGCAACGGCGGCCAGGTCGCCGCCCATCTCGGCCACCCACTTGCGGATGACGGAGCTGATGCGGGCGTGCGCGTACTGCACGTAGAACACCGGGTTCTCGTCGTTGGCCTTCAGCGCCAAGTCGATGTCGAACACGAACTCGGTGTCGGCCTTGCGGCTGATCAGGAAGAAGCGCACCGCGTCGCGGCTGGTCCAGTCGACCAGGTCGCGCAGCGTCACGTAGCTGCCGGCGCGCTTGGAGATCTTGACCTCCTCGCCGCCCTTCATCACCGTGACCATCTTGTGCAGCACGTAGTCCGGGAAGCCCTGCGGGATGCCCAGGTTCACCGCCTGCAGGCCGGCACGCACGCGGGCGATGGTGCCGTGGTGGTCCGTGCCCTGGATGTTGATGCACTGCGTGTAGCCGCGCTCGAACTTGTTGATGTGATAGGCCACATCGGGCACGAAGTAGGTGTAGCCACCTTCCTTCTTGCGCATGACGCGGTCCTTGTCGTCGCCGTAGTCGGTGGTGCGCAGCCACAGCGCGCCGCCTTCTTCATACGTCTTGCCGCTGGCGATGAGGCGCTCGACGGTCTTCTCCAGCTGGCCGCCCGCATACACGCTGCTCTCCAGGAAGTAGCTGTCGAACTTCAGGCCGAAGGCCTGCAGGTCCAGGTCCTGTTCGTGGCGCAGGTAGGCGACGGCGAACTGGCGGATGCCGTCCAGGTCGTTCACGTCGCCGGACGCGGTGAACTCGCGGTCGTCGGCCTTGACGGTCTCGCGGCGCAGGAAGGCGTCGGCGATGTCCTGGATGTAGTCGCCGTTGTAGGCGGCCTCGGGCCATTCGGCGTCGCCGGGCTTGAAGCCCTTGAGCCGCATCTGCGTGGAGTTGGCGAGCGTGGCGATCTGCACGCCGGCGTCGTTGTAATAGAACTCGCGGGTCACGTCGTGGCCCTGGGTCTTGAACAGCGAACACAGCGCGTCGCCCAGCGCTGCCTGGCGCGCGTGGCCCACGTGCAGCGGGCCGGTGGGGTTGGCCGAGACGAACTCCACCATCACATGCTTGCCGGTGGCGGCGCGGTGGCCGAACTGCGCGCCGGCGCCCAGCACCTCGGCGACGACGGCCTGCTTGGCGGCGGGCTTGAGGCGGATGTTGATGAAGCCGGGGCCGGCGATCTCCAGCGACTGCACCCACTGCTGGAAGGCGGGCTTGGCCTCCAGCGCGGCGATCAGGCGCGTGGCCAGCTCGCGCGGGTTGGCCTTGAGCGGCTTTGCCAGCTGCATGGCGGCCGTGCAGGCGAAGTCGCCATGGGCGGCCTGCTTGGGGGATTCGAAGGCCGCGACGGCGTTGGAGCCGGGGGCGATTTCCTGGAGGGAGTCGGCGAGTGCGGCGAGCAGCGCCTGCTTGGCTTGGATCATGGGCGGGATTTTAGGAGGCCCGCCTTCAACGCACGGGCCGCTGGGCGCGCCGACTCAGCCGGCGGTCGCCTCGTGACAGGCGACGCAGAGCTTGTTGCCCTCGGTATCGCGGAAATAGGCGCCGTAGTAGTTGGCGTGGTACTGAGGCCGCAGCCCGGGAGGCCCTTCGCAGCGGCCGCCCAGCGTCAGCGCCAGCGCATGGGCCTCGTCCACCTGGGCGCGGCGGGTGGCCAGCAGCGCCACCATCTGCCCGTTGCCGGGCTCGTGTTCGCCGTCGAACGGCCGGCCCAGCACCAGCAGCGGGCGGGGCGACGGCTGGCTTTGCCAGCCCGCCCAGGGGTGGGTCGCGTCGCAGAAGCGCTCGCTGACGCCCAGCAGCGCCAGCAGCGGCCGGTAGAAGGCCAGGGCGCGATCGAAGTCACGCGTGCCGATGTAGATGTGCGAGAACAAGGGACGGGTCTCCACGGAAGCGGCCCGTATCATGCCCCGCGTGACCGCTCCCGCCGACGATCTGCCCAGCCACATCGGCCGCTACCAGGTGCTCAAGCGCCTGGGCGAGGGCGCCACCAGCGACGTCTTCCTGGCGCGCGACCCGTTCCAGAACCAGGGCAGCGGGCGCGAGGTGGCCATCAAGCGCATGCGCACCTGGGCGGCGCCAGCCGATGCGCCAGGCAGCGACTTCAGCAACCGCTTCTTCAGCGCCGAGGCCGCGCTGGCCGGGCGGCTGCACCACCCCAACGTCGTCGCCATCCTGGACGCGGTGTCGGAGGACGCGTCGCCCTACCTCGTCATGGAGTACGTGCCCGGCGTCACGCTGAAGCATTTCTGCCGCAGCGACCGCCTGCTGCCGCTGGAGCAGATCGTGGAGCTGGCCTTCAAGTGCGCGATGGCGCTGGGCTATGTGTTCCGCCAGGGCGTCATCCACCGCGACGTGAAGCCCGCCAACCTGCTGGCGGTGCTGGACGGCGCGGGGCAGGTGGTGGACGTCAAGGTCAGCGACTTCGGCTCGGCGCTGAACCTGAACGCCGACTCCACGCAGATCCACCGCGTGGGCTCGCTGGCCTTCATGCCGCCCGAGCAGATCGAGGGCGGCGACGTGGACTGCCGCGCCGACATCTACGCGCTGGGCGCCGTGGTCTACAACCTCGTGGCGGGCCGCCCGCCCTTCGACGCCCAGCACCAGATGGCGCTGATGCACCAGATCTACCACCAGGCGCCGGCGCCGCTGCTGGGCCAGCGCCCGGGCGTCACCGAGGCGCTGGACGCGGTGGTGCTGCGCGCGCTGGCCAAGCATCCGCAGGAGCGCTTCCCCGACTGGGACAGCTTCGCCCAGGCCTTGTCGGCGCTGGTGGCCAGCCAGCAGGTGCCGATGAACCGGCTGGGCGAGGTGCGGGACTCGGAGCGCTTCAACATGCTGCGCTCGCTGGAGTTCTTCGCCGAGTTCGGCGACGTGCAGCTGTGGGAGGTCGTGCGCCGTGCGCGCTGGAAGCGCTACCCGCTGGGCTATGCGCTGTTCAAGCGCGGCCAGGAGGGCAACAGCTTCCACATCATTGCGCAGGGCGAGGTGGAGGTGTTCCGCGAGGGCCGGCTGGTGGCCACGCTGGGCCAGGGCACGTCGGTGGGCGAGATGGCGTATCTTGCGCCCAACCCGGACCTGCGCCGCCACAGCACCGACATCAAGGTCAGCCAGGAGTGCACGACGCTGTGCTTCACGCCCGAGTCGCTGGGCCAGCTGAGCCCGGAATGCCAGCACCGCTTCGACCGCGGTTTCATCCGCGTGCTGGTGCGGCGGCTGCACGCCGCGCACGAGGCGCTGGCCCATCCGCGCCGCATCCTCTGAGACCGCTTGCCGCTGCCATGCGGCCATGATGGAATGGCCCCGCCCCATCACTCTCCAGAGGAAGGAGTTCCCCGATGAAACGCATTTCTCTCGCCCTCGTCCTCGGCTGTGCCGCGTTGGCCGCGCAGGCTGCCGACAAGACAGCCCCCGCCGCCAGCGCCGCTTGCGAGAAGTCCGCGGCCGACAAGAAGCTGCACGGCGCTGCTGCGAAGAGCCACATCAAGAAGTGCATGGCCGACGCGTCTCCCGCCGCGCCCGAGGCCGCCGCCAGCCCCGCCTGCGAGAAGTCCGCAGCCGACAAGAAGCTGCATGGTGCGGCGGCCAAGAGCCACGTCAAGAAGTGCATGGCCGACGCGGCCTCGGCACCCAAGTCCTGATCCGGCACCGCGCCGCACGCCGCAGCCACCCGGTCGGGTGGCTTTTTCATGGGCGGCGGCTCAAGAAAAAGGGCCGGCGCATGCCGGCCCTCTGGCGCTGAGCGCGGGCGCTCAGAACTTGTAGCGCGCTTCCAGGTAGTACTGGCGGCCGCTGGCGTCCACCTTCTGCTGCTCGGCCTCGCTGTAGCGGTAGGTGGCGCGCACCGGGTTGGTCAGGTTGGTGGCGCTGAAGGCGATCTGTAGCTCCGGCGTGAGGTTGTAGTTGGCCGAGAAGGCCACGTTGGACACGGGGGCCGCGATGGTGGGCGCGCTGGGCATCAGCACGCCGCCGATGGTCGACATGCCCTGGCTGTTGGCCGTGGGGCCCGGGGCCGTCGTGCTGGACACGTAGTCGCCGCGGTAGTTGTAGACCAGGCGGGCGCTGAACACGTCGTTCTCCCAGTACACGCCCATGTTGCCGGCGAGCTTGGAGGCGCCGTTCATCGGGCGGCCGTCCTCCACGCTGGTCTCGGCGTAGCTGGCGTTGGACTGGAAGCCGAAGCCCCACGCGATCGGCTGCTCCCACGCCAGCTCGACGCCGCGGATGCGGGCCTTCTGCTGCGTGGAGGAATTGATCATGTAGGTCCGGTACTGGTTGGTCGTGCCGTCGTACAGCTCGACCGTCTGGCCCGACGAGGTGCCGCCGGTCTTGGCGTAGCCGTCGATCAGCGAGCTGAAGGCCGAGATCGCCAGCATGGAGCGCTTGGCGTAGTACCAGGCCAGCGAGATGTCCAGGTTGCGCGCGCTCAGCGGCTTCAGGTTGGGGTTGGGGCCGGTGACCGTGCAACCCTGCGAGGTGCAGCTGGGGCTGCTGAACGTGGCGCCGTAGAGGTTGTAGTTCTGGCGGCCGATGGTCTTGGACAGGCCCAGGCGGCCGATCAGGCCCTGGCCGAAGTCATAGCGCAGGTTCAGGCTGGGCAGGATGTCGTCGAAGACGCGCTTGACGGTCTCCTTGCGGTAGATCGTGCCGGTGGCGCCGTTGAAGGGCACGTTGTCGTAGTAAGGCTGGCCTTCGCTCACGTCGATGATGGCGTCGGGGTACTTGGCGCAGGGCACATAGGGCTTGCCCGGTTCGATGCGCACGCAGCTGCCGGCGGGGATGGGTACCGGGGTGCGCGAGGTGACGGCCGTGCGCACCAGGCGCACGCCCACATTGCCCGACCATCGGCTGCCTTCCAGGTTCTGCATCAGGTAGGCGGCGCTCTGGATCTCGCGCAGGTCGATGGAGTTCGCGATGCGGCGTTCCCACTGCTCGTTGGTCTGCTTGGCGAGGTTGGTGTTGAAGTAGTTGGTCAGGTAGTCGCGCGAGAAGTAGAAGCCGGTGTTGTCGAAGTTGCCGCCCAGGTACTGGCCGAAGTCGCTGGGGTAGGGCACGGCCGCCGACGGGTCGGGCGGCGTGATCGTGCTGGTCTTGGCTGCCACGGTGGACAGGCCGTACTGGCGGCGGTGGTCGGCGTTGCGGAAGCCGAAGTTCAGCGAGCTGAAGATGCCGCTGTCCTGCGTGTACTCGCCGTCGACGGCGAAGCTCTTCTCGCTGTCGACCGTGTGATAGCGGTTCATGCCGCTGCGGCCGGTCAGGCGGTAGCCGGGCGTGCCGGCGGGCGCGGTGCTGGCCAGCGGCACGGTGCCGCTGCCGGCGTTGATCCAGCTGAAGTCCGGCGCCTTGTGGAGATCGGTGATGTCGTACTTGACGCCCTGGCCGTAGCGCGAGAAGGTCAGGCCGCGGTCCATGTCGGTGTGGCCGATGCCCTTGGTCGTGCTGATCAGGCCCTTCAGCGTCAGCTTGTCGCTGACGACCCACTTGCCATCCAGGTCCAGGAAGCCGGAGCTGGCATAGGCGCCGCTGCGGTAGAAGCCTTCGGAGTCGCCGACGTACTGGGCCGGCAGGCCGTTGGCGTAGGAGATCTCGGCCGACTTCAGCACGCGCAGCTTGTCGCCGTAGATCGTCGTTTCCTCGACGATGACCGGGTTCTTGATCGAGGCGTAGACGCGCTGGCCGTTGACGTTGGTGGCCGTGGTGCCGCCCAGCGGGCCGGCCTGGCCGACCAGCATCTGGTAGAGGGCGCCCATGCTCGCGCGGCCGAAGTTGGCCGCGTTCATCTTGGAGTAGAAGCCGGTCAGGCCCACCTCGGTGCTGCTCGTCGGCTTGAGCTGGGCGGAGAACATGCCGCCCTTGCGGTCGCGCACGCCTTCGACGAACTCGGTGGCCATGGAGCCCGGCAGGCGCACGCCGTTCAGGTCGGCAGCCTTCAGACCCGTGCCGGCCAGCGACGCGTCGGTGATGCCCAGCATGGTGGTCGTGTTGATCTGGTCCCAGCCGGAGTTGGCGCCGTAGGCGAAGCGCGAGGCGCTGTCGCGGCGGATGTAGCGCTTCTCGGCGAACACCTGGCCGATGATGCCCAGCGTGCTGTCCTCGTTCTTCCAGTTCAGGTTGGCGTTGAGCTGCGGGCTGGCCTTGCCGGGCAGGTCGGCATAGACCGCGCCGGCGCGCACCGCGCCGCTGAAGCCCTTCTTGGCGTCCAGCGGCTTGCGGGTCGTCACGTTGATGGTGCCGGCCAGGCCGCCGTCGACGATGTTGGCCTGCGAGGTCTTGTAGACGGTGGCCGCGTTCAGCACCGAGGAGGGCATCAGCGACAGGCTGGTGGAGCGGCTGCTGGAGGCCTGGTCGGAGATGTACCAGTCACCGCCGGAGACGGTGTGGCCGTTGAACAGGATCAGCGACATGTCGGGGTTGGTGCCCCGCATCGAGACCTTCTCGGCCTCGTCGTAGTCGGTGCGCACGGCCACGCCGACGATGCGCTGCAGCGAGTCGGCCAGGTTCTTGTCGGGCATCTTGCCCACTTCCAGCGCCGTGATGACGTCCACGTTGGCCGAGGCGTTGCGCTTGGCGTCCAGCGAGCTTTCCAGCGACGCGCGGATGCCGGTGATGACGACGGCCTCCAGGGACTGCTTGGCCTTGGCGTCCTTCTGCGCCTGGGTCTCCGTCTGCTGGGCCAGGGCGGCGCCTTGCAGGCTCAACAGCAGGCCGGCCAGGCCGCAGGCGATGGGGGTGGGCTGGAACTTCATGGTCGTTTTGTCCTTGCGTTGCCGAATGCAAAGATTCTTGCGAGGCAACCCAATGCATGACTCAGGTCAACCACTGGAAGTCGGCACTGCAACAACACTCCATGCATCACGGTATCGCCGCCGGGCATGTATGGCGGTTATGGCCGCCTCGCTCGGCGGCGCTTACGCGACGTGGCAGGCGACCTGGCGGCCATCCACCTCGCGCAGCAGCGGCACCTCGTCGGCGCAGCGTGGCACCGCGAGCGGGCAGCGCTTGTGGAAGCTGCAGCCCGACGGCGGGTTCAGCGGGCTGGGCAGCTCGCCGTGGATGACGATGCGCTCACGCCGGTCGGCCGCGCGCAGCGCCGGCGTGGCGCTCATCAGCGCCCGCGTGTAGGGGTGCAGGGGTTGCGCGAACAGCGTCTTCTTGTCGCCCACCTCGACCGCCGCGCCCAGGTACATGACCATGACCTCGTCGGCCACATGCTCGACGACCGACAGGTTGTGCGAGATGAACACATAGCCCGTGCCGAACTCGTCCTGCAGGTCCATGAACAGGTTCAGGATCTGGGCCTGGATGGACACGTCCAGCGCACTGACCGGCTCGTCGGCGACGACGATGCCCGGATTCAGGATCATGGCCCGCGCGATCGCGATGCGCTGGCGCTGGCCGCCCGAGAACATGTGCGGGTAGCGGCGCAGGTGCTCGGGGCGCAGGCCGACCTTGGTGGCCAACGCCTCGACGCGCTCCTGGCGCTCGGCGGCGCTCAGCGGCGTGTTGATCAGCAGCGGCTCGGCCAGCGTGGTGGCGATGGTCTTGCGCGGGTTCAGCGACGCGAACGGGTTCTGGAACACCATCTGCACGTCGCGGCGCAGCGCGCGCAGGTCGGCGCCGGCCGTGTCCACACCGCGGATCTTCAGCGTCCCGCGCGTGGGCGGCTCGATCAGCGTCAGCTGGCGCGCCAGCGTGCTCTTGCCGCAACCGGACTCGCCGACGACGGCCAGCGTCTTCTTCGGCGCGAGCTTGAAGCTGACGCCGTTCAACGCCTTCACGGTCGCCTTGGGGCGGAACAGGCCACGGGCGACGCTGTAGTGGCGGGCGAGGTCGGTGGCTTCCAAGAGGAGTTCAGACATGGGCTGGCTCCTCGACGGGGTAGAAGCAGCGCACGCCTTGAGTCAGATCGGGCCGTTCGGCCGCGCATTTCGGTTGCACGCGCGGGCAGCGCGGGCTTAGCAGGCAACCCTCGGGCCGGTCCAGCGCGCCGGGCACGATGCCGGGTAGCGCGGACAGCCGCTTCGCGCCCTTGTTGTGCTCGGGAATCGCCGCCAGCAACGCGTTGGTGTACGGATGGCGTGGCGCGTCGAACAGGGCCGGCACCGGGCCGGTCTCGACCACCTGGCCGGCGTACATGACGGCCACGCGCTGGGCCATCTCGGCGACCACCGCGAGGTCATGCGTGATCATGATGAGACCCATGCCCTGCTCGCGCTGCAGCTTCAGCAGCAGCGCCATGATCTGGGCCTGGATGGTCACGTCCAGCGCCGTGGTCGGCTCGTCGGCGATCAGCAGCTTCGGCGCACAGGCGATGGCCATCGCGATCATCACGCGCTGGTTCATGCCACCGGACAGCTGGTGCGGATAGGCGTTGGCGCGGTTGGCGGCATCGGGGATCTCGACCTGCTCCAGCAGTTCGACGACGCGCTGCTTCGCCGCCGAGCCGCGCAGGCCCAGGTGCGCCTTCAACACCTCGGCGATCTGCGCGCCGACGGTGTAGCTGGGGTTGAGGCTGGTCAGCGCGTCCTGGAACACCATGGCCACTTCGCGGCCGATCAGTGCGCGGCGTTCGCGCGGCGACAGCTTCAACAAGTCGCGGCCGTTGAACGCCATCACGTCGGCGCTCACCACACCCGGCGCGTCGATCAGGCCCATCACGGCCAGCATGCCGACCGACTTGCCGGACCCGGACTCACCCACGATGCCCAGCAGCTCGCCGGCATCGACGGTCAGGTCCACGCCGTCCACGGCGGGAAAGTTGCCGAACCGCACGCGCAGGTTCTTGATCTCCAACAGCGCCATCAGGCCACTTTCTTCAGCTTCGGGTCCAGCGCGTCGCGCAGGCCGTCACCCATCAGGTTGATGGACAGCACCGTCACCAGGATCGTCAGCCCCGGCAGCGTGACCACCCACGGCGCGCGGGTGATGTAGTCGCGTGCGGCCGACAGCATGGTGCCCCACTCGGGTGTGGGCGCCTGCACGCCCAGCCCCAGGAAGCCCAGGCCGGCCGTCTCCAGGATGGCCGACGAGAACGACAGCGTCGCGTTGACGATCAGCGGCGCCGTGCAGTTGGGCAGCACGGTGATGAACATCAGCCGCCACACGTTCGCGCCCGCCACGCGGCTGGCGGTCACGTAGTCGCGGCCGATCTCGGCCAGCGCGGCGGCGCGCGTCAGCCGCACATAGCCGGGCAGCGCGCCGATGGCGATGGCGATGACGGTGTTGATGAGCCCGGGGCCGAGGATGGTGATGACGCAGATGGCCAGCAGCAACGAGGGCAGCGCCAGCACGATGTCCATCACGCGCATGATGGCCGGCGACAGCCAGCGCTGGAAGAAGGCGGCCAGCAGGCCCAGCATGACGCCCGGCAGCAGCGACAGCGTCACCGCCGCCAGGCCGATGCCCAGCGATGTGCGGCCGCCGTGTAGCAGCCGGCTCAGCATGTCGCGGCCCAGTTCGTCCGTGCCGAGCAGGAAGCGCGTGCTGCCGCCCTCGGCCCACACGGGCGGCGTCAGCATGTGGTCGCGGTACTGCTCGATGGGGCTGTAGGGCGCGATCAGCGGTGCGAACAGCGCCGCCAGCGCGATGAGGGCGAACACGATCAGCGCGATGAAGGCGCCGCGGTTGGCGGTGAAGCCCAGCCAGAATTCGCGGAACGGGCCGGGCGGTTGTTTCTCGATCAGCACGGCGCTCATCAGTGGCCCCCTCCGCGGATGCGCGGATTCACCACGCCGTACAGCACATCGACCACCAGGTTCACGACGATGAAGGTCAGCGCCGAGATCAGGATGCCGGCCTGCACGACCGGATAGTCGCGTCGCGCGATGGAGTCGATCAGCCACTTGCCGATGCCGGGCCAGCTGAAGATGGTCTCGGTCAGCACGGCGCCGGCCAGCAGGCTGCCAGTCTGCAGGCCCACCACCGTCAACACCGGGATCAGCGCGTTGCGCAGCGCATGCACGACCACCACGCGCGTCGGCGACAGGCCCTTGGCGCGGGCCGTGCGCACATAGTCCTCGCGCAGCACTTCCAGCATGGACGAGCGCGTCATGCGCGCAACGACCGCCAGCGTGCTGGTGCCGAGCACCAGCGCCGGCAGGATCAGATGCATCACGGCCGACTTGAACGCGCCTTCCTCGCCCGACAGCCACGCGTCGATCAGCATGAAGCCGGTCACCCGCTCGGGGTCGTACTCGATGCCGATGCGGCCCGACACCGGTGTCCAGCCCAGGTTGACCGAGAAGTACATGATGAGGATCAGCCCCCACCAGAACACCGGCATGGAGTAGCCCACCGTGGCCGTGCCCATCACGCCCTGGTCCAGCAGCGAGCCGCGCTTGAGCCCCGCACTGACGCCCAGCAGCAGCCCCAGGCTCACCGCGAACAGCAGCGCCGCCGCGGCCAGCTCCACCGTGGCCGGGAACAGCGCGACGAACTCCTTGCTGACCGGCTCGCGGCTGACCAGGCTCTCGCCCAGGTCGCCCTGGAGCAGCTTGCCCACGTAGTCCGCGTACTGCACCGGCAGCGGCTGGTCCAGCCCCATGCGCTTGACCAGCGCGGCGTGGGCCTCGGGGTCCAGCCGACGTTCGCCCATCATGACCTCGATGGGGTCGCCGGGCACCAGCCGGATCAGGCCGAAGGCCACCAGCGTGATGCCGATCAGCGTCGGCACCAGCGTGGCCAGGCGCTTGAGCAGGAAGCCCAGCATCACCAGCGCGAGGTGTAGGGCCGGGTCTCGGCGTCACCCGCGCCGGCCACGCGCATCGTCGCGGGCGTGGACGCCACCTCGATCAGCGCGGCGGTCTCGGCGTCCACCGTGCCCGAGATGTCGCGCGGGCGGTATTTCATCTGGAAGGTCGAGACGACCGATTGGGTCAGCGCGTCCATCTGCCCCGAGCGCGACACGTTGTAGCCGATGCGCGTGAGGCGCTCCTGCAGCCAGGCCACGTCGCGCGGCGCGACCTCGTGTTCCAGCGTCTTCACCAGCACGGCGGGGCCGTCGGGCCAGGGGATGAGGCCGGCGTCGGCCAGTTGCTTCCACGGGAAGTTGGGGCCGGGGTCCTGCTTGCGGCCGGGCGCGATGTCGGCGTGGCCGATGATGCGTTCGGGCCGCACGTTGTGGCGCTTCTGGATGTCGCGCACCAGCGCGATGACCTCGTCCACCTGGGCCTGCGGGAAGGGCGCGTAGACGCGGCCGCCTGGGCCGTCCACGTAGCCGGCGTTGACGATCTCGATGCCGATGGACGACGAGTTCAGGTTGCTGTGCCCGCCCCAGAAGCTCGCGCCGGCATGCCAGCTGCGGCGGTTCTCGTCCACCAGCGCATAGCTGATGGCCGGCTTGTCGCGCACCAGGTAATGGCTGGACACCTGGCCGCCGGTGGTCAGTACCTTCAGCGACTTCTCCCAGTCCAGCACCGTGTAGTGCAGCACGATGAACAGGCTGCGGCTGTCCTGGTTCTGCGAGGTGTAGCTGCGGTCGATCTGCGGCGCGCGCAACGTGCCGGCCGGGGTGTACAGCGGCGGGGGCGGCGTGTCGGCCTGGGGCGCGGCCGGTGCGGTGGGCGTGGGCACGCTGGCGCAGGCGCTGAGCAACAGCGCGAGTGCGGCGGCAAGGACGCGGGCAATCGGGGTCATGGGGCCGATTGTTGCAGCGCACACCGCCCGCCCGTCTCGGTGCCGGCCCGCAGCGGCCATGCGGGACGGCCATGCGGGTATGCCCACAGGTGATGGGCGCTGCGCCGGTATGCAGGCCGCGGCGGCTGCTGCCTACACTGCGCCTTCGACTGGCCAACCCGACCGACTTGTGCGCACGCTCAGACATTGGCTCCTGATCTTGGCCCTGGCCGGTGCGGCGGGGCGGGTGCCGGCGCAATGCGTGCTACCGCCGTCTTTGCACGGCGGACCGCCGCCCAGCAGTTCCATCCAGCCCGTGCGCCACATGGTCCGCTTTGCCGCGCAGGGGGTGGCGCTTGACGCCGATGCGCGCGAAGCCCTGTCCCTGACGCTGGAGGGCGCCCGGCGCTATCACGGCAGCCCGCGGGTCTGCGCCGGGCATGCCCATGCCGACCCGGGACTGGATGCCCGGCGGCTGGACTACCTTGGTCGCCTGCTGGCGCTGCAGGGCGTGCCGCTGGTGCGGCGGCAGGCGCTCAGCTGCCCTTCGACCTCGGCTCACGCGAAGGGCGCCGTCGACATCGAGCTGGAAATCTGGCGCTGTCACTGAGACGGCGACTGCAGTTCCTCCAGCAACCGGGCGCGCTCGGCCGGCCACAGCCCCGGCGCGCGTGACAGCAGCGCGGCGGCCTGGTCGGGGTCGATGTCGTGCAGGCTGCGGGCCAGCGCCTGCCAGGCCTGCCAGCGGCGCTCGGGCGCGGCGATGCGGGCCACCAGGTCCATGGCTTCGGCGGGGGCGTGCCGGGCCAGCTCGTCGCCGCTGGCGTGGCGGGCGATGGCGTCGTCCAGGCCCGGCTGCGGCGCGTAGGAGCGCAGCCAGTCGCGTGCGGCGGGGCCGTCCTGGGCCGTCCAGCGCAGCAGGGCTTCCTCCAGCAAGGCCTGCCGCTGCGGACCCGCCGCCAGGGTACTGGCGAAGACCGTGGCCGAGCGGGCGTCCTGCTGCAGCCAGCGGTCGTGCAGCGGCGCCAGCAGCGCGGCCTGGCCGGGCGTGCTCAGCGCCCAGCGGGCGGCCTGTTCCGGTGCGGCTTCGGCCCACCGGGCCAGCAGTTCCGCCAGCAGCCGCTCGCGGGTGGCGGCGTCCAGCGGCGCGCGCTGCAAGGCCAGCACTGCGTCGGCATGCTGGCGCCGGTCGGTCCAACGGTCCAGCCACCGCGCATCCGGCGGCTCGCCGTCCGCGGTGGCCTGCGACGCCGGATCGGCCGGGACCGCCACGGGCGCGGCCAGACCCATCATCTGCAGCACAGGGCTGGGTTCGGCGGCGGATGCCGCCGTGGCCGGGCGCGGCGCTTCCGGCGCCGACCCGAGGGCCAGCGCCCCCAGGCCGGCCGCCGCCAGCAGCCAGGCGAGCGGCCGTTGCGTCATCACTTGAACACGCAGGCGCGTGCGATGTTGCTGCTGCTGGTGTCCTTCTTGGGCTCGCTGCCCGAGCCGGTGCCGACGAAGCCTTCGCACTTGGCCTTGGAGCCGCCGTAGACCAGGTCGGTGATGGTGGCCACGTCGTACTTGCCGGCGATGCCCGACTTGCTGTCGTAGCTGCTGTTGACGCCCACGCCCGACGAGTTGACCGTGCCCAGGCGCACGCCGCTGACGGTGATCTTGCGCGCGTACTGCGTGGAGCAGTTGCCGCAGGAGCGGGCCAGCTTGCCGATGTTGTCGGCGTAGAAGTCCTGGATCACCAGCGTGCCGTCGCTGTTGTGCTGGAACAGCTTGTCGGCCGCCTTGAAGGCCGCACCGCCGCTGATGGTCAGCTTGCTGGTCACGCCGCTGAGCTTGCGCACCGTGGCGCCGTCCTCGCCGACGTCGGCCCAGTACACGTTGGTGATGTTGCACACGCCGTAACAATGCACGCCATCGGCGCCACCGGCGGCCAGGTTGGTGCCGCTGCCGAGCGAGCCGTCGCCGATGACGACGTTCTTCACCGTCGAGCCGTTGTTCAGCTTGAACATCGGGATCTGGCTTTCGCTCTGCGTGCCCTTCATGTTGGACGCCGTGCCTACCAGGCAGACCCACTTGCCGTACTTGGCCACGCCGTCCCAGGTCGTGCCGGCGGGCACGTCGATGGTGGCGCTGATGTTGACCTTGGTGCACGCCGGCACCGTGCGCACGCCCGGCGCGGCGGCGGCCTGGCCGGCGGCGGCCACCAGCGCCAGCGCCACGAGTCCACGCCACAGGCGGCGCGCCGTCAGAAATCCGTTCATTGCTTGTCTCCAGTCTTTGCTGTTGAAGTCGTCAGCCGGCCCGGCTGCGGGGCGTCAGGGCAAGACGACGTGTCCTGGAGGGAACCCAACAGGCGAGGGCAAAGCGGGGGAGTTGAACGGCGGCTCCGGCCCGTCAGGCGCTGACGGCTGGGAAATCCAAAACGGTGTATTGCACCGAACGAAACGCATGTTCATTGTTTTGGAACA
>DASWWC010000153.1:0-1599 GCA_036401055.1 Roseateles sp.
GCGGCGTCCAGCACGTGGACGATGAGCGGGTGGTCGCTCGGTCGGCCCTTGGCAGCAAAGATCTTGGCGACGGCGGCGTCTTGGTCGGCCCGCGCGGCCAGCCCGTAGACGGTTTCGGTCGGCAGGCCCAGCAGCTCGCCGTCGGCCAGACGCTGCGCGGCGGCCTGGATGGCGGCGGGATCGTTGCCGGGCAGGAGCAGCATCAGAACGACGTGTGCAGGCCCAGGATGGCGGCGGCCTCGACCGCGACCGCGTGCGCCGCCTGTGCCGTCTCGGCGGTGATGTTCAGGTGGCCCATCTTGCGGCCGTGGCGCGCCTCGGCCTTGCCATACAGGTGCAGATGGGTGCCCGGCAAGGCCAGCACACGGTCCCATGCAGGCGGCGTCGGGCCCCCATCATCATTGAACCAGAGATCGCCCAGCAGGTTGAGCATGACGCTGGCCGAATGTTGGCGCGGCTCCGGCAGCGGCAGGCCGGCCAGGGCCCGCACCTGCAGCTCGAACTGCGACACGTCGGCGCCATTCATCGTCCAGTGTCCGGAGTTGTGCGGACGCGGCGCCATCTCGTTGACGACGAGCCGACCGTCCTCCAGCCAGAAGAACTCGATGCACAGCACGCCCACATAGTCCAGCGCCTGGGCCACCTGGCGGGCAGCAGCAATAGCCTGGTGCTGCACCTCGGCCGGCACGGCGGGCGCCGGCACCTCGGTGACGGCCAGGATGCCGCCGCGGTGCAGGTTTTGCTGCACTGGAAAGTTGACCGTCTGCCCGTCCGCGCCGCGTGCGACCAGCACGCTCAGCTCGGCCTTCAGCGGCAGCAGTTGCTCCAGCACGCAGGGCACACGCTTGAGCCCCGCCCAGGCTTCGGCCAGCTCGGCGGCAGTCGAGACACGCACCTGGCCCTTGCCGTCGTAGCCCATCCGGCTGGTCTTCAGGATGCCAGGCAGCAGGGCCGGGTCCACCGCCGCCAGCTCGATGTCGTTGGTGATGACGGCGTGCGGCGCGCAGGGCACGCCAGCCGCCTCGAAATGGGCCTTCTCGACCGCGCGGTCCTGACACACGGCCACGGCCGCGGCGGCCGGCGCCACAACGCGCATGCCGGCGAGCGTCTCCAGGGCCACGGCGGGCACGTTCTCGAACTCGGTCGTGATCGCGTCGCAGTCGCGCGCCATCTGGGCCAGACCGACGGGGTCCAGGTAGTCGGCCTTCACATGCTTCTCGGCCACGGCGCCAGCCGGGCTGATGACGTCCGGATCCAGCACGATGCAGCGATAACCCAGCGCCTGGGCGGCGTGGACGAACATGCGGCCCAACTGGCCGCCACCGAGGACGCCCAGCGTCGCGGCACCGGGGAGCAGCGCCGCCATCAGCGCAGCTCTCCGGTCATGGCTTGGGCGACAGCCGTCTGCTTCGCGCGGAAGGCATTGAGCTTGTCCAACAGCGCCGCGTTGCCCGTGGCCAGCATCGCGATCGCGAACAGTGCTGCATTGGCCGCACCGGCATTGCCAATGGCGAAGGTCGCGACGGGAATGCCCTTGGGCATCTGCACGATGGAATGCAGCGAGTCCACGCCCTGCAGGTGGCGGCTGGCCACCGGCAC
>DASWWC010000154.1:0-2666 GCA_036401055.1 Roseateles sp.
GGCGCCTGAGCGTGGCGCCGATGATGGACTGGACGGACCGGCACTGCCGCTACCTGCACCGCCTCATCACGCGCCACACGCTGCTGTACACCGAGATGGTGACCACCGGCGCGCTGCTGCATGGCGACCAGCCGCGTCATCTGGACTTCAACGCCGAGGAGCATCCGGTCGCGCTGCAACTGGGTGGCAGCGAGCCCGCCGAGCTGGCGGCCTGTGCGAAGCTGGCCGAGCGCTGGGGTTATGACGAGGTCAACCTGAACTGCGGCTGCCCCAGCGAGCGCGTGCAGAAGGGCGCGTTCGGGGCCTGCCTGATGGCCGAGCCGCAACTGGTGGCCGACTGCGTGAAGGCCATGCGCGACGCGACGACGCTGCCCGTCACCGTCAAGCACCGCATCGGCATCGACAAGATCGAGAGCTATGAGTTCGTGCGCGACTTCGTCGGCACCGTGGCCGCGGCCGGCTGCGAGGTCTTCATCGTCCACGCGCGCAATGCCTGGCTGCAAGGCCTGTCGCCCAAGGAGAACCGCGAGATCCCGCCGCTGCGCTACGGCCTCGTCGCGCAGCTCAAGCGCGAGTTCCCGCAGCTGACCATCGCCATCAACGGCGGCCTGAAGACGCCCGACGAGATCGCCGAGCAGCTGACGCAGGTGGACGGCGTCATGATCGGCCGCGAGGCCTATCACGAGCCCTGGAGCATGGCGCAATGGGACTCGCGCTTCTTCGGTGCTGCCGACCCTGCCGACCGCCGGGAGCAGGTCGAGGACGCCTGGCTGGACTACCTCGACCGCGTGCATGCCAGCGGCCGTTCCTGGTCGCATGCGATGCGCCACGCGCTGGGCCTGTGGAATGGCACGCCCGGCGCGCGCCGTTGGCGCCAGGTCTGGAGCGACCACCGGTTGAAGACGCTGCCGCCGCGCGAGGTGGCCCGCCAGGCCACGGCCGCGCGGCTGTCGGGCAGCGCCGTCGCCGCCTGAGCATGACGACCGGCCGCCGCGCCGGCTTCCGCGAGCATGGCGCGATGCGCACGCTCCTTCTTGCCCTCGGCCTGCTGTGCGGCGCCGCCCAGGCTCAGCAGACGCTGGCGCCCGGCGTCGTGCTGCTGCCGGGCGGCTTCGAGGTCGGCCGCCAGCCCGACGGCAACAGCCTGCTGCTGAAGGGCGCGGGCGGCTGGGTGTTGATCGACACCGGCCGCCACCGGGCACATGTGCAGGCGGCGCTGGCGGCGGCTGGCGCAGAGGTGCGCGTGGTGCTGAACACGCACTGGCATCTGGACCACCTGGGTGGCAATGCCTGGCTGCGCGAACGACTGCCGGGCCTGCGGGTCTGGGCCACGCCGGCCGTGGCGCGGGCATTGGCCACCGATGGCTGGCTGGACCGCTACCGGCGACAGCTGATGGACGGCATGCCGAGCGCTGCTCCTGCGCAGGCCGCCGTGATGCAGGTGGACCTGCACCTGCTGAACCATGCCGACGCGTTGAAGCCCGATCACGAGATCGTGTCGGCATCGGCGCTGGCGATTGCCGGTCGCCGCCTGCGCGTGGGTGTCGAGACCGCCGTCAGCGGCGGTGACCTGTGGGTACTGGACGAAGCCAGCGGCACGCTGGCCGCGGGCGACCTCGTCACGCTGCCGGTGCCCTTCCTGGATACCGCCTGCGCGCCGGCCTGGCGCGAGGCCCTGCAGCGCCTCGCGGCCCAGCCCTTCCGGCAACTGGTGCCGGGGCACGGTCCCGTCATGAGCCGGGCCGACTTCGAGCGCTGGCGCGGCGGCTTCGACGCGCTGCTGGACTGCGCCGCGCAAGACCTGCATCCGGCGGCCTGTGCCGCGGTCTGGCGCCGCCATGCCGAACCCTGGCTGGACGACGTCGGCCATGCCCGCGTGACCGGCATGCTTGGCTACTATTTCAAGACCCTGCTGCAAGCCGCACCCGGACAACGTGAGCGATTTTGTCGACGCCCCTGATCTCGGCCCCCTCCTGCCGGCCGGCGAGCCGCTGTGGAGCCACGCCTTCGACACGGCGCTGGGCCGCTGCGGCGTGGTCTGGAGCGAGCGCGGCATCGTCGCGTCGCTGCTGCCCGATGCCAGCCCCGCGCGGCTGAAGCGGCGCCACCCGACCGCGCAGCCGACGACCGAGCTGCCGCCCGCCATCGCGCATGCCGTGGACGGCGTGCGCGCCTTGCTGGCCGGCGAGATGCGCGACCTGGGCGATGTCGTCCTCGACGAGCGCGGCATCCCCGAATTCCGCCGCCAGGTGCATGCGCTGACCCGCGCCATCCCGCCCGGCCAGACCCGCACCTATGGCGAGATCGCCGCGGCGCTGGGCCAGCCGGGCGCTGCACGCGCGGTGGGCCGCGCGGAGGGCGACAACCCCTTTCCGCCCATCGTGCCCTGCCATCGCGTGATGGGCGCGGGCGGTGAGCCCACGGGTTTCTCGGCCCCCGGCGGCGTCGAGACCAAGCGCCGCATGCTGCTCATCGAGGCGCGGGCGGCCGGGCAACTGGCGGGCGATCAGCAAGCCCTGTTCTAGACACCAAGCCCGGTCAGGCCGGGCGCCGCGACAATCGGGGAATGTCCTTCGCATCCCTGGGCCTCACGCCCGCCTTGCTGCGCGCCGTGCGCGAGCTGGGCTACCACGCCCCCACCGCCGTCCAGTCGGCCGCGCTGCCGC
>DASWWC010000155.1:0-5035 GCA_036401055.1 Roseateles sp.
TGGCTGGCCGCGCGGCTGCCGAAGGAATCACGCCTGAGCTGACCTCGCGGTCAGCCCGGGCGCCCAAAGATCTGCCCTGGAAGGCAGGGCTCACAGGTCGGGGGTACCACCCCACCGGTGCGTCGTGGCCGGGTCCGTCCCGTCGTCGCGGCGCATGCCGCCCTGCCGGAAGAGGCCGATACGGTGAAACACGGTTGTCCCGCAAGGGCTCGGGTTCGACTCCCGGTTCACCACCACTGGATAGCTCAGTCGGGTAGAGCAACGGACGCGAAATCCGTGTGTCGTGGGTTCGACTCCCACTCCACAACTTGGCTTGCCAAGCCAGTGACAAGGGTCGCAAGACCCCCCGCCGAACGTGCCGGCCTGCCTTCGGGCTGATCGGCATCAGCGCGGCCACCTGTGCCTCGGGCACGCGGGGTCTGCGTCCACGGTCAGTCCGAGGTGTGCTCAGGGAGGACACGCCGACGACGCACCGTGGCACCCAGATCCAGGCATCCGGGGTCCGTGACCGTGCTGTAACGGCACCTCATTCGAAACACACGCTGCCAACAAGGAGAACATCATGACGATCAAGCGTGTCACTGTGAAGAAGAACGAGCGTGGCCTGCTGCTGCGCAATGGCGATTTCGAGCGCATGCTGCAACCCGGCACGCACTGGATGCTCACCGGCCTGGACACTCTCCAGGTCGAGCTGTTCGCGATCGGATCGCCGGCCTTCGTGCACCCGCTGACCGACTACCTGCTGGCCAAGGAGCCGGAGGTGGTCGACGCGGAGTTCGTGCGCGTCGAGCTCGGCGCCACCCAGGTGGGCCTGCGCAGCGAGAACGGCGTGCTGGTCGAGCTGCTGCCGCCCGAGACGCGACGCCTGTACTGGAAGGGTCTGGTCGACGTGCAGGTCGAGGTGATCGACCTGGCCAGCACCATCGAGCTGCCGGCCGCGCTCACCGCGCGGCTGCTGCAGACCCAGCTGCGTCCGCGCAGCATCACGGGCCTGGCGGGCGTCCTGCAGGTGGTCGTGCCGGAACACGGTGCCGGCCTGCTGTGGGTCGACGGGAAGGTCGACCGACTGCTGGGCGCGGGTTCGTTCGCGTTCTGGAAGTTCAACCGCAACGTGAACGTGGAGCTCGTGGACCTGCGGCTGCAGGCGGTCGAGGTGACCGGACAGGAAATCCTGACCCGGGACAAGGTGGCGCTGCGGCTCAACCTCTCGGCGACCTGGCGCTACACGGACGTGCTGAGCGCGTACAAGGCGCTGGCCAAGCCGGCGGACCACCTGTATCGCGAGCTGCAGTTCGGCCTTCGCGCGGCAGTGGGTACTCGCTCGCTCGATGAGCTGCTCGAGAACAAGGGCGTCATCGACGAGGTGGTGACCGCTCAGGTCAAGGACAAGCTCGCCGCCCTCGGACTCGAGCTGACCAGCGTGGGCGTGAAGGACATCGTGCTCCCGGGCGAGATGAAGACCATCCTCGCCCAGGTAGTGGAAGCAGGGAAGTCGGCCGAAGCCAACGTGATCCGCCGCCGCGAGGAAACAGCTGCGACCCGGTCGCTGCTGAACACCGCGAAGGTGATGGAGGACAACCCCGTCGCCCTGCGGCTCAAGGAGCTCGAAACGCTGGAACGCGTGGCCGAACGCATCGACAAGATCTCCGTCTTCGGAGGTCTGGACCAGGTACTCAACGGGCTGGTGAAGCTGCGTTGAGTGCCGCCCTGCCGGGTGACCGGTAGGGCTTCAATCAGAGGAAAGCCATGACCACCCCGTCATTGCAAACGGCCGTGCGGCGAGCCTACGACGTGTTCGGCGGCTACGTCGCCCCCACCCATCCGTTGCCCCGCCCGACTTGCGCGATAAAGGAGGGAGAAAGAGCATGAAAGAAGAAGCGGTGCTGAGCGCGCATCCCGTATCAGACGAGATGCGCGCAACCGTCCTGGACAACTTGGCGGCGCTGGAACGCCAACACCAGGTGAAGGTGCTGTTCGCCTGCGAATCGGGCAGTCGCGGCTGGGGCTTCGCGTCACCCGACAGTGACTACGACGTTCGCTTCATCTACGTCAATCAGCTGCCCTGGTACCTGACCGTGGAACCTGGCCGCGATGTCATCGAGCTGCCCATCAGCGGCGAGCTGGACATCAACGGCTGGGACCTGCGCAAGACGCTGCAGCTGCTGCGGGACTCCAACCCGACGCTGCTGGAGTGGCTGCGCTCGCCCATCGTCTACCAGCAGGAAGCCGAATGGGTGGCGCGGCTGGGCAGCTTGGCGCAAGAGGGCTTCTCGGCGGTTCGCGCCTATCACCACTATGTGTCGATGGCGAAGAAGAACCTGCGAGAGCATCTGTACGGCGAGACCGTTCGCTACAAGAAGTACCTGTATGTGCTGCGTCCCTTGCTGGCGGCCCGATGGATTCGGGAGGGGCGCGGTGTGCCTCCGATGCGCTTCGCCGAGCTGGCGAGCCAGACGCTGACCGACCGCACGGTGCTTGCCGACGTCAATGCGCTGCTTGAGGTCAAGATGCGCGCGGGCGAGTCTGCGACGAGTCCTCGATGGGAGGCGATCCACGACTTCATCGAGGCCGAGCTGGCCGTCGCCATGAGCCACACGCCCGACAAAGGGCCAAAGGCCGACGGGCGGCGGCTTGACCAGTACCTGCACGATGCGGTGACCGGCTTCGGCACTCAAGGCTGAGCATCCGCAGACGGGCCGATGCCGCTGTCCATGGGCCCTGCCCGCACGCCCGGGCTCATGTGGCACCCGTACGCAGCATCAGCCGGCCGGTTTCCGGTTGCAGTTCGACAAGCGAGTGGATGAAGCATGCCGCAAGCTGCGTGAATGCCGAGTTCACGCAACTGCTGTCAAGCGACATCTAGAACTGACCCCCCGGGCAGCGCCGGATTTCTAGAGTGGCGGCATGGCTCGTCACTCCCTCCTCTTCCCCCTGTTCCCCTTGTTCCCGCTGGCCATGGCAGCCGGCATCGCGAGCGCCCAGCCGGCGCTGGATCTGGCCCAGGCCGAGCGCCTGAGCCAGGTGGCGCGCTCTGCCTGTGCGGCCGATGGCCGGCAGGTGGCTGTCGCCGTCGTCGATGCCGGTGGCCAGGTGCTGCAGCTGTCGCGCGGCGAGACGGTCGGCCCGCACAACCTGGAGGCCGCGCGCCGCAAGGCCTACACCGCGCTGTCCACCCGCCAGCCCACGCTGCTGCTGGGCCGCCAGGCCCGCGCCCAGGCCGACACGCAGGCCCTGCAATACCTGCCGGAACTGCTGCTGCTGGGCGGCGGCGCGCCGCTGCGCCAGGGCGACGCCGTCATCGGCGCAGTGGGCGTGGCCGGTGGTGGCGGCCCCGACAACGACGACCGCTGCGCCCATGCGGCCGCCGACCGCTCCCCCTCCCAACCCTGATCACCCAAGGACTCCGACATGCGCAAGCACTTCTTCTCCCTGCTCACCGCCAGCCTGCTGGCCGCGGCAGCACCGGCCCGGGCCGATGCGCCCAACCCGCTCAGTGTCCATGTGCTGGACCTGCAGACCGGCCAGCCCAGCCCAGGCGTCCGTGTCGACCTGGAGCGACGCCTGGCCTCCGGCGACTGGGCGCCGCTGGGCAGCGCCGTCACCGACACGCAGGGCCGCGTGCGCGCGCTGGTGCCGCAGCAGGCACTGGACGACTGGTCGGCCGGCGACTACCGCGTGGTGTTCCGCACCGGCGAGTTCTACGCCCGGCAGCAGCAGCGCAGCTTCTTCCCCGAGATCCCGGTCATGTTCCGGGTCGAGAGCGCGCAGCAGCACTACCACGTGCCCCTGCTGCTGAGCCCGTTCGGTTTCTCCACCTACCGCGGCAACTGAGAAGGCCGGCACCGCATGACTTTGGGGGCGGTGCCTGGGCGCGCCCAGAATGCGGGCCCGTCCACCCCCAGCCGCCGATGTCCGCTTTTCGCCTCGTTGCCACCGACCAGCTCGACCCCGCCGCCTTGCATGCCGCGCTGGGCCGCGCATTTGCCGACTACCTGGCCGGTCCCCTGCAGCTGACGCCCGAGCAATGGCCTGGCTTCCTGGCCCGCCAGGGCGTGGAGCTGGCGCTGGGCCGTGCGGCGCTGCAGGCCGACAGCGGTGGGGTGCTGGCCTTCGCGCTGGTGGCGCCGCGGCCGGCGCTGTCACGCTGGCGGCTGGCCACCATGGGGGCCGTGCCCGAGGCGCGCGGCAGCGGCGCGGCGGTGGCGTTGCTGC
This sequence comes from Roseateles sp., assembly GCA_036401055.1. GTDB lineage: Bacteria > Pseudomonadota > Gammaproteobacteria > Burkholderiales > Burkholderiaceae_C > Pelomonas. Next base: position 4,213 of record DASWWC010000155.1, read on the forward strand.
AGGACTTCATCGCCCGCGGACGCGCCGCCGGGCTGGATGCGCTGGAGCTGGAGGTCTTCGCGCAGAACGAGCGCGCGCTGCGGCTGTACCGCCGCCATGGCTTCGTCGAGCAGCATGCGCTGCAGGGCTGGCAGCGCCTGGCCCGTGCCGGCGAGCCGGTGGCGCCCGCTGCGGTTCGCGTCGTCACGGCCGATGCTGCGCTGGCCTGGCTGCGCGATGCCGAAGCCCGCGTGGCTGACCTGCCGCTGCAGGTGGGTGCGGCCATCGTCGGTGCGCTGACCACGCCGTGGACGGCCTGGCGCCTGGGCTCGGCCCAACTGGTTTTCAGCGGCGATGCCGCGGCCGGCCTGATCGTGCGCTCGCTGATCGACCTCGACCCCGTCCAGCCGCAAGCCCAGGCGCTGCTGCGTGCGCTTGTGGCGGCCTACCCGGGCGCGCGCCTCAGCGTGCCGGCGCTGCAGCGGCCCGACCTGGGCGGCCATGCGCTGCGCCGCTGCGGCTTCGCGCCCGAGGCCCTGCACCAGTTCATCATGCGGCGCGACCTGGCCGGCCCGCTGATCCGCGACGAGGCGCCGGCCGACGAGCCGGCGGTGGCCGCGCTGATCGACGCCGCCTTCCACGACCACCCGTTCAGCCGGCACGACGAGGCACTCGTCGTGCAGCGGCTGCGCGAGCGCGGCGCACTGACGCTGTCGCTGGTGGCGCAGGACCCCGCGACGGGCGAGCTGCTGGGTCATGTGGCCTGCTCGCCGGTGCGCATCGACGGCCAGCACCTCGGCTGGCAAGGCCTGGGCCCGCTTGCCGTGCGACCCAACCGCCAGCG
>DASWWC010000156.1:0-18677 GCA_036401055.1 Roseateles sp.
GGCGCGCCAGCCCAGCAGCGCGATGACGGCGCAGCCGGCCAGGTTGGCGGCGAGGTGGACGGGGGTCCAGTGGACGAAGGCGGCGCTGACGGCGCGCCAGGGCTGGGTGGCGAACAGCGCGGGCTGCCAGTCCAGCGCCTCACGCGGCAGCGGCCAGGCCAGCAGGCACAGCGCGGCCAGGGCCGCGCAGAGCGTCAACCAAACACGGCTCGCCACAGCGCCTGCACGGCCTCGCGATGCGGCTGCAAGGGCGCCGCCGCCTCGGCGTCCAGCGCCGTCGACTGCTCGTCCAGCCGCGCCCGGTGCTGCACGCGGCGCAGCTCGCGGTAGGCGTCGGCCGCCGCCACGCCCACGCCCGCGGGCAGCAGCCCGGCGGTCTCGGCCATGCGCAGCAGCGCGATGTTGCCCAGGTCGTCCTGCAGCTCGGGGTGGGCCGCCGCATGCGCCAGCACCAGCACCTGCACGGCGAACTCGGCGTCCATCATGCCGCCCTCGCTGTGCTTCACGTCGAACAGGCCCTCGCGCACGGGCTTGGCCGCGCGCACCTTCTCGCGCATGGCCTGCACCTCGCGCTTCAGCGCGTCCACGTCGCGCGGCGCGGTCAGCACCTGGCGGCGCACCGCCTCGCAGCGCGGCGCCAGGTCCGCGGGGCCCGCGCAGAAGCGCGCCCGCGTGATGGCCTGGTGCTCCCAGGTCCAGGCGGTGTTGCTGCCGCGACCGGTCTGGTAGGCCTCGAAATGGCTCAGCGACGTGACCAGCAGACCGGAGTTGCCGTTCGGCCGCAGCGCGGTGTCGATGTCGAACAGCTCGCCGGCCGCGGTGCGCAGCGTCAGCCAGCTGATGAGGCGGCGCACGAAGGCGCCATAGATCTCGCTGGCGTTCTCGTCGTCGTCGTCGAAGACGAACACCACGTCCAGGTCGCCGCCGTAGCCCAGCTCCTTGCCGCCCAGCTTGCCGTAGGCGATGACGGCCACGCGCGGCTGCTCGCGGTGGGCAGGCTTGAAGCGCGCCCAGGCCCAGGAAATAGCGATCTGCAGCACCGCATCGGCCAGCAGCGACAGGTCGTCGGCGACCTGCTCCACGGTGATGCGGCCCTCCACATCGCGCACCAGCGTGCGGAACACCTCGGCATGGTGTGCGCGGCGCAGCGTGTCCAGCAGCGCCTCCTCGTCGGCCTCGCCGCTGCGGGCCCAGCCGCGCTCGCGGTCACGCAGGTCGGCCAGGAAGGCGTCGCGGTCGAAGCGGGCCGTCAGCAGCAGCGGGTCGGCCAACTCGTCGATGACGCCCGGATGCTGCATCAGGTAGCGCATGGGCCAGCGCGCCAGGCCCAGCAGGCGCAGCAGCCGCGCCTGCACGGCCGGGCGCTCCACCAGCATGGCCAGGTAGCTCTCGCGGCGCAGCAGCGGCTCGACCCAGTCGACGAAGCGCACGGCCGCGTCCAACGAGCATTCGTCCGCCTCGACCGCCTGCGCGGCACGGTAGAACAGCTTGGCCAGCCGCTGGCGCGACTCCTCGCGCAGCCCCTGCACGCGCGGCGTCTCGGCCAACGCGCGCACGGCGGTGGCGAGCGCGTCGGGCAGGCGCTGCAGGAAGTCCTCGCCATCCACGGTGGGCTTGGGGCCGCCGCACTGGCCGCCGGTGCAGCCGCCGGACTGCGGGGCACCGTGCAGCAGCGCGTCGAACTCGGTGGCCACCAGCTCGCGCACCTCGCCCAGCTTCTCGAACAGTTCACAGGCCTCGCGGCTGCACTTCAGCCCCATGGACGCGGCGATCCACGCCAGGTCGGCGTCGGCCTGCGGCAGGCAATGCGTCTGCTGGTCGTCCAGGAACTGGATGCGGTGCTCCACGCGGCGCAGGAAGACGTAGGCGTCCACCAGCTTCGCGGCCGTCTCCGGCTTCATCAGCCCGCGCTCGGCCACCCGGCTCAGCGCCTTCACGGTGGAGCGGGTACGGATCTCGGGGAACTGCCCGCCGCGCACCACCTGCAGCAGCTGCACGATGAACTCGATCTCGCGGATGCCGCCGCGCGACAGCTTGACGTCGTTGGCCCGCTCGGGCCGGCCGGCGGCGCGCGCCTTGGCCTCGCTGCGGACCTTGCCGTGCAACTGGCGCAGGCCCTCGAACACCCCGTAGTCCAGATAGCGGCGGTAGACGAAGGGCGTGACCAGGTCGCGCAGCGCCAGCGTGCGCGGGTCGGTGGGCGCGCCCAGGCCGGTCAGCGGCGCGACGACGCGGCTCTTCAGCCACGCAAAGCGCTCCCACTCGCGGCCTTGCACCAGGAAGTACTCCTCCAGCATGGCCAGGCTGACGACCGGCGGGCCGCTCTTGCCGTTGGGGCGCAGCGCCAGGTCCACGCGGAACACCTGGCCGTCGTCGGTCACGTCGCCGATCAGCGCGTACAGCTTCTTGGCGACGCTGGAGAAATACTCGTGCGCGCTGACCGGCCGCGGGCCGTGGGTCTCGCCGCCGTCCTCGTAGACGTAGATCAGGTCGATGTCGGACGACACGTTCAGCTCGCGGGCGCCCAGCTTTCCCATGCCGATGACCCAGAACGCGATGTCGCGGCCTTCCGCGCTGCGCGGCTCGCCGTGGATCAGGTCCAGCTCGGCGCGGGCTGCCACCAGCGCGCGGTCCAGCGTGACCTCGGCCAGGTGCGTCATCGCCAGCGTGACGTCCTCCACCGGGGCGGCCTGCTCGATGTCTAGCACCGCCAGCCGCTCCAGTACCAGGTGGCGGGCCACGCGCAGGCTGCTCGCCAGCGGCCGGTCGGCCCGCAGCGTGTCGATCAGCGCGCCGATGACGGCCCGGTCCGGCAGGCCCGGCGGCAACAGCGCCAGCTCGGCCGCATAGCGGCGACGGACCCTTTGCACATAGCGGCTGTGCTCAGCAATAACGGGAAACAGTGCGCTCATGACCCTGTGCTAGATTGCCTGCCGGCCGGTTCTTCTCCACGTGCCAAGACAACGTGTCTGACTTCCTCTCGGCCGCCCTCCACCATTGTTCCCGCGCCGCCAGCTGGCCTCTGCGCCTGTGCTGGCGCGTACTGCGCTGGGCATTGCTGGCGCTGGCCCTGCTGTGGGCTGTGGCTGCGGTGGCTTGGGGCGTGTTGCACTGGGCCATTCTCCCGCAGGCCGACGAGTGGCGCCCCTGGCTGGAAAAGGAAGCCTCAAAGGCCCTGGGGGTAGAGCTGCGCATCGGCCGGCTCACCGTGCAATCGGGCGGCTGGATGCCGCGCATGGAGCTGGGCGACGTGCAGGTGCTGGACCCGGGTGGCCGCCCGGCGCTGCGGCTGCCGCGCGTGGCGGCGGTGCTGTCGGCGCAGTCACTGGTGGTGCTGGAGCCGCGCTTCGCCCAGTTGCTGGTGGACAAGCCGGAGCTGGTCATCCGGCGCGACGCCCAGGGCCGCATCTTCATCGGCGGCATGGACCTGGACGCCGCCGGCCCCACCACCGACGCCGGCGCCACCGACGCCGCGCTGGACTGGCTGTTCAGCCAGCCCGAGCTGGCCATCGTGGGCGGGCGCGTGCGCTGGGTGGACGAGCGGCGCGCCGACGCCCGGCCGCTGGAGCTGGCCGACCTGAACTTCGTCCTGCGCAACGGCCTGCGCCGCCACCAGCTGCGCCTGGACGCCACGCCGCCCGCCGCCTGGGGCCAGCGTTTTTCGGTGCGGGGCCTGTTCACGCAAAGCCTGCTGAAGCGCCCCGGCGAGTTCCACCAGTGGAGCGGCCAGCTCTACGCCGAGCTGCCGCGCGCCGACCTGCGCGAGCTGCGCAGGCACGTGGACCTGCCCTTCCAGTTGAGTGAAGGCGACGGCGCCGTGCGCGCCTGGGCCGACATCAAGAACGGCCAGCCCACCGGCGCCACGCTGGACCTGGCGCTGCGCGCCGTGCGGCTGAAGCTGCTGGACGGCGCGCCCGAGCTGGACCTGGACCACATCGAGGGTCGGCTGGACCTGGCCCGCGCCAAGGACCGGCTCAGCCTGCAGGCCCGGCAGCTGGGCTTCGTCAGCGGCGATGGTGTCGTCTGGCCGCGCTCGGACTGGGGCGTGAGCCTGCAGCTGGGCAACAACGACGAGGTGCTGGGCGGCGAGGTCAACGCGCAGCGGCTGGACTTCGCGCTGATGGCGCAGATCGCCCAGCGCCTGCCGCTGGGCGAGCGCGCCCACCGGCTGCTGGCCGAGCTGGAGCCGCGCGGCGTGCTGACCGCGCTGGACGGCCGCTGGCAGGGCACGCTGGACGCGCCACGCAGCTACCGCGTGAAGGCCCAGCTGGACGGACTGGCCGTGGCGGCCAAGGCCGGCGAGGACGGCCACCTGGGCCGCCCGGGCCTGCGCGGCGCCAGCCTGGCGCTGGACGCCAGCGAGCGTGGCGGCTCGGCACGGCTGCAGGTGCAGGACGGCGAGGTGGAGCTGCCGGGCCTGTTCGAAGACCCGCGCCTGCCCATCACGCGGCTGTCCACCCAGCTGCAATGGCTGCTGCCGCAGGCCTCGGCGAAGTCGGCCGGCGAGGTGGAGGTCAAGCTGCACGACCTGGCGCTGCAGACGCCCGACCTCAGCGGCGAGTTCGACGCCCTCTGGCGCCGCCCGGCCGGCGCGGCCGGGCCGGGCTTCCTGGACCTCAGCGGCCGTGCCCAGCGCATGGACGCCACCCGCGTGGCGCGCTACATCCCGCTGAGCCTGCCGGCCACGCGCAGCTACCTGAGCCGCGCGCTGCTGGCCGGCGAGGCGCGCGGCATCAGCGTGCGGCTGAAGGGCGAGCTGGCCGAATTCCCGTTCGACGGGCCGCGCAGCAACGGCCAGTTCCGCGTGGCGCTGCAGGCGCAGGGCACCACGCTGGCCTATGTGCCGCACAGCGACGTCGGCACCAACTGGCCGGTGCTGGAGGGCGTGGACGCCGAGCTGGTGTTCGAGCGCGCCGGCATGTGGATACGCAACGGCCGCGCGCGCGTGCTGGGCTATGAGTTGACGGGCGTCAACGGCGGCATCGCCGACATGCACCGCGGCCGCGTGCTGGCGCTGGACGGCAACGGCCGCGGCGGCGGCACCGAGCTGCTGGGCTTCGTGCGCCAGTCGCCGCTGGACGAATGGCTGGGCCATGCACTCAGCAGCGCGACGGCCCCGGGGCCGGTGAGCCTGAAGCTGGGCCTGAACATCCCGCTGGACGACACCGCGCAGACCACGCTGAAGGGCCAACTGCAGCTGGGCGGCGTGGACCTGAAGCTGCGCCCCGAGCTGCCGCCGCTGGGCGGCGTGCGCGGCCGCATCGACTTCGACCGCAAGGGCCTGCAGCTGGCCGGCGTGACGGCGCGCCTGCTTGGTGGCGACGCCGGCCTGGAGGGCGGCACGCAGGCGAACGGCAGCCTGCGCTTCGCCGTGCAGGGCCAGGCCACCGCCGAGGGCCTGCGCCGCGCCACCGAGCTGGGCGCCGTGGCACGGCTGGCGCAGGCCGCCAGCGGCCAGGCGGCCTACCGCTTCCAGCTGGCCGTCGGCAAGGACGGCCAGAGCGAGTTGAGCGTGGCCAGCAACCTGCAGGGCCTGGCGCTGGACCTGCCCGCGCCGCTGCGCAAGGAGGCCGACGCCGTGCAGCCGCTGCGGCTGCTGATGTCGCCCACCGGTCCGGGGCGCGACGAGGTCCGGCTGGAAGTGGGCGCGAGCGGCGCGCCGCTGCTGCAGGCCCAGCTGCAGCGCGACCTGTCCGGCCCCAGCTCGCAGGTGCTGCGCGCCGCGCTGGCCGTGCAGGACAAGCTGCCCGCCCTGCCGGCCAGCGGCGTGCTGCTGCAGGCCAACGTGGCCAGCCTGGACCTGGACGCGTGGCAGCAGCGCCTGGCCCAGCTGTCCGGCGGCGAAGGCGGCAGCGGTGGCGCCGAGGCCGGCTTGCTGCCCAGCCAGATCGGGCTGCGCAGCCAGGCGCTGAAGGTGTTCGGCCGCCCGATGGGCCGCGTGTCCGCCATCGTCGCGCGAGACGGCGCCAACTGGCGGCTGGACGTCGATGCCGAGCAGCTCACCGGCCGCATCGAGCTGAAGGGCGTCAAGGGCAACCAGGTCGACGCGGTGCAGGCCCGGCTGCTGCGGCTGTCGCTGCCGCGCTCGGAGGCCGAGACGGTCAGCGACCTGATCGACCCGGCCAAGGCCGCCGACAGCAGCACGCCGCTGCCGTCGCTGGACATCGAGGTGGACGACTTCGAGCTGCGCGGCAAACGCATGGGCCGCCTGGAAGTGCTGGCCCAGGCGCCGGCCGCGGCGCGCGACTGGAAGCTGGAGAAGCTGCAGATCACGTCGCCCGACGCGACGCTGAGCGCCAGCGGCCGCTGGGGCGAGACCGCCGCGGGCCGGCGCCGCACGCAGCTGGACTGGAAGCTGGACATCGCCGACGCCGGCAAGCTGCTGGAGCGGCAGGGCCAGGGCCAGGTGCTGAAGGGCGGCAAGGGCCACCTGACCGGCCAGGTCGGCTGGGACGGCTCGCCGCTGGCGCCGCACTACCCCAGCATGGCCGGCGCGCTGAACATCCAGCTCGACACCGGCACCTTCCTGAAAGCCGAGCCCGGCGTGGGCCGGCTGCTGGGTGTGCTTAGCCTGCAGTCGCTGCCGCGCCGTTTCCTGCTGGACTTCCGCGACGTGTTCGCCGAGGGCTTCGTGTTCGACGGCGTGACCGGCGACGTGAAGATCGCCGCCGGCATCGCGCGCAGCGACAACATCCGCATCCGCGGCCTGCAGGCCGCCGTGCTGGTGGAGGGCAGCACCGACCTGGCGGCCGAGACACAGAAACTGCGCGTGGTGGTGGTGCCCGAGGTGTCGGCGGGCGGCGCGTCGCTGGCCTATGCGGCCATCAACCCGGCGGTGGCGCTGGGCGCCTTCCTGGCGCAGCTGATACTGAGCCGCCCGGTGGCCGCGGCCAACACGCGCGAGTTCCACATCACCGGCCGCTGGGACGAGCCCAAGGTCGAGAAGGTGGAGAAGGACGAGGCGCCGGCGCGCGCCGCCAGCGCGCCCTGAGCCGGCGCTACCGCGCCCGCAGCTGCAGCCGCCGCCCCGGGTAGGCCCGCAGGTCGGCCAGCGCCTTCTTCAAGCCCGGCTCCGCCATGAACAAGGCGTCGAAGCTGCCGTCGGCCGCCGCCAGCTCCAGCCCGCGCTGCAGCCGCTGCGCCAGCCAGGGCTTGCCTGGCGTCACGAAGAAGTACAGCGGCTGCCGGTACTGCAGGGCCAGGCCCGGCAGCTCGGCCAAGCCCTGGCCGGCATGCCTGTCCAGTTCGTCCCGGATCTCCTCGCGGGTGCGCGGGATGAAGTCGAAGCGGCCGGCCTTCAGCATGGGGAACAGCAGCTCGAACTTCGACGCCGTCTCGACCTTGAAACCGTTGGCGCGCAGGATGCCGGCATCGCTCCAGTAAGTGCCCGAGCCGGCCCGCCAGCGCCGCAGGGCCTGCAGCGTGCGCACGTGGCGCAACGCCGGCAGGTCCGCCGCCCTCACCAGCAGCAGCCGCAGCTCGTTGGCGCCCTTGAGCAGGTCGAAGCGCACCGGCAGCGCCTGCGCCTCGCGCTCGGGCGAGGTGGTGCTCCACAGCAGGTCCAGCCGGCCGTCCTGCAGCATCTGGCGCAGGCGCTCCCGCGGCAGATCGGTCGGCGGATGGCTGAACCGCGGCGGCGGCTCGCCGGACCCGGTCTTGCCCAGCGCCAACCTGACCAGGTCCACGAAGTAGGCGCCGTGTCGGCTGTAACCCTGCGCGGCCGGCACCTGCAGCGACACCGGCGCGTCACCACCCCAGGCCGGCAGGCACATGGGCAGGAGAGGCAGCGCCAGCAACTGACGCCGCGGATGGGAGGCGTGCGGCATGAAGGCCGGATTCTCTGCCCCACCCTGGAAACGCCTCGTGAACTCCTGCGCAGCGCCAACGCCGGCCGCATCCACGGTTTCCCCGACACAGTGGACTAGCATCCCCGCATGAAGATCGCCGCCCTCCAGATGGTGTCCAGCCCCGACCTGGCCGCCAACCTCGCCGCCGCACGCCGCCTGCTCGAAGCCGCCGCCGCCCAGGGCGCGCAACTCGCCGCGCTGCCCGAGTACTTCTGCCTGATGGGCCACCAGGACACCGACAAGCTGGCCTTTGCCGAGGACCTGGGCCACGGGCCCATCCAGGCCCTGCTGTCGCAGGCGGCGCGCGAGCTGGGGCTGTGGATCATCGGCGGCACGCTGCCGATCAAGGCAGAGACACCGGACCGCGTGCGCAACACCACGCTGGTGTTCTCGCCCGCGGGCGAGGTCGCGGCGCGCTACGACAAGATCCACCTGTTCGCCTACGACAACGGCCGCGAGAGCTACGACGAGGCGCGCGTGCTGGAGGCCGGCAGCCAGCCGACGACCTTCGACGCCGGCGGCATACGCACCGGCCTGTCGGTCTGCTACGACCTGCGCTTCCCCGAGCTGTTCCGCGCCTACAACCCCTGCGACCTGATCGCCGTGCCGGCCGCGTTCACCTACACGACCGGCGAGAAGCACTGGGAGCTGCTGCTGCGCGCCCGCGCGGTGGAGAACCAGTGCTACGTCATCGCGCCGGCCCAGGGCGGTAAACACGCCAACGGCCGCCGCACCTGGGGTCACAGCATGATCGTGGACCCCTGGGGCGAGGTGCTGGCCGTGGTGCCCGAGGGCGAGGGCATCGCGCTGGCCGAGCTGGACGCCGCGCGGCTGGCCCAGGTGCGCCAGCAGCTGCCGGCGCTCGCGCACAAGAAGCTGTGAACGCGACACCGCCCCGCGCCACGGCCTGGCTGGTGGGCCTGCTGGTGGCCGTCTCGCTGTTCGGCAACTACTACGTCTACGACTCCATCGGCCCGGTGGCCGACCTGCTGCAGCGCGAACGCGGCTTCAGCGACATGCAGGTGGGCCTGCTGAACGCGATCTACAGCCTGCCCAATGTCGTCCTCATCCTGGTCGGCGGCGTGCTGGTGGACCGCTTCGGCGCGGCCCGCATGACGCTGGCGACCGCCGCCGTGTGCCTGGCCGGCGCGCTGCTGACGGCGCTGAGCCCGGCGTTCAACGGCATGGCGGCCGGCCGGCTGCTGTTCGGCATCGGCGCGGAGACCTTCGGCATCGCGACGCTGGCGGCCATCGCTCAGTACTTCGGCGGCCGCAGCCTGGCGTTGGCCATGGGCCTGGCGCTGGCCATAGGCCGGTTGGGCTCCTACGGGGCCGACATGTCGACCAACTGGTTCGCCACCGCCTACGCCCAAGGCTGGCAGCCGCCGCTGCTGATCGCGGCGGCGTTCGCGGCAACGTCCTTCGTGGCCAGCCTGGCCTATTGGTGGGTGGACCTCGGCCCGCGCCGCGCCGGCCTGCTGCCCACCGGTGCCACGGCCGAGAAGCTGGTGTGGCGCGACCTGCTGCACTTCGGCCGCGCCTATTGGTATCTGCTGGCGCTGTGCGTGCTGTGGTACTCGGTCATCCTGGCGTTTCGCAGCACCTTCTCGATCAAGTATTTCCAGCACACCCACGGGCTGGACCTGGCCGCCGCCGGCGAGATGAACAGTTATGTGTTCCTGGCCGCCGTGTTCGCCACGCCGGCCTTCGGCTGGCTGTGCGACCGCGTGGGCCGCTACGCGCCGCTGCTGGCGCTGGGTGCCTTCGGGCTTCCGGTGGCGCTGGCGCTGCTGGCACTGACCTCCGCGCCGCTGTGGCTGCCCACCGCGCTGATCGGCGTCAGCTACTCGCTGGTGCCGGCGGTCATGTGGCCGCTGGCCAGCCGGCTGGTGGCGCCAGGCCGCTTCGGCACGGCCATCGGCCTGATGTGGGTGGCGCAGAACGCCGGCATCGCCGGTGCCAACCTGGTGGCCGGCTGGCTCAACGACCGCGCCGGCGCCAGTGCCGCCAACCCGGCCGGCTACGACGCGATGATGCTGTTCTTCGGCACGGCCAGCACACTGGGCTTCGCCTGTGCGCTGGTGCTGTGGCTGACGGCGGGCCGCCGCCATCACGAGGTCAGGGGCGCAGCGTGACGAGGTCGCGCAGCAGCAGCCCGATGTTGGCGCGCACCGCGCGCTCGTTGGCAATGCGCACGCGGTCCGGCGGCGACACGACGGCGTCGCTCAGGCTGGCCTCTTCCTGGTTGTAGATGCGGCGCTGGTAGACCACGCGGCCGCTGGCCTTGTCGGTCAGCGTGTAGTTCACGGCCACGCCCACGGTCGCGCCCAGCGGCGGCACGGTGGGCTGCTCCAGCAGCACCAGATGGGCCTGCAGTTCGAAGCGCGGCGCCGGCTCCGGCGCCAGCGAGCGCATGCCCACGGCGTGCAGCGACTCCTCCAGCGCATGCTGCAGCACGCCCGCGCTGACGAGCGAACCCCACCAGCGGCCGGTCTCGGCACCGCCGCGCACGGGCGCGACGGCGACCTGTGCCTTCAGCGCGTCGGGCACCCAGCCGCGCAGCTGCAGCGCATCCACCGGCGTCACGACCATGGGCAGCGGCTTGGCGGGCGTGCCGCAGCCGGCCAGGCTCAGGGCCAGCAGCGCGAGGGGGACGAGGGCAAGGCGGGACATGGGTGGCCCATGCTAGGCCCGGACCGCTGCGGCGGTGGCCTCAAAAGACCGGTCGGCGCGGCTCAATTCAGGCCGCCGGCTCCCGCAGCGCCGCGATCGCCTCCAGCATGCCGCGTACCTTGAAAGGCTTGATCAGCAGGCGGCGCACGTCCAGCGCCTTCAGCCGCAGGGCCAGCTCCACGTCGCAGCTGTCCACGGTGGCGGCAACCGGCAGGTCGGGCGGCTGGAAAGCCTCGCCCGCGCGCACGCGGTCCAGTAGCTTCAGCGCCTCGCCGTCCTCGTCCAGCGCGATCAGCAGCGCGTCGAAGCGCTGCCCGGCCAGCAGCCGCTGCGCGCCGGCCGTGCTGGTGGCCTCCTGCACCTCGGCCAGCCCCATCTCGCGCGCCATCGTGGAGACGGTGCGGCGCAGCACGAACTGCGGCTCCACCAGCAGCAGCCGCCCCGAGGGCGCGACGGCGACGCTCACTCGCCCGCCCCCTGGCCCAGCAGTTCGGCGACCACCAGGTCGCGCAGCGTGCCGAGGATGGCGCGGTCCATGGCGTCGAACTCGCGCGGCCGGGTGTCCAGCAGGCACAGCGTGCCGACGCGGGCGCCGCCGGGCAGCACCAGCGGCGCGCCCAGGTAGGAGCGGATGTGCGGGGCGCCGACCACCAGCGGGTTGTCGGCAAAGCGCGGGTCCTGCAGCGCGTTCTGCACCTCGAACAGCTGGTCCTGCGTGATCGCGTGGCCGCAGAACGAAATCTCGCGCGAGGTCTCGCAGGGGGCCAGCCCCACGCGGGCCTTGAACCACTGGCGGTGGCGGTCCACCAGACTGATCAGCGCCATGGGCACGTCGAACTCGCTGGCCGCGAACTCGACGAGGCGGTCGAAGCGCTCCTCGGGCGGCGTGTCCAGGATCAGCAGCTCGCGCAGCGACTGCAGCCTGGCTTCGTCATCGGGGGGGATGGGGGCGTGCAGCATGCGTCGCTCGGTGGTGCAGACGGGGCAGTCTAGCCCTGCGGCAATGGCGGCAGGCTGATGCGCACACGCAGGCCCGGCGGGGTGTGCGCGTCCAGCAGCTGCAGGCTGCCGCCGTGGCGGGCGGCGATGTCGGCCGCGATGGCCAGGCCCAGGCCGGTGCCGGTGCCGCGGGCCTTGCCGCCGCGGCGGAAGCGCTGCAGCGCGGCCGGGCGCTCGGCCGGCGGGATGCCGGGGCCGTTGTCCTCCACCTCCAGCCAGGCCCCGGCGACGCCGCTGCCGCAGCGCACCGTGATGCGGGCGCCCGCGCCGGCGTAGCTGACGGCGTTGTGGATGAGGTTCTCCAGCGCCTCGCGCAGCAGGAAGGCATGGCCCAGCGCCTGCGCCTCGGCCAGCTCGAAACCCAGGTCCATGCCGCTGGGCAGGCTGCGGTGGGCCCAGTCCTGGCCGCTCTCGGTAGCGATGTCGCGCAGGTCCACGACGGCGCCCACGTCCACGCTGCGGTCTTCGGCGCGCGCCAGCGACAGCAGCTGCTGCGCCAGCCGCGCGCTGCGCACCACGCGCTGGCGCAGCCGCTGCAGCAGCGGGTCCACGCGCGGATCGTGCGGCTCCAGCAGCGCCAGCTCGATCTCGGTCTGCAGCGAGGTCAGCGGCGTGCGCAACTGGTGGGCCGCATCGGCCAGGAACTCGCGCTGCGCCTCGGCGGCGCGCGAGAGGCGCTCGAACAGGCGGTTGAAGGCGGCCTGCAGCGGCACCAGCTCGCGTGGCAGGCTGGCCGTCAGCGGCGTCAGGCGGTGCAGGTCGCGGCGCTCCAGCTCGCTGCTGAGGGCGGTCAGCGGCACCAGGCCCTGGCGTATCGCCCACCAGCCCGCCAGCGCCAGCAGCACGGCCAGGGCGACGCCGTTCAGCGTCACGTAGGTCGCGATCTCGTGGCGCAGCGCGTCGCGCTTGTTCAGCGTCTCGGCCACCAGCACCTGGCAGGCGCCGGCGCCGCACTCGCGCCCCAGTTGCACCAGGCGCAGCTCGCGGCCGCGCAGCTTCACGTCGCCATAGAAGGCGCTGCCGGCCGGCTGCAGCCGCGGCCGGGGCTGCAGCTCGATCAGGCCGGCGTCGCCCTGCAGCACCTCGCCATGCGGGCCCTGCACCAGATAGAACACATCGTCCTGGCGGTCGAAGCGCAGCGCGCGGTCCATGGTCGTGCTGATGTCCACGCGCGGCTCACCGCTGCGCAGGTCGATCTGGCCGGCCAGCGTCAGCGCGGTGTCTTCCAGCCCCTCGTCCAGCCAGTTCTGGGCGGTGTGCTGCACCTGGCCGTACAGCGCGACGCCCAGCACGGGAAGCACGAGAACCAGGGGCAGCAGCAACCAGCCAAACAGCCGGCGATGCAGACTGGCGCGGTGGCCGTCAGCCATTCACAGCCCCTGCGGGATTTCCTCCAGCAGGTAGCCCAGGCCGCGCACGGTGCGCAGCTGCACACCGCCGGGCTCGATCTTGGCGCGCAGGCGCGACAGGCAGACCTCGATGGCGTTGTCGCTGACGCCCTGGTCCCAGGCATTGCTGGCCATGGCGATGTGCTCCTTGGACACGACCTTGCCGGCGCGCGCCATCAGGTAGCCCAGCACGTCCCACTCGCGGGCCGACAGCGCCAGCGGCTCCTCGTCGATGAAGGCGCGGCGCGCCTCCTGGTCGATGCGCACGCGCGCCAGCTGGATCTGGTTGCTGGTGCGCGCCTGGCTGCGCCGCACCAGCGCGCGGGCACGCGCCACCAGTTCGGTCAGCGCGAAGGGCTTGACGAGGTAGTCATCCGCCCCGCCCTCCAGGCCGCGCACGCGGTCCTCGACGGCGTCGCGCGCGGTCAGCAGCAGCACCGGCACGGCCAGGCCCTCGGCGCGCACGCGGCGCAGCGTCTCGAAGCCGTCGATGCCGGCCAGGCCGATGTCCAGGATGAGCAGGTCGTAGGCGTCCTCGCGCAGCGAGCGCGGCACGGGCTCGCCGCGTGACGAGCAGTCCACGACCCAGCCCTGCGAACGCAGCGCGCGGGCGGTGGTTTCGACGAGTTGGTCGTCGTCTTCGACGAGCAGGATGCGCATGGGTGGGCAGTATGGCGCCAGACGGCCCGGGGTGCTGACGCCGGGCTTGCACCCCGCGGTCGAGGCCACCGGCACCGACCGGGACTACCATTGCCGCCCTGCACCGAGGACGCCATGAAACTGCTCGTCAAATTCAACCTGGTCTATCTGCTGGTCATGAGCCTGGGCATCGCGCTCAGCGGCTACATCGCCCGCCAACTGCTGCAGGATAACGCCCAGCAGGAAGTGGTCGGCAGCGCGCGCATGCTGATGGAGAAGGCGCTGGCCGTGCGCAACTACACCAACACGCAGGTGCGGCCGCTGCTGGCCTCGCAGATGACGCACGAGTTCCTGCCGCAGACGGTGCCCAGCTACGCCGCCACCGAGGTGCTGAACACCCTGCTGGCCAAGCACCCCGAGTTCGCCTACAAGGAGGCGACGCTGAACCCCACCAACCCGCGCGACCGCGCGACCAGCTGGGAGGTCGACGTGGTGGGCCAGTTCCGCTCCGCGGCCGACCTGAAGGAGGCCGTGGGCACGCGCGACACGCCGGCCGGCCCGTCGCTGTACATCGCCCGCCCGCTGCGCATCACCGACCCCGCCTGCCTGGCCTGCCACAGCAGCGTGGACGCCGCGCCTGCCACCATGGTGGCCAAGTACGGCCCGGCCAACGGCTTCGGCTGGAACCTGAACGAGGTCATCGGCGCGCAGATCGTCTCCGTGCCGCTGGGCGTGCCGCTGCAGCGCGCCGAGCAGACGTTCAAGGTCTTCATCACCTCGCTGGTGGGCGTGTTCGTCGCCGTGGGCATCGTGCTGAACCTGATGGTCTGGTTGCTGGTCGTGCGCCCCGTCACGCAGCTGTCCGCCCTGGCCGACCGCGTCAGCCAGGGCGATCTGGAGGCGCCGGAGTTCAAGACCTCGAGCAAGGACGAGATCGCCACGCTGTCCGACTCCTTCTCCCGCATGCGCGCCAGCGTCGTGCAGGCCATGAAGCTGCTGGATGCCTAAGCCACTATCTATCGACATCGGGCGGGCCGAGCGCCGGGCCGCCCCAAGCCGGCCCGGCTTGGCGATGTGCTTGCCGGTCAACCCGGCAAGCATCGCCGTCCCCTCGGGGGACCGGCCCGCGTTCACGCGGGAAGAGGGGCTCACGTGACGCACCCGCAGCAGCTCGGCAAGTACCGCATCACCGAGGTCCTCGGTGAAGGCGCGATGGGCGTCGTCTACAAGGGCTTCGACCCCGACATCCAGCGCACGGTCGCGCTGAAGACCATACGCACCCAGCTGGACACCGACGACGACAGCCCCGGCGCCGCCGCCTCGCGCTTTCGCAACGAGGCCCAGGCCGCCGGGCGCCTGGCGCACCCGGGCATCGTGGCCGTCTACGACTTCGGCCGTGACCAGCACGTCGCCTACATCGCGATGGAGTTCGTCGAGGGCCGCTCGCTGGCCAGCTACCTGACGGCCAAGGTGCGCTTCACCGACACCGACATCGTCGGCATCATGAGCCAGCTGCTGGACGCGCTGGGCCATGCGCACGACAAGGGCGTCTGGCACCGCGACGTCAAGCCGGCCAACATCATCATGACCGGCGGCGGCCGCCTCAAGGTGGCCGACTTCGGCATCGCCCGCATCGAGACCCAGCACCTCACGCAGACCCACTACATGGTGGGCACGCCCAGCCACATGGCGCCCGAGCAGTTCCTGGGCAAGCCCATGGACCGGCGCGTGGACATCTACGGCGCCGGCGTCGTGCTGTACCAGCTGCTGACCGGCCGCGCGCCCTTCGCGGGCACGACCGAGGCGCTGATGTACAAGGTCGTCAACGACATGCCCGAGCCGCCCTCGGTCGTCGAAGGCGCCGCGCGGCCCGGCTGGTTCGACGCCGTCATCGCCCGCGCGCTGGCCAAGCGGCCGGCCGACCGCTTCGCGACCACCTACGAGTTCAAGCAGGCGCTGACCAGCGCCATCGGCCAGCGCGTGGATGAGTCCGCCTGGGAGCAGACGGTGCTGATGGCGCCGCCGCGGCCGGCGCGCTCGCCGCTGACGCCCACGCTGGCGCCCCCCTCCCTGGCCAGTGCGTCCAGCGGCAGCGGCGCACCGCCGCCGTCGCACTGGGACAAGGCCCAGCTCAACCAGGTCGAGATGACGCTGGCCCGGCACGTGGGTCCGCTGGCCAGCGTGCTGGTGCGCCGCGCGGCGCGCGAGTGCACCGACCTCAACGAGCTGTACAGCAGGCTGGCCGAGCAAGTGCCCGACGCCCGCGCCCGCGACGCCTTCCTGGGCCAGGCCAGCCTGGTCACCGGCGGCACCAGCCCGCGCACCAGCGGCGGCAGCGCCGGCACGCCCACCGGCCCGCGCGGCTCGACCGCCTCGGGCGGCACCATGCTGGGCGGCCCGCTGAACGACGCCGTCATGGACAAGGCCCAGGCCTTGCTGGCCCAGCACGTGGGCCCCATCGCCAAGGTGCTGGTCAAGCGCGCCGCCAGCGGCACGGACAGCCGCGCGGTGTTCTTCAACCGCCTGGCAGAGTCGGTGCCCGACCCCAGGGCGCGCGAGAAGCTGCTGGGCGACCTGGGCAAGCTGAGCTAGCCAGCAGCAAAGTGGCGCCGGTAGTCCGCCGGCGTCATGCCGCTGCGGCGCCGGAACTCGCGCGTGAAGTGCGACTGGTCCGCATGCCCGCACAAAAACCCGATCTCGGCGAGAGGCGCCTCGGTCTGCAGCAGCCACCAGCCGGCGGTGCGGTAGCGCGCCTCGGCCAGCAGCGGCCGGTAGCCCGTGCCCTGCTGCTGCAGTTCGCGCTGCAGGCTGCGCCGCGGGCGGCCCAGCTGGCGCGCCAGTTCGTCCATGGCCGGCGCCGCGGGCAGGCGCTGCGCGAGGCCGTTGAACAAGGCCTTCACGTCGGCAGCCCAGGCCTCGTCGGGGGCGAGGTCGCCAAGGGCTGCCGCCGGGGTTGGCGGCGCATGCGCGGCCCAGGTGATGCGCCAGCCTGAGGTGTCGTCGGCCGGTTCGCGGTCGCAGGCCGGATAGACCGGCACGCCGCCGGCCCAGGCACGCACGCCCCGGTGCCCGCAGGCCTCCAGGAAGGCCACCAGCACGCCCAGCACGACCAGGTCTTCGGCCGCATGCGGCGGCGCCTGCGACCGCAGCGACACATGGCGCAGCCGGGCCTCGCCCTCGCTCACCTCGACGAGCTGCACGCGGTGGCGCGAGTGGATGTAGCGCTCCAGCCGGCCCCAGCGCTCGAACAGGTCGCGCGCGTCACGGGCGCTGGCCAGCGCGCGGTGCGAGGGCTCGTGCGTGAAGCGGTGCAGGCCGCGGCCCAGCAGCGCCAGGCAGCGCATGCCGCCCTGCCGGATGGCGTGCTGCAGCATCGCCCGCTTTGCGTCCAGGCCCACGGTCGCGCCGTCAGGCGTGGCCGGCGCCTGCAACCCCAGCTCGCGCAGCCCCTGGGCGAGCACGCGCAGCATCGCGGCGCTGGCGAAGTCGGCGGGGGCTGAGGTGACGCTCACCGGGGCATTGTGGCCAGCGCCGCTCGCCACGGCAGCGAGGTCAGCCGCACGCCCGTCGCGGCACGCAGCGCATTGGCGATGGCCGCGCCGCCGGCCACCATGGCCGTCTCGCCGGCACCGGTGGGCGCGTCCCCCTCGTCGACCAGCTCGATGTGCATCGCCGGCACATCGTCCCAGCGCGGGATGGGCGAGTCGGCGAAGCCGCTGGCCGTCACCTGACCGGCCTTCAGGTCCAGCTGTTCCACGAGCACCATGCCCACGCACCAGACAAGGTTGCCCTCGCACTGCGCCCTCACCTGGCTGGCATTGATAACGCGGCCGCAGTCATGTGCGCACCACAGCCGCAGCACGCGGGCCGTGCCGTCGGCGGCCACGGCCACGTCGGCCACCACGGCCGCGTAGCTCATGTCCTTGTAGATGCCGCAGGCCAGGCCGCGGCCGACACGCTCGCCGGCCTTCGGTGCTGCAGGCCGGTGCCAGCCGGCCGCCTTCGCCACCCGCTGGAGCACGCGCGCAAGCCGCGCATCCTCGACGTGGTCGAGGCGAAAGGCCAGCGGGTCCTGCCCCACGCGCCGGGCGCACTCGTCGATGACGGACTCGGTGACGAAGTGGTTGGGCCCCGCACCCAGGCCGCGCCAGGGCCCGGCCAGCACCGGCAGGCGCTGCAGCGCGAAGCGCGTCTCGCGCGCGGCGGCGCGGTAGGGCAGCCTGGCGCCGCGCGCCACGCCGGCGTCGCCGATGAAGCGGCTGACCGCCTGCATCCACGGCGGCATGGCCGCGTTGGTGAACAGGATGTGCGCGCTGACGAAGCCGTGCCACCAGTGCTGCAGCCGCCCGCCCTTCAGCCGCACCCTGACGCGATGACTGGACGGTGCGCGGTGGAAGCCCTGGGCGAACTCCTGCGCCCGCGTCCACTGCACCTTCACCGGACGCCGCACGGACTTCGCCAGCACCGCCGCTTCCAGCTCCACCGTGCAGATCGTCTTGCCGCCAAAGGCGCCGCCCACGCGGTGGCCATGCACGGTGATCTGGTCGTCGTCCAGGCCCAGGCGCTTGGCCACCACGTCGCGCTGGTAGAACACGTCCTGGCTGCCCACCCACAGCTGCAGCCGGCCTTGCGGGTCGAACTCGGCGACGGCCGCGCGCGGCTCCATGGCTGCGTGCGCGGCGGGCGGGATGTCGAAGCGCAGGTCCAGGTCCCAGGCACCGTGGCGCGGCACGGTGTCGTCGTGCACGGCATGCGTCAGCCGGTCGCCTTCGGCCAGGCGCTTGTCGATGTCCAGCTGCTCGCGCCAGCCGCTGCCCGGTGCCGCCCTCTGCCACTGCACGGCCAGCGCCCGCTCGATGCGGTCCAGCGCGCCGGGCGTGGCCGCGACGATGCCGAGGCCGCGCGCCTGACCCTGCTCGAAGCGCTCGTCACGCACCAGGGCGACGAAGCCCGGCTGCGCCCGCGCGGCGGCCTCGTCGAAGACGCGCGGCGACGACGCGAACTCCGGCGACAGCGGCGCATACAGCACGCGGCCGAACACCAGTCCGGGGCGGCGCACGTCGGCCACGAACAGCGGCTGGCCGGTGACGATGGCCTCGCCCTGCGCCGGCGGCGGGCACTTCAGGTCCGG
>DASWWC010000157.1:0-1782 GCA_036401055.1 Roseateles sp.
CGGACTCGCCATGCCCGCCTACAGCCAGGCCGCCACGCCGGCCACCCAGGCCGCCCAGGCCGCCAATCCCTTCTCCGCGGAAAGCCCGCTGCCGCTGCACTACCCGCAGTTCGACAAGATCAAGGACAGCGATTTCGCGCCCGCCTTCGATGCCGGCATGGCCGAGCAGCTGAAGGAGATGGACGCCATCGCCAACAACCCGGCCGCCCCGACCTTCGAGAACACCATCATCGCGATGGAGAAGAGCGGCCAGGTGCTGGACCGCGCTACCACCGTGTTCTTCAACCTGGTGGGCACCGATACCAACGACGCACGCAACAAACTGCGCGCCGACTACTCGGCCAAGTTCGCCGCCCACGGTGACGCGATCAGCCTGAATCCGAAGCTGTTCGCGCGCGTCAAGGCGCTGTTCGACAAGCGCAATGACCTGGGCTTGGACGCGGAAGGCGTGCGCCTGATCGAGCGTTACCACACCAGCTTCGTGCGCTCGGGCGCCAACCTCAACGACGCCGACAAGGCGACGCTGAAGAAGATGAACGGCGAACTGGCTTCGCTGGCCACCACCTTCAGCGACAACGTGCTGAAGGACGTGAACGCCTCGGCCGTGGTCGTCGACGACGTGAAGCAGCTCGACGGCCTGACCGAAGCGCAGATCGCCACTGCTGCCGAAGTCGCCAAGAAGCGCGGCCTGGAAGGCAAGTACGTGCTGACCCTGCTGAACACCACCGGCCAGCCGCCGGAGTCGCAGCTGACCAACCGCGCCCTGCGCCAGCGCCTGCACGAAGCCTCGGTCGCGCGCGGCAGCCATGGCGGCGAGTTCGACACCACCGCGCTGGTCTCGCGCATCATGAAGCTGCGCGCCGACCGCGCGAAGCTGCTGGGCTATCCCAACCATGCCGCCTACGGCCTGGAAGACCAGACTGCGCGCACGCCGGAAGCCGTCAACGCGATGCTGGGCAAGTTGGCACCGGCCGCGGTGGCCAATGCCAAGCGCGAAGCCGCCGACCTGCAGGCGATGATCGACCAGGAACAGAAGGCCAAGGGGCAGCCGACCTTCGCGCTCGAGCCGTGGGACTGGGCGTTCTACTCCGAGAAGGTCCGCGCCGCGAAGTACAACTTCGACGAATCGCAGCTCAAGCCGTACTTCGAGATGAAGAACGTGCTGGAGAACGGCGTGTTCTTCGCCGCCAACCAGCTGTACGGCCTGACGTTCAAGGAACGCACCGACCTGCCGAAGTACCACGCCGACACGTGGACCTACGATGTGTTCAATGCCGATGGTTCGCAGCTTGCGATCTTCATCTTCGACCCGTATGCGCGCGACTCCAAGCGCGGTGGCGCATGGATGAATTCGTACGTGTCGCAGTCGGGCCTGACCGGCGACAAGCCGGTGGTCGCCAACCATCTGAACGTGCCCAAGCCGCCGGCCGGCGAACCCACGCTGATGACGTGGGACGAAGTGACCACCACGTTCCATGAGTTCGGCCACGCGCTGCACGGCATGTTCTCCGACGTGAAGTACCCGTACTTCAGCGGCACCAGCGTGCCGCGCGATTTCGTCGAGTACCCGTCGCAGGTCAACGAAATGTGGGCCGACTGGCCGTCGATCCTGGCCAACTACGCCAAGCACTACAAGACCGGCGAGCCGCTGCCGCAGGCATTGCTCGACAAGGTGATCGCCGCCTCCAAGTTCAATGAAGGCTTCAAGACCACCGAATACCTGGGCGCCGCCATGCTGGACCAGCGCTGGCACCAGATCACCGCCGACCAGGTGCCCGACGC
>DASWWC010000158.1:0-14791 GCA_036401055.1 Roseateles sp.
GCTTGATCATCACGGAGGCCGACGACGGCTGCACCTTGTCGGACAGCGGGTGGCGCTCGGGCACCACCAGCGTCACGCGCGCCTGCACCACGCCGTCGATGCTGGTCAGCGTGTGCGACAGCTCCTGCGACAGCGCGTGCATCAGCCGCGCGCGCTCCTCCACCGGCGTGGACACGAAGCCCTCGCGCTTGAACACCTTGCCGAGGCTGTCGAAGTCCTCGCGCGGCAGGCCCTGCGCCTTCAGGATCTGCACCGCACGGGCGAAGTCGGCCTCGGCGGTCAGCACCTCGAAGCCGTCCTCCTTGCCGCGCTTGCTGGCCTGCACACCGGCCAGGCGCAGCGTGGAGACCATGTCGTTGGCCTGGCGCTCGTCGAGCTTGGCGTAGAGCGTCTGGTCGCCGCAGGCGCTGAGCAGCAGCGCCGTTGCCAGCATGCAGAGAACTCTTGCGGGCCGAGCGCTGCGCCGCTCCCGAGCCGGGCCGCGCTGGCGATGTGCGAACGGCTCCATGCCGTGAGCATCGCCGTCCCCTCGGGAGACCGGCCAACGTACGCGTTGGACGAGGGGCTTCATGATTGCTGGCGGAACAGCTGTTGGAGGCCCTCGGACGTGCGATTGGCGATGTTCGACGTCAGCTGGCAATGGAACATGAACTCCTGGCAGCGCACGGTCAGGTTGACCAGTTCGCCGGGCGTCAGCGCCTGGCCCGAGTCCGCCGCCGCGCGGGCGTCGCGGCCCAGCGAGGCGGCCTCGGCGTTGATGTGGTCCAGCGGCTGCACCAGGCGCTGCATGGCCTGGTTGGGCGGCTCGGCGGCGCGCACGTCCAGGCGCTGCATGGCGCCAGCCAGCGCGCGCTCGAAGCCGGCGGCGTCGGCACCGGGTGCGCGCTGGGCCAGCAGCGACAGCGACGCGCCCGCACCGAGCTGCACGTCCTGCACCGCAGCCGGCGCGATGGCGAGGCCGGGCGTCATCACTGCTTGCGGGCCATGGTTTCGAGCGCGGAGCCCACCGTCGCGATGGCGGTGTGCGAGCTGCTGGCCAGGAAGCTCATCTTCAGCGACATGGCGGTCAGCTCGGTCACGTCGGCCGGCTTGTCGCCGCCCGCGTTCATCGCGGCGGCCTTGGTCTCGATGTCGCCGGCCTGCTTGTCCAGTGCCTGGCCCCAGGCGTCGGCCATGGCTTCGAACCAGGAACCGCCGCTGGTCTTGCCGCTGCTGCTGGTGGGCGTGGAGGCGAGGGCGGTGAGAAGGGAGTTGGACATGAAGGTCTCCTGGTGGGAGGGTTGGGGATTCAGAGCACCAGCCGCGTGCGCAGGCCGTCGCGTTCGACGACGACGGCGCTCTCTGCGATCTCGACGACGCGGTGTCCGCTGGGCAGCAGCGCGCCGCTGAAGTAGCGGCTCCCGTCGGCGGTGACGAAGTAGGGGCTGTCGGCGTTGCCGACGACGGCGACGAGTCGCTTGGCCGGGTCTTCCTGCGGCGCGGTACCGGGCGCGGGGGCGGGTGGCTGGTTGTCGATGCGCAGCGCCGGCAGCCTGGCGATGTCGCGCCGGGCCGCGGCCGCGGCGGCGTGCGCGCGAGCGACATCGCGCTCCTGCGTGCGCAGCACCAACTCGCCATCGGGCGACCAGCTGGCTTGCGCGCTTACGCCGTGCAGGCGGAACACGTCGACGGCGCTGGCCAGCAGGTCTGCGCCGGCCGCGGCGGGTGCCGGCGGTTGTGCAGCTGGCAGCACGGCGGCGATGGTCTGGCCGGCCTCGCGCAGTGTGCCGCCGCGCCACGCCAGCGTGGCACCGCCGATGAGCATGATCAGGCCCAGCGCCGTCAGCAGCCCTTCGACGGCCGGGTGGTGCGGTCGTGCGGGCGGCGGCTCCGGCCGCCGCGCGCCCAGCAGCTCGGGGCCGTCGTGCAGGACGGGCTCAGCCCAGTGTTCCTGCCCGGCTGGGCCGTAGGCCACGCGGTTGTCGCCCAGCTGCAGCGGCTGGCCCGGTGCCCACGGCCGCACCTCGGCGCCCGGCAGCAGCGCCTGGCCGCCCAGCTGCGCGTCGCCGGCGATCAGCTGCAGGCCCATGCGGCCGTCACCTGTCGGCACCAGCCGCGCCTGGAACTCGGCCTCGCTGGACAGCAGGAAGTCGGCGAACTGCGTGTCGCCGTGGTGGGCTTCGTTCAGGCCGCACACCAGCTGCGGTTCGTGCGCGTCCAGGCGTGCGCGCGCCCCGGCCTGGCGGCCGGCCAGAACGCGCAGTTCCAGCACCGTGTCGACGGCCTTGGCGTTCATGGCGTCCACTCCTGCGAATGTGCGATCTGTGGTGCGGCAGGCGCAGCTGCGGACGGCGGCGTGTTCGACGGCCGGGGCGCAGCGGGCGTGTCGGTCGGCGGCAGCGGCTCGCGGGCCTTCTGCATCACGTCGGCCGCCGCCTTGCTGCTGGCCAGCCGCGGCGTGATGAGGAACATGCGCTCCACGCGCTGGCCGCCCTTGCGCTGGGTCCTGAACAGGTTGCCCAGCAGCGGGATGTCGCCCAGCACCGGCACCTTGTCGACGCCGGCGTTGGCGCTGTCGCGCACCATGCCGCCGATCAGCAGGCTCTCGCCCTCGGAGATCAGCGCCTGCGTGTTGATGCCGGAGCGCTCGACGATGGGCAGCTGGTCTACGCTCTGGCCGGTCAGCCCGCCGTCCTCGATCTGCACCAGCAGCTTGATGCGCGGCACGCCGTCTGCGTCGCCCTTGAACACGTGCGGCGTCACGCGCAGCCGCGTGCCGGCGGTGACGTTAAACAGGTCCACCTCGTCGCGGCCGGCCACGCGCACGTAGTAGGTGGCGCTGTTGTCGAACACCGCCTCGACGTTGGACAGCGTGACGACCTGCGGGCTGCTGACGACCTTGGCAGCGCCGTCGCGCTGCAGCGCCGTGATGCGCGCGACGAAGGGGTAGCGGTCGCCGATGACCGCGGAGATGGTGCCGCCCAGCGAGCTGGGCGTCACGTCCTGCTGGCCGTTCAGGCGCAGGTCGCTGGCCGTGCCGTTGCCCACCATCAGGCTGGACAGGCCGCGGTTGTAGCGCCAGTTGATGCCCAGCTCGCGCATGCGGTCGGTGTTGATGTCGATGATGGTGGCCTCGATCTCCAGCGATTGCGGCTCGACGTCCAGCGACTTGATCAGCGCGGCATAGCGGTCCAGCCGCTCGGGCAGGTCGCGCACGATGACGGCGTTCAGGCGTGGATCGGCCTCGATGCGGGGGCTGAAGTCGTTGGGCTCGGGCGGCGGCTCGTGGCTGTCGACCGCGGGCATTGCGTAGCCGGCCTGGCTGAGGCCCGCCACCAGCGTCTCGGTGCCGCGCACGCCGGGCGCGCCGTCGTCCGTCAGGCCCAGCGTGGTGGTGCCCCGCGCGGCGCCGCGCAGCCGTTGGCTGCCCTGAGCGCGTGCTGGGTCCTGCGCGACGCTGCTGCGCGCCTTGGCAGGCTGGCCGGCCAGCGAGCGCAGGATGCTGGCCACGCCCGGCAGCGTGGTCTGCTGGCCGCCGAAGCTCATCGGCACGTCCTGCGCCCACGCGTAGCGTAGGTGGAAGATGCGGTAGTCGGGCAGCGGCTGCTGCTGCGAGGCCGGTGCCCAGCTGTTGACGGCCATGGCCGTCGCGCCGGGACGCACCTGGCGCACTAGCTCGTCCACCTGCTGCACGAAGCGCCTGGCGCCCACGGCCAGCAGCGCGCCGTCGTCGCCCGCCTTCAGCGTGTTGCGCGCGTCGGGCAGCTGCAGGGCCTGCGCGGCGCGCTGCACCTGCGCGCTGGCGGCGGGCGCCAGCAGGTAGCTGCGCGTCTGCGTGTCGCCGGCCGGCGCGATGTAGAGCACGCCGCCGTCGTAGTAGCTCAGCAGGTTGTAGGCGCGGCTGAGGTCGCGCAGCAGCTTCGGCGGCGAGCCCTCGAAGCGGCCGTTGACCTGGCCCTGCACGCCGGTCACGACGACCGGGATGTCGCTGCCCGAGAACAGGCTCTGCAGGAACTGCTCGATCGGCTGGTCGCGCGCCTCCAGCTTCAGCGGGCGCAGGCCGTCGGGCAGCGGCGCGGCCGCCAGGGGCAGAGCTTGGGCCAGCAGCAGCGTGGCGGCTGCCGCGATTCTTGGTGTGGACATCATGCGGCGAGCAGGGCGGCCTGGGGTGGCGCGTCGAGTGGTGGCTGCCCGGGTGGAGGCAGGTGGTGCAGCGGCGTGAGCCGCAGCGTGGGCAGCAGTTCGTGGAAGGACAGCACGGGCGTGTCGAAGCACTCCACTTCGAGGATCTTGCGCAGGTGCCAGCGCAGGTCGATGGCGCAGACGATGGCCTGCGGGCGCAGCGCGGCGACCTGCGCGTGCACCTCGGCGGCGAACTGGCGCGCCTGCTCGGGCGCGACGGCCAGCTGCGCAACGCCGCCGTTGACGTGCAGCGCCTGGCGCAGCAGCGCCTCCAGCTCGGGCGCCAGCAGCAGCGCCTTCAGCTCGCCGTCGGGGCAGACGCGGTGGTGGGTCTGGCGGCGCAGCGCGATGCGCGTCATCTCCGTCAGCGCCTGCACGTCCTTCTCGCGCTGCGCGGCCTCGGCCAGCGCCTCCAGGATGTCGCGCAGGTTGCGAATGGAGATTTCCTCGGCGGCGAGGCGGCGCAGCACCTCGGTGACCTTCTGCACCGGCAGCGAGCGCAGCACTTCCTTGACCACGTCGGCCAGCTCGGCCTGCGCGCGGTTCAGCAGCTCGCTGGTTTCCTGGATACCGATGAACAGCGACGCGTTGCGGCGCAGCGCCTGGCGCACCTGCTCGGCCAGCGCCTGCGGGTCCAGCCCCTGCGTGCCCTCGGCAAGCGGCACCTCGTGGGCCAGCAGGCGCCAGCCTTCGCGGCCAACGCGGCCGTGCAGCGCCAGGCGCGGCAGCGGCAGGCCCTGGTCCAGCTGCAGCTCGTCCAGCATGCCCTCGATGGCGCGCGTGACGGCTACGCCACCGTCGGCCAGCAGTGGCTGCGGCAGCTCCAGCAGTAGCGGCACCGACGGGCGCACGCGCGGCCGCGCGGTCTTCAGCGCAGTGGGCTCGGTGCGGGTGCGATGGCGCCTGGGCATGCGCCGCGCGAACCAGTCGCGCCCCCAGCCGGACAGCATCGAGCCGGCCGCGCCGAATACCAGCGCCAGCATGCCGAACACCAACGGCGGGAAGCCCGGCACCAGCGCCAGCAGCAGGCAGATGCCGGCCGCCATCAGGTGCACGCGCGGCTTGGCGCCCAGCTGCTTGCGGATGGCGTCGCCCAGGTGGCGGTCGTTCTCGTCGTCGTTGGTGCGCGTGACCAGCAGGCCGGCCGCCATCGCGCCCAGCAGCGCCGGGATCTGCGCGACCATGCCTTCGCCGATGGTCAGGATGGAGTAGCGGTGCACCGCCTCGCCCATCGACAAGTCCTTCTGCAGCACGCCGATGGCCAGCCCGCCCAGCAGGTTGATGAGGATGATGACGATGCCGGCGATGGCGTCGCCCTTCACGAACTTCATCGCGCCGTCCAGGCTGCCGTGCAGTTTGCTTTCCATCTCCAGCGTGCGGCGGCGGCGCTTGGCCTCGTCCTTGTCGATGAGGCCGGAGCGCAGGTCGGAGTCGATGGACAGCTGCTTGCCGGGCATGGCGTCCAGCGAGAAGCGCGCCGCCACCTCGGCCACGCGCTCGGCGCCCTTGGCGATGACGATGAACTGGACGACCGTGATGATGAGGAACACCACCAGGCCCACGACGAGGTTGCCGCCCGCGACCATCTTGCCGAAGGTCGCGATGATGTGCCCGCCGTCGGCGTGCAGCAGGATCATGCGCGTCGTCGCGATGGACAGCGCCAGCCGGAACAGCGTGGTCATCAGCAGCACGCTGGGGAAGACGGAGAACTCCAGCGGGCCGGTCACGTAGATCGCGATCAGCAGCAACACCAAGCCCGACGCGATGTTGACGGCCACCAACAGGTCGATCAGCCACAGCGGCAGCGGCAGCACCATCAACGCGACGATGGCGACGATGCCGACGACCAGAAACAGGTCGCTGAAGCGCGCGACCAGGCTCTCGCGTGGCAGGTCGGCCGTGGCGAAGTAGCCGGACAGGCCGTCGCGTTTCAGGCTGCTCATGCGCGGCCCCCGCCGAACCGGCGGCGCAGCTCGGCGTATACCGCCATCACATTGCGCACATAGGCCTGCGTCTCGGCATAGGGTGGGACGCGCCGGCCGTGCCGCTCCACGGCGCCCTCGCCGGCGTTGTAGGCCGCCAGCACCAGCCGCAGGTCGTTGCCGAAGCGCGCCTGCAGGCGCTTGAGGTACTTGGCCGAGGCCTCCAGGTTGGCCTGCGGCGTCAGCAGGTCGCGCGCATCGGCCACGCCCAGGTCGCGGCCGGTGGCCGGCATGACCTGCATCAGCCCGCGTGCGCCGGCGTGCGAGACCGCCCGGCTCTGGTGGCGCGACTCGATGTGCGCGACCGCGTGCAGCAGCAGCGGGTCGATGCCGTGGCGCTGCGCGACGTCGGCCATCAGCGGCGCCAGCGTGCGCACGCGGGCCTGGCCGGCGGTGTCCTTCGTGGTCGGCGTCACGGCCGGCCTGATCGCCGCGGGCGCTGGGCGGGGCGCCGGTGCGGAGGGGGGCGCGATCAGCAGCGGCTCGTCCGTCGGCAGCGGTACGGTCCGGGAGGGGCTGCGCACCAGCGTCGCAGCACACAGTCGCTGCGTCAGCACGAAGCCGGCGCCGGCAGTCGGTGCGCTACCCAGCAGCTCCTCGGCCGTCGTGGCCGGACAGATGGGCTGGGCCTGCGCGGCCATCGCGGCGCCTAACGCCGTCGTCGCCATGAATCCGCAAAGCCCTTGGTGTCGCAGCACGTCGTGTCCTGGTTCCCGAAACGGGCCGGACTATGCGGCGAAGGTCTCCGGACAGGTTGACCCTTGAAAGAAAACGTAACTGACTGACCCGTAGACATCGCTCCTTTAATGCAAGCGACCTCCCCCCACGTTTACGCGTAGAAACAACTGACCCTCCGGAGGGTTTCCGGACCGGGCATCGTTCGGTCCCACAGCGCGCCTCACCCGGCTAACGCCATGTTGAATGGACCCCTAGAAGTAGGTCTGGTCACCGCGCTGTCAACAAGTTTTCACAATCAACTTTCGCACCCCCTAGTAATAGGTGTTAAGGAGCCATGGCCGACGACAGCGGCGACAAGACCGAACAGCCCACGCCCAAGCGCCTGCTGGATGCGCGCAAGAAGGGCGACATCGCCAAGGGCAAGGAGCTGACGAGCACGGCCACGCTGCTGGCCTGGCTGGTGATGGGCGCGCTGTGCGTGCAGCTCGGCGCCGGGCGCGCGGCAGCGCTGTGTGACGCGATGTTCACGCGCATCGCGGCCGGCTGGCGCGAGGACGGTTTCGGCCACGCGGCGGCGCTGCTGGGCTGGCAGAGCGTGGAGCTGGCGGTGCTGCTGGTGGCGCTGCTGATGATCCCGGTCGCGGCGCTGGGCACGCTGGTGGAGTACCTGCAGGCCGGCTCGGTGCTGGCGTTCGAGAAGGTCGCGCCCAAACTGGAGCACCTGAACCCGGCCGAGGGCATCAAGCGCATGTTCTCGCTGGACAACCTGGTCGAGCTGGTCAAGGGCATCCTGAAGACCGCGCTGCTGCTGGGCATAGGCTGGGTGGTGGCACTGGTGCTGCTGCCCGACGCGCTGCGGCTGGCCGCGGGCGTCGACCGGCCCGTGCAGCACTTCGGCGCGCTGGTGTGGGAGGCCACCGTGACGACGCTGGCCTGGACCATCGGCGTGTTCGCCGGCGTGGCCTTCCTGGACACCGTGTGGACCAAGCACCGCTTCACGAAGAAGCTGCGCATGAGCATGCGCGACATCAAGCAGGAGATGAAGGAGAGCGAGGGCGACCCGCAGCTCAAGCAGCAGCGCAAGCAGGCCCACGCCGAGTGGAGCCAGCGCAACCAGACCAGTGCCGCGCGCGGCGCGAACGCGCTGGTGGTGAACCCCACGCACGTCGCCATCGCCATCGACTTCGAGCCCGGTCGCTGCCCCGTGCCCACCATCAGCGCCAAGGGCGAGGACCACGTCGCCCGCGCAATGCGCGAGGCCGCCGAGGATGCCGGCGTGCCCATCGTGCGCAACGTGCCGCTGGCGCGCGAGCTGCTGGCGCGCTGCGCCGAGGGCGAGGTCGTGCCGCCTGACCTGTTCGACGTGCTGGCCGAGGTCATCGTCTGGGCCGACGGTGTGCGCGAGCAGCTGAAGTGGGAGGCCGCGCAAGCCGACCCGAACCGGCGCGACGACGTCCCTCCCGCGCCGCCGCGCACGCGACCCGCGCCGGGTGAAGACCTGACCCGGCATCCCGACATCGACGCACGGGCCGCGCCCGCCTGACCATGCAGGACTTGTTGCTCAACCTCGCCAGCACGGTCGTCGCGCTGGCCTTCGTGCTGCTGCTGGCCTGGGGACTGCTGCGCGGCTGGCGGCACCTGCAGGACCGCGGCATGGGCCCGGCGCGCAACGCCGACGCGCTGCTGTTCGTGCGCGCGCTGCCGGTGGGTACGCGCGAGCGCGTCGTGCTGATGGACCATGCCGGCGAGCGCTGGATGCTGGGCGTCACGGCCGGCGGCATCAGCCTGCTGGCGCGCTGGCCGCTGGCCGACGCCAAGCCCGGGAGCGACGCGTGACCGCCTTCTCGCACCGGGACGACCGTCTGCGGCTGCGCGAGTTCGACGCGGCGGACGCGCCCGACATCCAGGCGCTGCATGCCGACCCGCGCGTGCGCGCGCTGCTGCCCGATGCGCAGCCGCTGCACGAGCCGTCATGGGCCGGGCAGTTCGCGGCCTGCCTGGGCGACTTCTACCGCCGCCATCCGGGCCTGGGCATCTGGCGCTGCGCCGTGCCACGGCAGCACGGCGAGCAGTTCGCCGGTTGGTTCAGCCTGATGCCGCTGCAGGCAAGCCCCGACACCGCGGCGCTGGACATCCGGCCCGGCGACGTCGAGCTGGGCAGCCGGCTGACGCCCGAGCACTGGGGCAGCGGCCTCAGCCTGACGGGCGGCGAAGTGCTGCTGCATCACGCGTTCGGCGGCCTGCAGCGGTCCACCGTCTGGGGCATCTGCCATCCCGACAACCACAGCGCCGCCGCCTGTCTGCGCGCGCTCGGCTTCGCGCCGCGCGGCCGTGCGCGCTACGAAGGTCACGTCTCCGATTTCCACTCGCTGGACGCCGCCACCTGGTCGCGCGTCGGCGCCCTCACCCCCCGCCAGCGGCTGCGCCACCGGCGCGGCAGCACCTCTTCTCCAACCCCACCGTCACCATGAGCATCAAAGCCTCCCCCCAGCCCTGGCAGCAGGCACTGGGCAAAACGCTGGCCCGCGCGGTCGCCCAGTCGCGCCTCGCGCACGCGCCGTTTGCCGACACCGTGCACCAGGCCAGCATCGGCCCCGGCTCGCGCTGGCGGTTGCCCGCGCGCCCGCTGGTGCACGCCACCCACCTGGGCGGCGCGATGACCGAACTGCTGGGCGTGGGCGAGCCGGGGCAGCACGATGGCCTCGTCAAGCGTTGCCTGCAGCACTACCGCACGCAGCTGGCAGTGGACGACACCGAGGACGACCTGGGCCGCGCGCTGGCAGCCTATCTGGGCGCCTGCCGCCAGGCACTGGACGAGCAACCGTTCGACGCCGCCCGCTGGCAGGCCGTCACGCGCTGGCTGGAGGCCTGGGTCATCGACGAGCTGCCGTGGGACGACGCGCCGCTGGCGCAACGCCAGGACGCCTTCGAGCGCTTCGCCGTGCTGGCCGTCGCTTTAGGCGAATGGACCGTGCAGGCCAGTCGCCAGGGCAAGGCCCAGCAGGCATCAGCCGTCTGGATGGCGCGCAACAGCCTGCGCGGCCAGCTCGGCCTGGACCTGCCGGCACTGTCCGCTGCATTGGGCCGTCAGGACCTGCCGACTGCGGTCAGCCCTAGCGCCGAACGCGACGAATTAGGAGCAGCCGCATATAGGCAGGCGGGGCCCGACGCCCTGTAATGAAGCCCGTCAACGCCGCAGAGTTCGATGAAACCTTGGCGACGCGACACGCAGCGGGTGCGGTGATTTTCTTCAGTCGCCACCGAGCCTCAATGCTTCGAGCTTTCATCAATCTTTGCGGCCCGCGTGCCGCGCAAACCCAATCTGGAGAGAACCATGGGATCAGCAGTTAGCAGCGTTTTCGGTGGCGGTGGCTCGGGTGGCATCCTGGGCTCGCTGGGCGGCATCGTCGGCGGCATCTTCGGCGGCCCGATCGGCGCCATGATCGGCCAAGCCATCGGTGGCATGCTGCAGCAGGCCATCGGTGGCGGCCTGAACAGCGCCGTCGACACGCTCGTCAAGGAACACGGCATGCCCAAGTTCCTCGGCGACGAGGTCAAGGGCACCATCGGCCGCGTGATGAGCCAGCAGCAGGCTCAGAGCCAGCAAGGCGTCTCCGCCGAAGCCCAGGCCACCGCGCAGCAGAACTTCGGCGGCGCTGTGCAGCAATGGCAGAACGACTTTGCGTCGCAGATCGTGCAGGGCGTGCTGGACCAGCTGCGCTCGCAAGGCGGCGGCAACGGCAAGGGCAGCGCCAAGGCCAGCGGCGGCGGATGGCTGCAGGCCATCGCATCGGTGATGGGCTCGGCGCTGGGCAGCAAGGCCAAGGAAATGGTCAACCTGTCGCAGCAGATCAACGACGCGTCCGCCGCCAAGGCTGGCGCCAAGGCCGGCTCCAGCGAGCAGTCCGAGCAGGCCGACAAGTTCAACAAGCTGATGACCGAATTCCAGGCCACGAGCCAGGAATACAACTACCTGAACAGCGTCTTCACGACGGCACTGAAGGGTCTGGGCGAAGCGCTGTCCACCATGGCTCGCAAGCAGTAATCGCCTTCGTTCATCGGAACGCACCGGAGGGGCCTGGCCCCTCCTTTTCCCATTTCAGAAACAGGAAGTCTTCCGTCATGAGTCACCCCCGCGTCGCCAGTGTGTTGTTCAGTGCCCTGCTGCTGTTGAGCGGCTGCGGCGGCGGGGGGGGCGACGGGGGCAGCAGCCCGCCGCCCGCGCAGGGCGGTGGCGGCACGACGCCGCCACCGGTCGCGCCGACGGCGGCGGTCGGCAGCGTGTGGCATTCGGACGCCGACATCGGTGACACCCAGGGCACCTTCGTCACGCGGCTGGACACCGGCGCGTCGACCCGCGTGCTTGCGGAGAGATGGGCCGTGCCGTCGGCCGACGGCAGCCGGCTGCTGCGCCGCGCCTACACATCGCAGGGCTCGACCGGCGACGAGACCCGCATCACCGTCAACCGCGCCAGCGATGGCCAGCTGCTGACGGACCTGGTCGTGGACGGCTATGCAGGCGACCTGACCCCGTCGCCGCAGAACGCCGACCTGGTGATGGCGCCGTGGGCCCCGTCGATCAACGGCCAGCGCAACACCGTGGTCTACGACCTCGCGCAGCGCAAGCTGCTGTACGCCACGCAGGCCGCTGCCAAGCCGGATGCGCTGTCGTGGCTGCCCGACGGCGCGGTGCTGCGCGTCACCGCCACCGGCGAGATCAGCAAGCTGGTGCCCGGCGGCCAGGAGCAGCGGCTGGGCACCGTCGCCTGGCCCGAGGCCCGCACGCTGCAGGCCGTCTACGCCAGCCCCGACGGCAGCAAGGCGCTGGTGCAGCTGGCGGCGCTGCGCGCAACCGGCACGGTCAGCGGCGTGGACCTGTGGATGGTGAATGTCGACGGCAGCGGCCTGCGGCGCTTCACGAAGAACGACCTGATCGCCAACGCGCTGTGGTCGCAGGACGGCAAGCACGTCGCCTTCACGAAGGACACCGGCGTCAACTGCACCGAGGCCACCTGCCAGGGCAGCTGCAGCGTCTGGTACGCCGAGGCGGGCGCGTCGGACGTGGTCGCCGTGGCGGCGTCGCAGGACGCGAAGCAGTTCGCGGTCAAGCGGATCAACGGCACCGACAAGACCCTGAACTGCCCGGTCATGGCCTGGACGCGTTAGGGATTGGTCATCCCGCCGCGAGCGGCTTCAATCGGCCCAGCTCCATGCACGCAAAGGCGATTCCCCCGGATCGCCTTTTTCCTTTTGAAGACCTGTAACCCGATGTCAAGGACGATGAGGATCGCCGGCCTGGCCGCTGTGGCCCTGCTGGCGCTGGCCGTGCAGGCGGCGCCTAGCCTTTCAGGCAAGCTCTGGCACTCGTTCAGCGACCTCGGCAATCCGCCCGGCACCTACGCGCTCGACCTCGGCAGCGGCCAGTCGCCACGCGTCGACCCCGACAAGTGGGGCGTGCCCTGGCCCGACGGCGGCCGCTATCTGCAGCGCAGCTACAACTCGGCCGGCTCCAGCGGCGACCAGACCCGGCTGGTGGTGCGCCGCACCGGCGACCGCAGCGTGCTGGCCGACCAGCTGGTGGACGGCTACATGAACGACCGCATCCAGCCGTCGCCGCTGGGCGCCAACCACATCCTCGTGTCGTGGGGCCCGTCCGTCATCTCCCCGCGCGGTCCCATCGTCTACGACCTCGACACGCAGCGCCTGCTGTATGCGACGCGGCCCGGCAAGACGCCCGATGCGCTGTCGTGGATGCCCGACGGCACGCTGCTGCGCGTGCAGCCGTCGGGCGCGATCAGCCGCGTCGTGCTGGGCGGCGCCGAGCAGCCGGTGGCCACGGTGCGCTGGCCCGAAGGCCGGCTGCCCGAAGCCGTCTACGTGAGCCCGGACGGCCGCAAGGCGCTGGTGCAGCTCGCAGCGCTGCGCGACACCGGCACCGTCAGCGGCGTGGACCTGTGGATGATGAACGTGGACGGCAGCCAGCTGCGTCGCTTCACGAAGAACGGCCTGGTCGCGCACGCGTTCTGGTCGCCCGACGGCCGCCACGTCGCGTTCGCCAAGGACACCGGCGTCTCGTGCACGGCCGCCACCTGCCGCGGCAGCTGCACGCTCTGGTACGCCGAGGCCGGTGCGTCGGACGTCGTGGCCGTGGCGCCGTCCGGCGACGCGCAGCGCTTCCCGCTGCGGCGCCCCAACGGCTCGACGACGTCCGTGGGCTGCCCGGCCATGGCCTGGACGCGTTGAGCATGCTGCGGCACGCATTCCTGGCCCTGCTGACGGGCCTGCCGGCGGCGAGCGTGCTCGCCACGCCCACCACGGCGCCCGCGCTCGACACCGATGCGGTGGCGCAGCTCGTCAGCGCCGTCAGCCTGGACGTGATGACCGAGGCGGCCATCGACGCCTGCGACGACGCCGGCGCGCCGTCGACGGTGCAGGCGCGCGCGTCCTGGGTGGCCTGGCGCGAACGCCACCAGCTCGCGGCGCTGCGCAGCGTGGTGCTCTCGGTCAGGCGGGGCAACCGCAGCGCCGTCCCCGCCTGGGACACCATCACCGATCCCATGCGCGACCGTGTGCTGGGCGACGCCGTCCCCGACAAGATCTGCGCCGGCCTCGGCCAGGATCTGCAGGGCGCCACGATGGACGTCAGCGCGCTGTACCCGCAGGCCCGTACGGCCGCGCAGGCGCTGGTGCAGGCCAAGGTGGCCTACAGGCCCAGCCTGCCCGATGTTGTGCCCGGCACACCCCGGGGACAGGTCTTGCTGGTCAGCCAGCTGCCGACGCTGGCCAGCCAGCAGGACCGCAGCTGGAGCGTGATCTCCGACGAGGAGGCGATGCGCCGGCTCGGCCAGGTTTACGTCAAGGGCCGCGTGCAGCGCTGGGGCGACGACGGCGACAACTTCCAGCTGGTGCTGGAACAGGTCGACCGCCGCATCCCGCACACCGTGATGCTCCGCTTCAACGCCGAAGCCTGGGTGGGCCGGGAGATCGTGCTGCGCGGTCTGCTGACGTCGCTGGACAGCTACTCATCGACGCTGGCCAAGGCCGCACTGGTCGCCGATCCCTCGAGCCTGACGCCCGCGCCGCTGGCCCAGGCGCCGATGAAGCGCAAGCCCGTGGTGCTGCAGCGCGTGATGAGCGCGCCGGGGCGCGGCCTGCCGGACAAGGACCTGGCGGCCATCGTCATCCACGGCAAGGGCAACTACATCAACGGCATCAGCTGGGAGGAGGATGTGCGCTTCCTGTTGAAGGACGGCACGTTCTACGAGCGCACCGACATGCCGCCCGACCAGCTCGACCTCACGGCGTCGCGCCGGCTGGAGCCGCAGCAGTGGGGCCGCTGGAAGGGCAGCCCCGGCGCCTACGAGATGCAGGACCAGGACGACGAGGGCCGGCCCACTGGCAGCTGGGCACGCAAGCAGCATCTCGCCGTCAAACCCTGGCCGCAAGACACGCGGCTGGAAGGCAGCTTCACCCGCGGCTCTTACGCCGGCAGCTACTTCGCCGGCGGCATCTCGTCCAAGCGCAGCATCCGCTTCACGAAGGACGGCCGGTTCGAGCGCAGCT
The DNA here is from genome assembly GCA_036401055.1 of Roseateles sp. Classification (GTDB taxonomy): domain Bacteria; phylum Pseudomonadota; class Gammaproteobacteria; order Burkholderiales; family Burkholderiaceae_C; genus Pelomonas. The sequence continues at coordinate 14,385 of DASWWC010000158.1, forward strand.
ACAGCTCGCTCGGCACCTCGGGGAGCTTCGCGGGCCTGAACGGCACCAACATCTCTGCGGCCTCGCACGGCGACGGCAAGGGCAGCAGCAGCACCGGCGGCGGCACCGTGGCCGGGCCGCTGGGCACCTCCGGCGCCTTCAGCGCCAGCAAGACCGACGACGGCGCCGGCCGCCGCGGCCGCTACCAGCTCAGCGGCTATGTGCTGACGCTGCACTACGACGACGGCCGCCAGGAACGGCTGCTGAGCTTCCCCGTCAATGCCGAGCGCAGCTCCGTGTACGTCGGCAGCGGCAGCCTGAGTCTCGACAAGTAGCACCACCCCTTTTGCTTCAGGAGTCATCGATGCAAATCCTCGTCCTCCGCTGCGCACTGGCCGCCCTGGCCTGCGCCGCCGGCGCCGCAACCG
>DASWWC010000159.1:0-1621 GCA_036401055.1 Roseateles sp.
TGCAAGGCCTGCGCCCCGAGGCGCTGGATGCGCGTGCGACGCCGGCGCGGCTGGACGGGCCGCTGACGCTGTCCGGCGGCGCGGGCCAGCCGCTGCAGGCCCGGCTGGACCTGCGCGGCACGCTGCAGCAGCGCCCGCTGCGCCTGCAAGCCAAGGTGCAGGGCCGGCTGCACGAGCGCGGCAGCAGCTGGCAGATCGCCGATACGCAACTCGCCAGCGGGGACGCGCAACTGCAGGCCAGCGGCAGCGTCGATGCGACCGACGCGACCAAGGGCGCACCGCTGCTCGCGGCCAAGCTGAAGACCCAGCTGCGCCAGTTCGACCCGCACCTGCTCTGGCGCGGTGAACCCGGCTCCGCCTGGGCCCGCCTGCCCGGCGCCACGCGGCTCAATGCCGACGTCGCGCTGGACCTGCGCGGCAACAGCCCGGACAACGCCACCGGCACGGCCGAGGCCGCCGTGCTGCCCAGCCAGTTCGGCGGCCTGCCGCTGGAGGGCCGCATGACGCTGGCCCGTGCCCGCGCGGCCGAACCGGCCGCCTTCGACATCAACGCCCGCCTGGGGCAGAACCGCATCCAGGCCACGGGCGACGCCCGGCCGGACCTGGTGGCGTCCAGGCTCAAGCTGCAGGCCGTCAAACTCGCCGAGCTGAACCCGCTGCTGGCGCTGTTCGACCAGGGCCCCATCGCCGGCAGCGTCGAGGGCGACGGTGACCTCAGCCTGCAGCGCGTGAAGCCCGCCTCGCTGGGCAAGCTGAAACCCAAGACCATGCCTGCCTCGGTCTGGCAGCTCGGCGGCAGCGGCAACGCGACGCTGAAGGCCCTCAGCGCCCACGGCATCTCGGTGGAAAGCGCCAAGGCCAGCTGGGCGCTGCCGCTGCCCGGCGACGGCGGCGATGCGCCGCTGGCGCTGCAGGTGGAGGCCGGCGGCGTCCGCCAGCCGCAGGCGCAGCTCAAGCTGGTCAAGCTCGACCTGCAAGGCCGGCGCAGCGCCCACGAGCTGAAGCTGCAGCTCGCCGGCCGCATCCCACGCAATGGCCAGGACCTGAACCTGGGCGCCACGCTGCAGGCCCAGGGCGGCTGGGACGGCCGCGCCTGGAACGGCCGCATCGCCAGGCTGGACGTGGCACCGCTGTTGCCCAACACGCCGGCCGCGCTGGCCGCGAGCAACGTCGCGCTGCGCCTGGGCCTGGACGACGCCGGCGTGCAGCTGACGGTCCAGCCCGGCCGCGCCGAGGTGGGCGGCGCCTTCGTGCGCTGGCAGGCGCTGGACTGGCGCGGCGGCGACCGCCCCGAGCTGCGCGCCGAGCTGCAGCTGGAAGACCTCGCCGTGGCCCCGCTGTTGGCGCGCTGGCAGCCCGACTTCGGCTGGAGCGGCGACCTGCGCATGACCGGCCACGCGTCGCTGCTGCTGAACGAGCGGCTGACGGCCGAACTGCTGGTCGAGCGCCAGGGCGGTGACCTGCGCGTGACCGACGAGTTCGGTCCGCGCGCGCTGGGGCTGACCGACCTGCGGCTGGCGCTGAACGTGCGCGACGGCGTCTGGCAGTTCGCGCAGGGCCTGGCCGGCAAGGACCTGGGCGGCCTGGGCGGCGCGCTGGCGCTGCGGCCCACCGGGCTGTG
>DASWWC010000160.1:0-35070 GCA_036401055.1 Roseateles sp.
CCGCTGCGGCTCATCCACGTGGCCAGCCTCAACCGCGTGAAGGACCCGACCTGCCTGCTGCACGCCGTGGCACAGCTGCGCGCGCAAGGCCTGGCCCTGCGGCTGGACCAGGTGGGCGTGGACACGCTGGACGGCGAGACCCAGCGCCTGGCCACGCGCCTGGGGCTGGACGACTGCGTGCACTTCCACGGCTTTCAGACCCAGGCCCAGCTGCGGCCCTTGCTGGCGCGGGCGCACCTGCACCTGGTCAGCTCGCGGCACGAGGCCGGGCCGGTGGCGGCGCTGGAGGCCGCCGTGCTGGGCGTGCCCAGCGTGGGCACGGCCGTGGGCCATCTGCGGGAGTGGGATGCACAGGCCCCGGCGCCCGGCGACGCGCAAGGCCTGGCGCAGCGCGTGGCGGCGCTGGCCGCCGATGAGGACACGCGGCTGGCGCTGGCCGCCCGCGTGCAGCGGCTGGCGATGCAGGAGGATGCCGACCACACGGCGGCCCAGTTCGAGCAGCTTCATGCGGCCTTGTGCAGGACCGGCCGATGATCGAGCGCGCGTTGCACCGCATACAGCGTCTGCACCCGCGGCGGCGCGCCGCGCAGGAAGCGCAGCGCCTTGCGCCACGGCGCCCGCGCCACCCAGGCGACGCCGCGCAGCGAGGCCTGGCCCTGTACCTGCTGCTGCAGCGTGGCGCGGCTGCGTGCATCGGGCCACAGGCGCTGGCGGGCGCAGGCCCAGGCCTCGCCCAGCGAGTGAGTCCACTCGATGCCCGGCAGCGGCTGTATGGCCAGGCGCGACAGCGACACGGCGGTGAGCGTCTCGCGCTCGGCCATGGCGCGCAGCCGGGCCGGGCATGCGGCCCGCGCGGCTTGCCAGGCCGCGGTCTGCGTGGCGAGCTGCAGGTCGGCCCCCGCATGGCGGCGGGCCAGTTCCAGGCTGGGCCATGCCCACCAGGCCGGCAGGCCGTCGGAGCCGGGGGCCAGGGCTTGTTCCCAGTCGGCCGCCTGCAGCCGCGGGGCCAGGCGGGCCAGGTCGATCAGCTGCACCAGGCGCAGCGCGCGGTTGCTGAGGTTGCCGGCGCTGTGCAGCAGCAGGTGGCGCATCAGCGCGGCCAGGCTGGGGTAGGGCTGCAGGCCCGCGGCAAGGCCGGTGCGCCACAGGTCCGCCGTGATGTCGAGGCGCCGCACCGGCAGCCGCTCGGCGACGGTGGTGTGCAGCTCGATGCGGATGGCGTTGCCGGCGTGCTCGCCGAAGGCCGGTTCGGCGGGCATGGCGGGCGGCAGGTAGTCCACGTGCTTCCACATCTCGATGTGGCGCGTGTAGCCCAGGCCCTGGATCAATCGGTCGGCGGCGTCGGCCTGGCCGGCATCGCACAGCAGGTCGATGTCGCCCATGGGCCGGTGGCCCGGCGCGTGCACGCGCAGCGGCAGCAGCGCCGAGCCCTTCAGGCCGATCAGTGCCAGGCCCTGGGCGCGCGCGGCCGTGTCGATGCGGGCCAGCAGGTCGGCGATGGCCTGCTCGCGCAGCCGGCCCTGCCAGGCCTGCTCGGCCAGGAAGGCCTGCCAGTCGGCGGGGCCTTGCCAGTGCAGGCGCTCGGCCAGCTGGGCCGACAGGCCGTGCAGGAAGGCCGTGGCCATCGCGATGCGCCACTGCCAGGGCGACCAGTCCGGCGCCGTGGTCGTGGGCTGGCGCAGCTCGGCGGCCAGGCGCTCGGTGGTGTCTTGCAGTGCGGCCTGCAGCAGGGGGGAAGCGGACATGGTGTTCAAGGAGAAAGACGATGAGTGATGCAGGCGTGGCCGACCCCTTCGGCAGCGGGCTGGTGCTGGGCTGCCGGCGCGACTACCGGCTGCTGGGCGTGCCGTTTGAGTTCCACAGCAACAGCGAGGCCTTGATGGCGCTGGTCGATGCGGCCTACCGCGGTCTGCCCGAGCACCGGCTGTCGCACGAGGCCCAGGTGCCGCGGCGGGTGGAGCTGCGGCTGGGGCCCGCGCGCACGCCCGGCTGGCTGTACGCCGACGAGCCCCCCGCGCCCTGCATGCATGGCGGTGCGAGCCTGCGGCTGGCGGTGGTGGACGAGGCCAACCTGGCCGCCGTGCAGCTGGCCCAGGGGCTGGCCGTGGTGCATGTGAGCCCGGCGCTGCTGGCGCGGCCCTACCACGCGCGCCATGAGCTGATCGAGTTCGCCGTCTATGTGCTGGCGCAGGCGGCCACCGGCCTGCTGCCCATGCACGCCGGCGCGCTGGCGACGGCAGACGGCGACGGGCTGCTGCTGGTGGGCGACAGCGGCGCCGGCAAGTCCACGCTGACGCTGCGCGCGCAGCAGGCCGGCCTGCAGTTCCTGACCGAGGACAGCTGCTTCGTCCATCCGCAGAGCCTCGCGATGACGGGGCTGTCGAGCTGGCTGCACCTGCGGCTGGACGCGCTGCGCTGGATTGCCGAGCCGGCGCTGCGCGAGCGCATCATGGCGTCGCCCGTGATCCGGCGCCGCAGCGGCGACGAGAAGTACGAGCTGGACCTGCGTGGCGGCTGGGCGCGGCTGGCTGGCGAGCCGCCGGTGCTGCGCCAGCTGGTGTTCGCCAGCCGCGAGCCGGCCGGCGGCGGCCCGCTGCTGCTGCCGCTGGACGCTGAGCAGCGGCTGCAGAGCCTGCGCCTCACCCAGCCCTATGCCGCCGGCCACGCGGGCTGGGCGGCCTTCGAGCGGGCCTGCCTGCGGCTGCCGGCCTGGCAGCTGCGGCGCGGGGCGCATCCGGACGAGGCGGCGCAAGCGCTGCTCCGGCTGCTCAGCTGAGCGCTTCCGCCGGCGCCACCTGTGCCAGCAGCGCCTGCCAGCGCGCGGGCAGGGTGGCGCGCGCGGCCGGGTCTTGCCACTCGACCTCGGCATGCAGCAGCTCGCGCACCTCGCGGTAGAAGGCGGTGCCGAAGCTGCCCTGGAACATCATGGCCAGGTCGGCGCTGTGGTCCCAGTGCGTCTTGGTGCCCAACTGGGCGCGCACCTGCGCATGGAAGGGCGTGCCCGGCAGCGGGTAGCTGACGCTGACGCCGATGGCATCGGGCCGCGCGCGGCGCACCAGGTCCACGGTCTGCAGCAGCTCGGGCAGGCCTTCGCCCAGGTAGCCCAGCTGGATGAAAAAGCCCACGCGCACGCCCACGGCGCGCAGCCGCTCGCGGGCACGCAGGTTGTCGGCCACCGTCATGCCCTTGTGCATGGCGTCCAGCACGGCCTGGCTGCCGCTCTCGGCGCCCAGCCAGACCTCGCGGCAACCGGCGTCGCTCAAGGCCTGGGCCATCGCGTCGCTGACCAGGTCGGCGCGCGTCTGTATCGTGAATGGCAGGCCGCCGCCGCGGCGGTCCAGCGCGTCGGCGAAGCGCTCCACCCAGTCGGCGCGGAAGCCGAAGATGTCGTCGGCGAACCAGACATGGTCGGCGCGCAGCTGCTGCTTGAGCATCACCATCTCGGCCGCCACGGCCTCGGCGCTGCGCTGCTGGTAGCGCTGGCCCCAGATGGGCTTGGCGCACCAGGCGCAGCGGAAGGAGCAGCCCTTGGACGCTGCCATGTTGAGGCTGAACTGCCCGTGCGCTGCCTGCCAGACGCGGCGGTAGCGCTCCACATCCACCAGCTCCCAGGCGACGGGCGCTTCCAGCGTGTCGCTGTTGCGTCGCGCGCTGGGCAGCTGCACGACGGCCTCGGGCTCGCCGCGCAGCAGCCGCCCGTCCTGCCAGGCCAGTGCGCCGTCCAGCCCCTGCACCAGCGCTGCGGCGTCCAGCCCGGGGGCGGCCGCGAGGCGCTGGATCAGCGCAGGAATGGCCTCCAGCCCCTCGCCGCGACACACGGCCGACGCGCCGGCGCCGAGGTACACCTCGGGCGCATCGCTCACGTCCGAGCCGGCGGCGATGACTTGGGCGCCGCGGTCGCGCGCCAGCCGGATCATGGCCAGCGCCGCCTCGCGCATGCGCGCCAGGCACATCTTGCTCAGGTAGTTGTAGTTGTCCTCGTACAGCAGCACCACGGCCGGCTGCTGGCCGGCCAGCTGGGTGGCGAACTCGTCCACGCCGTCGGCCAGCATGGCGTCGAACACCTGCACCTCATGGCCCAGGCCCTGCAGCAGTGCGGCGACCTGCAGCGTGGCCAGCGGCGGATAGGGCTTGGCGCGCTGCGCCTGCTTGGGGTCGAAGCGCAGGAAATAGGAATGGGCGACCAGAACCGACGGCATGCATGCTCCCTGTCGTCATCGCCCGGCCGAGGAGCCGGCGGCGAGACGAGCGGTGGGTGCGGCCGGCGGCCGAAAAGGTTCAATGCGGCGGCAGCTTCGTCGGCATTGCCGGTTCCGTGCCGATCAGGCCAGCGGGGCCTGGATGCGCTCGGGCAGGTCGCCGCAGATGGGCGAGTCACTGTGCATCTCGATCATTCCGGTGGGCGCCACCGAGAAGTCCGCGTTGAAGAGGGCATTGCCGTAATAGACCGTCGCTTCACAGCGGAACTTCCCGTGCTCGTCGATGTGCATCAACTTCGCCAGCGACAGCCGGGCTTTCGCATCGTCCGACAGCACAGCGATGGAAGCCGCCGGCAGCAGGGGATCGGCCACGCCGGCCGGGATGAAGAAGGGGCCCTCATCGCTGCGCACGAAAAAGCAGAAGAACCTGAGGTAGTCGAGCGCATTGAGGTCGGTCAGCCTGATCGGCGCTTTTGCATTGACCTCGTGGATGGGATGCGCGGTGCCATTCAGGCGCATCAGGCTCTTTTCGCAGCTCAGGTAGTACAGGGCCAGATTCGGGGTTTGCCAGTCCGGATCCCGCACGCGGATCAGCACTTCGCTCTCGTACCAAGGCAGCGGACGGAAGTGCACGGCCGTCGTCCGGGGCGTGACGCGGATGCGGCCATCGACGGGGTTGATGTCTGAAAGGAAGTTGGTGGCCTGCTCGTCGGTGAAGCGGGTCCAGCCGCAGTTCTCCAGCCGGTCGATGGGCCAGTCGGTTGGCAGCAATGTGTCTGCGGATCGGTAAGGCCTGAGGCCTGCTTCGCCGGAGTTGGCCGACTTGATGGCAGTCGCTTGGAAGTCGTCAGCGACCTCGGCCGCGGCGGACTCCCGGATCCCGGCGCTCAGCGCCTCGTTGTTCGCGACGTTGTGCAAGGCCTGTCGCACCACCTTCTTGCTGAGATGGCCTGCAGCGACCAGGCGCCTCAGGCGGTCCAGGTCTTCGCTGACCAACGCATCGGAGCTTGCTCCGGTGATGCGCTCCAGCAGTGCGTTTGCGACGTTCTGTGTCAGTTGCAGCGAGAACTCGTCGTTGATCATGGCGCAGCTCCTTGGGGCAGCCAGGTGTCCGGGGCGTGGCCCGATGCGATTTCCAGTCGAGCGAAGCTGGATGCCGCCTGCACGGCGGCGTGGTGATGCTCTTGCACCGCGGCGCTTGGCGGAAGCGGCGTTTCGGACACGCGCAGGAGCGCGCTGAGGCGCTCCCGCCAGCCCTGCACGCGCGGGTCTTGCGGGCCCAGCCAGGCGAGCAGCAGGGGCAGCAGTCGCAGAACGTCGGTGCGCGCGATGAAGTCGCTCTCGCTCGTCCCGGTCGACCACATCGCTTCCAGTTCTTGCAGCACGGCGTGCACCTCTCCCGCCATCAGGCGCTGGGTCATCAGGGCCAACGTCAGCTGCCGACAATCGGCCCACTGGATCGGCGTGTGCGCGTGCTGCCTGACAAGCGCCACGAGCCAGACGTTGATCTCTTCCGTGGGGCCCGGTGAGGGCAGTCGCTGCAGCAGTAGCCGGGTCAGCGCCTTGCGCGCGCGCTCGCCAATCTGTGCAATGGCCGCCTCGAAGATGGCTTGTACGGTGGGGCCGTGACGGTTGGCGAGATTCCTCAACAGTGACAGGTGGCGTGCAAGCTGCTCCCAGTGCGGCGCGTTGGTCGACGCGGCGTCAAAGCCCTGTGACTGGATGGTGTGCGCGTAGGTGGACAGGGCTTCGCCAACATCGGCGCCTTGTAGCTGGCAGGCACTGATGAGGTCGCTGTAGAGGTCGATGATTGCGGCAGTGACAGGCAGACCCTCTGGCCGCTGCGCCGTTCGTGCGATGGCTTGCGCAACGGCCGTGAGGCCTGCAAGCGTGGGGCGTTGGCATTGGTCCTCGTAGTAGGCGAGGTGGCTGGCGATGCGGCATAGGGCGCTGGTCAGGCGCATGAGCTGGGGGCGAGACAGCTCGCCTGACAGGCATCGATGGAACAGGGCGCTCGCCAGCTCCCACACGTGGGCCAGCGATGGCGCTTTCGCGGCCCGCTCCGAAGGGGCGATCTCGTGCAGCTTTGACCGAGTCAGCAGGATCAGATGGTTGTCGAGAAAGCTGACAGCCTCCAGCATGGCCAGAGGCTTGCTGAAGCCCGGGCCTTGATGGAGCGCTCGGATGGCCTCATAGACCGGCCTGCCACGGGTCGAGTTTGCACCGTCTTCGGCATAGACCAGCGCCGAGTTGATGCTGGCAGCTAGCGCCACCGAGTCCTCGTCGAGCACGGTCGGCTGGATGCTGCTCACGCTGCGCTCTGCCAGCCTGCTGCGCCGCTTGCGTTCATCGGGGGTCAGCACGTTGGGCGCATAACCGTGCTTGCCTTGACGGCTACGGTTCTCCCAGAAGATGGAAAACAGCGCTTGGCGGATGGTCGCGCTGTGCTCCAGTCGCACCTCGAGACTCGTGCTGGAAAACGCACCGTCCTCGGCTTGTTCGAACAGCTGCTGCAGCAGCGGCACCGCGGCCGCCGTGGTGACAGCGTCGCTGCGCATCGTCTCCTGGTCGTCCCGTGCCGGCGCTGTGGCCGGGCCTGTGCCTGCGGCCGCCGCTGCCGCAAAGGTCACCGTGCGCTTGCCCAGCTTGTCGGCCAGCGGTGCTCCCTCGCCTTCCGGCGGCGCACTGGATTTGTTGATGACGAAGCAGAGCTGTCCCGCGAGGATCTTGATCGTCGTGGCGTGCATCAACCGCATGGCATCCGAACCGGCGGCTTCCAGCGGGAACCGTGCAAGCAGCTCGCGCATGCGCTGGATGTCTTCGAGCGAGGCTGGGCGTGTGCGCAATGAGGCCACCGTCGCCAGAGCGAGGTTGCGGAACAGTTGCTCGCGTTCCAGCGTTGCGCCGGACATGGCGCTGTCCGGCAGCAGCCATCCCAGCTTCGCTGCGCGTTCCGGGAAGTCCTGCGCCACCAGCACGGCGAAGAACGCCGCGCCTGCGGGGTCGGCGCACCAGGCGTACTCGCGCATCAGCTTGCGCCTGCGTTGCGCGGTGCCCGGGTGACCGCACAAGGCCTTGCCCCTGTCCTCCAGCGCCATGAGCACCAGGCTCTCGCCGATCAGGTCCGGCTCAAGGATGGGGTAGGGGTCGGCGTTCTCGTCCGTGCGCGCCGCGCCCGACAGCGCTGCAAGCAGCTGTTCCTCGTCCAGCATCTGTGCCGAAGATGCACCGGTCGCTGTGTCGAAATGCAGTGGATGGGTCGGCAGCAGCGCGCAAGCGCCTGGCCCGAGTAAGGCGTTGTTGTACAGGCGCTCCCAGCCCACGGGTGTGAGCCCGCGGCACATGGTCGACAGGATCAGCAGCGAGAGGTGGCGATCAATCCGTTCGCGCCCCGGTACCTCGTCCAGTCCGGTGTGGAGCAAGCTCCAGCGTTTGCGGTACTGGTGCTCCAGGTAGTCCCAGAAAAGCTGTAGCCGGACCTCTTCCTGCGAGGCCTTGTGGCTGGCCGTGTCTGGCAACAGTCCGCGAGCATAGGCATCTGCCACCATCGCCGCGAACAGTGGACGCATCGAAGGGTCGTATCCGCGCAGCAGCGCCAACAGCTGCTGTGGGCTCTTGGGCGGGACGGGCCGAGCGCTGCTTGAGGAATCCGCGTGCCGCTGCAACCGGCTTGCCATCAGCACGCCGGTCTCCTCGTCGGTCAGCCCGTCCAGGAACAGCGCGCCGGAACGGTCGTCGTGGCGGTCCGGCGGAGGCGGAAAACAGATCTGCGAGTTGAGTGCCGCCGCCCCGTCGGTTTGGCGCGCCAGCGCTTCGAAGAACCGGTCGCTGGAGCGACGCAGCAGCACCAGCGCCCGAACCGGGTGCGGGGAGGTATGGGCCAGGGACGCACAACGCTCCAGGAAGCGGCAACAGTCATCGGGCAGGCCGGCCGCGTAGTCGATGACGAACAGCGTCGGCGCCGGGATCTCTGCCAGGCTGCTCATCGTGCTCGCCACTGACCGGATGAACTCCTCGCGCACAAAGCCCGAGAACGGCCAGTCCTGTTGCTCGACGTTCACGATCTGCAGCGCCAGCCGGCTCTTGCCGATGCCGGCATCGCCGCAGATCGCTGCCCAGCGGAACCGAGGCGAGTCGGGCGACGGCGCCAATAGCTCGCGGCGCAGCACGGCCAACACCGACTCGCGGCCGAGGAAGGGGTCTTCCTCCTCGGCAAAGTAGAAGGGCTTGTAGGCGGACACGAAGGCGGACGAGCTGCCGATGCCAGGCTTGAAGAAAACCTGCTTGTCGCCAAGCGCGAAATGCCTGCCGATGCGGCCCAAGTCCACTGCATGCCGGCCCAGGGCCTGCTGGATGTGGTCGAGGCCTTGGAGGATGTTCGCGCCGATCTGGTCGAAGTCCGCGTGCATCGCCTGGAGTTGTCGCCATTGCCGCTCCAGCGCCGCGTCGGTGGCGTCCAGCTGCTGGGACATCTGCACGAACGACGCGGCCAACTGGGCCTGCAGGCGCGACTGAACATCCAGCTCCCAGGCTGTTCTTGCCTTGACGTTTTCCGGGGCCTTCAACTCCTCCCGAAATGCCAGCCGCAGGCCATCCCACCATCCGCCCGGATGCCGGTGCAGCTGCGTGACCAACACGTCTGGGAGGCCCGCTGGCGCAACGGGGGCGAGGTCGTCCGGCTCGATTCCCGCGAAGCGACCGGGTCCACCAGTCACATCTGACAGCCAGGCCACGTAGTCATTCACCACCTTCGCTCGCAGCAGCCCAGGGTCGTCGCTGGCAAAGCACTCGGAGCCTGCGCGGACCAGTGCCGGCAGGTCTGCCAGAGCGCCCCCATTCAAGAGCACCAGCCGCTCCAGGCTCATCGTGGCCAGGGCCGAGTGCAGTCGCATGAACGTGCGTCGTAGGCGGCACAAGGTGTCCAGCGTCGGGTCAGCCCGGCTGCGCCAGCGAGCCTTGAGGGCTTCGCGGACATCGCGCCCGCCCAGGTCCAGGCCGCAATGCCTGAGGATGCTGGCGTTCAGGACCTCGACCAGCGCGGCGCACTCGGCCCGCCGCAGCACTCGCAGCAGATCGTGGTTGCGGTCCTGGCCGCCCAGGCGAACCAGCTCCGAGAGTTCCGGAACCTTGTCCAGCAACGGCCTGGCCAGGTACTTGCCTGACTCCCAGAGCAGTGACGCAGCCAGGTTGCCGATGATGCCGCCCAGGAAGGCGCTGCCCAGGCACTCGCCGCTGGTCCAGAGCGATCCGCTCGCGGGATCCTGCCTAGGCATGGTCACCGCCGGCGCTTGAATGGGACGGCCCACCGGGCATGCGCCTGGGGTGGCTCATGCGGGTCATTGCTGGAACTCGCCCAAGGCCCTGCACCTTCATTCAACATCTCCCTGACGACCAGTATGTGCGGCGTCAGGCTTCTCGCGCAACTGCGGTCACCCCGGCCCGGCAGGGGTGGGCCCGGACTTGCGGGCGCTCAGTGCTGGTGCAAGTAGTCCACGAAATCGACGCGCAGACCGCCGGCGGTGGTCAGCGTCGTGCGCGCGGACTCGGCAAAGCGCTCACGCGGCCAGGCGGGGAAATGCTTGTCGGCTTCGGGGAAGCTGGCGTCCACCTCGGTCAGCGCCAGCTTGGTCGCAAGCGGCAGGGCCAGCGCATAGATGTCGCTGCCGCCGATGACGCAGACCTCGGGCTCGGAACAGGCGGCCAGCGCGGCGTCCAGGCTGGCGAAGACCTCGGCGCCGGGCAGCGCGGTCGCGCTGCGGCTGACCACCAGGTTGCGCCGGCCGGGCAGGGGGCGGAACTTCGGGGGCAGCGAGTCCCAGGTCTTGCGGCCCATGACGACGGGCTTGCCCGCCGTGACGGCCTTGAAGCGCGCCATGTCCTCGGGGATGTGCCACAGCAGCGCGTTGTCGCGGCCGATGGCGCCGTCGCGCGCCACGGCGGCAACCAGCGTGATCGTGCTCATACGGCGACGGGGGCCTTGATGGCGGGGTGCGGGTCGTAGCCGCTGAGCTCGAAGTCCTCGAACTCGTAGTCGAAGATGCTGGCCGGGCGGCGCTTGATGGTCATCGTCGGGTAAGGGCGCGGCTCGCGGGCGAGCTGGGTCTGCACCTGCTCCACGTGGTTGTCGTAGATGTGGCAGTCGCCGCCGGTCCAGATGAAGTCGCCCAGCTGCAGGTCGCACTGCTGGGCCAGCATCATGGTCAGCAGCGCGTAGGACGCGATGTTGAAGGGCACGCCGAGGAAGATGTCTGCCGAGCGCTGGTAGAGCTGGCAGCTCAGCTTGCCGTCCGCCACGTAGAACTGGAAGAACGCGTGGCAGGGCATCAGCGCCATCTGGGGCAGGTCGGCCACGTTCCACGCGCTGACGATGATGCGGCGGCTGTCGGGGTTGGTCTTGAGCGTCTTGACGACGTCAGCGATCTGGTCGATGTGGCCGCCGTCGGGCGTGGGCCAGCTGCGCCACTGCACGCCGTAGACGGGGCCCAGATCACCGTCCGGCCGCGCCCATTCGTTCCAGATCGTCACGCCGCGTTCCTGCAGCCACTTGACGTTGCTGTCGCCGCGCAGAAACCACAGCAGCTCCAGCACGATGGACTTCAGGTGCACCTTCTTGGTGGTGACCAGCGGGAAGCCGGCGGCGAGGTCGAAGCGCATCTGGTGGCCGAACACGCTGCGCGTGCCGGTGCCGGTGCGGTCGCTCTTTTGCACGCCATGTTCGAACACATGGCGCATGAAATCTTCGTACTGCTGCGGAGGACGGGTGCTCATGCCCGCCATTGTCTACGGCGCCAGCAGCACCTGCAGCACGCGCCGCATGACGGGCGCGATGGCCGGCGTCTGCCGGCCCAGCGCGGGGTCGCGCACGCTCAGCACCGTGAGCCCGTTGAACAGTGCGCCCAGCAGCAGCGCGCGGCCCTGGATCTCCTGCGACGTCAGCGCCGCCGCGTGCTCGCCCAGGCTCTGGCGGATCAGGTCCTGGGCCTTCTCGTTCACCAGCGCCTGGCTTTGCCGCACGACGGCGGCCAGCTTGGGGTTGCGGCTGGCCTCGGCCAGCACTTCCAGCTGCAGCGCCGCCTTGGCCACTTCGCTGTGCTCGTCGATGGCCTGCTCGGTCCCTTCCAGCATCTTCTGCAGCATGTCGCCGTCCTGCTGCAGCTCGGCGATGCGGGCCAGCACCTCGGCACAGTCGCGCTCGACGATGGCCGCGATGATGTCGTCCTTGTTCTCGAACAGGTTGTAGATGTGGCCCGGGCTCATGCCCGCCGTCTTGGCGATCTCGGCCATGCTGGCGGCGTGGAAGCCGCGGCGGCGGAAACACTCGGCCGCGGCGTCCAGCACCTGCTGGCGGCGCGCCAGCGTGCGGTCGGAAGGGGTGGTGGAGGCAGTCACGACGCGGATTGTGGCGCTGCCGCGCCGCCACCCAAAACCTTGTACAGCGTCACGCGGTTGACCTGCTGCGCCAGCCGTGCGGCGATGAGGCCTTGCTCGGCCGCATACAGCGAGCGCTGCGCGTCCAGCGTGGCCAGGCGGTCGTCCAGGCCCTTCTGGTAACGCGCCTCGGCCAGCCGCAGCGCGTCCCGCGTCTGCGCCACCAGCCGCTGCTGCGAGGCCACCTGCTGGCCCACCGTGGCGCGTTGGGCAAGCGCATCGGCCACGTCGCGGAAGGCGCTCTGGATGCTCTTCTCGTACTGCGCGACGGCGATGTCGCGGTCCACCTGGGCGATCTTCAGGTTGGCGTTGTTGCGGCCGGCGTCGAAGATCGGCAGCGACACCTGCGGCACAAAGCTCCAGATGCCGGAGCCCGAGCGGAACAGCCCGTCCAGCTCACCGCTGGCGGTGCCGGTGCTGGCCGTCAGGCTGATGCGCGGGAAGAAGGCCGCGCGCGCCGCGCCGATGTTGGCGTTGGCGGCCTGCAGGCTGCGCTCGGCCTGCTGCACGTCGGGGCGGGTCAGCAGCACGCTGCTGGGCAGGCCGGCGGACAGCTCGGCCAGCTGCGTGACGGGCGAGTCCGTACCGGCCACTGGCAACTGATCGGCGCCCAGCGGCTGGCCCACCAGCAGCGCCAGCGCGTTGCGGTCCTGCGCGACCTGGGCGGTCAGGCTGGCGAGGTCGCTCTGCGCCTGCTCGGCGGCGATCTCGGCCTGGCGCAGGTCCAGCGTGGACGACACGCCCGCGCCCTGCAGGCGCTGGGTCAGGCGCAGGCTGTCCTGGCGTGCCAGCAGCGTCTGCTCGGCGAGAGCCAGCCGCTCCTGGTCGGCCGCCAGCGTCAGCCAGCCGCCGGCCACCTGGGCGACGAGGCTGATCTGCGCGCTGCGGCGCGCGTCGTCGGTAGCGAGGTACTGCTGCAGTGCCGCGTCGTTCAGGCTCTTCACGCGGCCGAACAGGTCCAGCTCGTAGGCGCTGACGCCCAGCGTGGCCGTGTACTGCCGCGTGATGGCGCCGCCCGGCGCGCGGTTGGCGGTCTGGCCCGCGCCGGCCGCCAAGGTGGGCAGACGGTCGGCCTGCTGCACGCCGTACTGCGCCTGGGCGCGCTCGACGTTCAGCACCGCCACACGCAGGTCGCGGTTGTGGGCCAGGGCTTGCTCGATCAGCGTCTGCAGCTTGGCGTCGGTGAAAAACTCGCGCCAGCCGAGGTCGGCGGCTTGCGTGCTTGCCGCGCCTTGCGGCACCGGCCATTGCGCCGCCACGGGGGCAGCAGGGCGCTCGTAGGTGGGCGCCAGGCTGGCGCAGCCGGCGAGCGTCAGGCTCGCGGCGAGGATGGTCAGGAGCTTGGTCATGTCACAGGCCCTCCAGGGCTTGGGGTGCCGCCTGCGGGGCGGGCGCCGGGGAAGTCTTCTTGGGGAACCACTTCTGCACCGCGATGAAGAACACCGGCACGAAGAAGATGCCCAGCACGGTCGCGCTCAGCATGCCGCCCAGCACGCCGGTGCCAATGGCGTTCTGGCTGCCCGAGCCGGCGCCGGTGGCAATCGCCAGCGGCAGCACGCCCAGCGCGAATGCCAGCGAGGTCATCAGGATGGGGCGCAGGCGCAGGCGCACGGCCTCCAGCGTCGCGGTGACGGCGTCCTTGCCATGCTCCATCTGCTCCTTGGCGAACTCCACGATCAGGATCGCGTTCTTCGCCGACAGGCCGATGGTGGTCAGCAGGCCGACCTGGAAGTACACGTCGTTGGACAAGCCCCGCATCGACGCCGCCAGCAGCGCGCCGATGACGCCCAGCGGCACCACCAGCATCACCGAGACTGGGATGCTCCAGCTCTCGTACAGCGCGGCCAGGCACAGGAACACGACCAGCAGCGAGATCGCGTACAGCATGGGCGCCTGGTCGCCGGTCAGGCGCTCCTGGTAGGAGAGGCCCGTCCAGCTTACGGCGATGCCGGGCGGCAGCTGGGCCACGATGGCCTCCACCGACTTCATCGCCGCGCCCGAGCTTTGGCCCGGCGCCGGCTGGCCCAGCACTTCCAGCGCGGGCAGGCCGTTGTAGCGCTCCAGGCGGGGCGAGCCCAGCTCCCAGTGCGCCGTGCCGAAGGCCGAGAACGGCACCATCTGGCCCGACGCGTTGCGCACGCGCCAGTTGTTCAGGTCCTCGGGCTGCATGCGGTAGGTGGCGTCGGCCTGCAGATAGACCTTCTTCACGCGGCCGCGGTCAATGAAGTCGTTGACGTAGGCGCCGCCCCAGGCGGTGGACAGCAGCGCGTTGATGTCGGCCACCGAGATGCCCAGCGCGCCGGCCTTGGCCGTGTCCACGTCCAGGCGCAGTTGCGGCGCGTCCTCCAGGCCGTTGGGGCGCACGGCCACCAGCGTCGGGTCCTTGGACGCCATGCCCAGGAACTGGTTGCGCGCGGCCACCAGCGCCTCGCGGCCCACACCGCCCTGGTCCTGCAGGTAGATGTCGAAGCCGCTGGCGTTGCCCAGCTCCAGCACGGCGGGCGGTGCGAAGGCGAACACCGACGCATCGCGGTACTGCATGAAGGCGCCCATCGCGCGGCCGGCGATGGCCTGTACCTTCTGCGCGGCGGCCTCGCGCAGGCTCCAGTCCTTCAGCTTCACGAAGCCGATGGCCATGTTCTCGCCGCGGCCGGCAAAGCTGAAGCCGGTGACGGCGAAGACGGATTCGACGTTGTCCTTCTCGTTCGTCAGGAAATGGTTCTCGACGCGCTGCACCACGTCCAGCGTGCGGGCCTGCGTGGCGCCGGCGGGCAGCTGGATCTGCGAGAACAGGATGCCCTGGTCTTCTTCCGGCAGGAAGGACGTGGGCAGGCGCAGGAACAGCCAGGCCATGCCGAGGACGAGGGCACCGTAGACCACCAGGTGGCGGCCCCAGCGGCGGATCATGCGGCCGACCACGCCTTGATAGCCGTTGGTGGCGCTGTCAAAACGCCGGTTGAAGGCGCCGAAGAAGCCGCGCGTGGCGGGGCCGTGGCCGGGCTTGAGCAGCGTGGCGCACAGCGCCGGCGTCAGCACCAGCGCGACGAACACCGACAGCACCATGGCCGACACGATGGTGATGGAGAACTGGCGGTAGATGACGCCCGTGGATCCGCCGAAGAAGGCCATGGGCACGAACACGGCCGACAGCACGAGGGCAATGCCCACCAGCGCACCGGTGATCTGGCCCATGGACTTGCGCGTGGCCTCCTTGGGCGACAGGCCCTCCTCGGTCATCACGCGCTCGACGTTCTCGACGACGACGATGGCGTCGTCCACCAGCAGGCCGATGGCCAGCACCAGACCGAACATCGTCAGCGTGTTGATGGAGAAGCCCGCCGCGGCCATGACGCCGAAGGTGCCCAGCAGCACCACCGGCACCGCGATCGTCGGGATCAGCGTGGCGCGGAAGTTCTGCAGGAACAGGTACATCACCAGGAACACGAGGATCACGGCCTCGATCAGTGTCTTCACCACCTCGTGGATGGACACCTCGACGAAGGGCGTGCTGTCGTAGGGGATGACGGCCTTCACGCCGGTGGGCATGAAGGGCTCCATGCGCTTGAGCTCGGCTTCCACGGCCTTGGCGGTGGACAGCGCGTTGGCGCCGGTGGCCAGCTTCACGGCCAGGCCCGCGGCGGGCTTGCCGTTGTAGCGCGACAGCGTGGCGTAGCTCTCGGCGCCCAGCTCCACGCGGGCCACGTCGCGCAGGTGCACGGTCGCGCCGTCGGCGGCCGTCTTCAGCACGATGTTGCGGAACTGCTCGGGCGTCTGCAGCCGGCTCTGCGCGGTGACGGTGGCGTTGAGCTGCTGGCCCACATTGGCCGGGGCAGCGCCCAACTGGCCAGCGGAGACCTGCGCGTTCTGCGCCTGGATGGCGGCCGTCACGTCGGCCGGCGTCAGGCCGTGCTGGTTGAGCGAGTTGGGGTTCAGCCAGATGCGCATCGCGTACTGCGCGCCGAACAGCTGCACCTCACCCACGCCTTCCACGCGGCTCAGCGGGTCCAGCACCTGGGTGGAGACGTAGTCCGACAAGTCCACCTGGGACTGCTTGCCGTCCTCCGACACGAAGCCCACCACCATCAGGAAGTTGATGGTGGACTTGACCACCTGCACGCCCTGGCGTTGCACTTCCTGCGGCAGCAGCGGTGTGGCGGCGGCCAGCTTGTTCTGCACCTGCACCTGGGCGGTGTCGGGGTTGGTGCCGGCGGCGAAGGTCAGCGTGATGCTGGCGTTGCCCTGCGAGTCCGACGTGGACGACATGTAGGTCAGGCCGTCGATGCCCTTGAGCTTTTGCTCGATGACCTGGGTGACCGTGTCTTCCAGCGTCTTGGCGGACGCGCCGGGGTAGCTGGCGTTGATGGAGACCTGAGGCGGCGCGATGCTGGGGTATTGCGAGACCGGCAGCGTGTTGATGGACAGCGCGCCGGCCAGCATGACGACGATGGCCAGCACCCACGCGAAGATGGGGCGGTCGATGAAGAAGCGGGACATGGTGTGGGGCTCCCGTTCAGCGCGCCAGCGTGGCCGACGCGGCGATGCCCGCCGTCGCGGGCGCCACGGCCTGCACCGGTGTGCCCGGGCGCAGGCGCTGCAGGCCGTCCACGATGAGGTGGTCGCCCGCCTTCAGGCCCGCCGTCACCAGCCATTGGCCGCGGATGACCGGACCGGTCTGCAGCTGGCGCGCCTCGGCGCGGCCGTCCTTGTCGACCACCATGGCGGTGGCGTTGCCCTTGGCGTCGCGGGACACGGCGGCCTGCGGCGCCAGCAGCGCCTCGGCCTGCACGCCGCTCTGCACCTGGGCGCGCACGTACATGCCCGGCAGCAGTTGACGCTTGGGGTTGGGGAACTGTGCGCGCAGCGTGACGCTGCCGCTGGCCGGGTCCACCTGCAGTTCGCTGAACTGCAGCTTGCCTTCCAGCGGATAGGTGCTGCCGTCCTCAAGCACCAGCTTCACGCGGGCCTGGCCGGCGGCGTCGCGCTGCAGCCGGCCTTCGGCCAGGTCGCGCTGCAGGCGCAGCAGCTCGGCGCTGGTCTGGGTGACGTCCACATAGATCGGGTCCAGCTGCTGCAACGTGGCCATGGCGCCGGCCTGGTTGGCCGTCACCAGCGCGCCGGGCGTCACCGCCGAGCGGCCTATGCGGCCGGCTATGGGCGCGCTGACGCGGGTGCGGTCCAGGTCGATCTGCGCGGTACGCACGGCGGCGGTGGCGGCGGCCACGTCGGCCTGGGCCTGCTTCAGCGCGGCCTGGGTGTCGTCGCGCAGCTGCTTGCTGACGGCGTCGATGCCGGCCAGCTCGTCATAGCGGGCGGCCTTGAGCTTGGCGGTGGTGGCATTGGCCTCGGCCTTGGCCAGGGCTGCCTTGGCGCTGTCCAGCGCGGCCTGGTAGCTGGCGGGGTCGATCTGATACAGCAACTGGCCGGCCTTCACGTCGCTGCCTTCGGTGAAGGCGCGGGTCTTGACGATGCCGGTCACCTGCGGGCGCACCTCGGCGTTCTGGAAGGCGACGGTGCGGCCGGCCAGCTCTGCGGTGAGTTCCACGCGCTGCGGCTGCAGCGTGACGACGCCGACCTTGGCGGCCGGTGCGGCGCCCGGCTGGCCGCCGGACTGGGACTGGGCCGGGCTGCAGGCGCTCAGCGTGAACGCCGCCAGGACGGCGACCGTCACGGTCAGCAGCGTGAATGCCGGCATGCCGAGGGAGGAGCGGGACGGGAGCTTGGGCATGGGAGGCCTCTGTTTTTGAAACTGAATGATCGTTCATTCTATTTTTGGATCGCTCAAAGGCAAGCGAAATCTGAATGACCGTTCAGTCTCGTGGGGTCATTCGAGCCCGACCGTGACAAGCGCCACGAATCGCAAGGCCCCCACGGCCCGCGGTTGAACGAGTGCATATCCCTTCTGGCTTTATGAGAATGATTCGCAAATGAAAGTAATTCTCATCTATAGTGCGGCGCCGATGCCAGCCAGCCGCCACATCACGCCCCGATGAACCTAGCCAAGCCCTGCCCATGTCCCTCCCACGGCCCCCAAGACTCGCCCTCTGGCTGACCCCGCTGCTGCTCAGTGCCGGCGCCCAGGCCCATTCGCCCTACCTCAAGCCCAACGCCTTCAACACCGAGGAGCAGCGCAAGCATGTGACGGTGGAGGCCTCGTTCGCCGAGGGCGACCTGCGCCCCGACGTGGCGATGAAGTCCGACGCCTTCCACCTGATCGGCCCCGACGGCAAGAAGCTGCCGCTGGCGCCAGCCGCCGTGCTGAAGGACGCCAGCTACCTGGAGGTGCCCCTGGCCGCCGGCAGCGGCACCTACCTGGTGTCGTCCGGCGTGCGCAAGGGCCGCCTGGCCAAGGGCGTGCTGCGTGGCGGCAAGGTGCACTTCGCCGAGCGCAAGGAGGAAGCGCAGCCGGGCGACCAGCCCATCGAGGTGCAGAGCCTCACCCGCGCCGACGTCTACGTGACCCGCGGCAAGCCCAGCGCCTCGCTGGACTTCGACACCGAGGGCGTCGAGATCCACCCGGTCACCAAGCCCTACGACCTCTACGCCGGCGAGACCGTCACCGTGCGCGTGCGCGAGAACCGCAAGCCGCTGGCCGGCGAGACGCTGACCGTCATCACCGACGGTCAGAACTACGCGAAGAACAAGCAGGCCGAGCAGGACTTCAGCACCAACGCCGCCGGCGAGGTGAGCTTCAAGCCCAAGACCGCGGGCCTGTACCTGCTGCAGGTGCGCGTGCGCCGCGCGTCACCCGACAACCCCGCGCTGTGGCTCAGCAACACCGCCACGCTCACGATCGAAGTTCAGCCCCAGCCATGAAGCCCGTCACCATGAAGCAGCACCTTGTCGCCACCCTGCTGGGCCTGGCCGCGCTGCCGGCGCTGGCTGCCTCGCACTCGTCCACCACCTTCATGACCGAGCAGGACCTCAACGGTGATGGCAAGGTCTCGCTGGCCGAGTTCAAGCTGGGCCGCCAGGTCGAGTTCGTGCGCATCGACTTCAACGCTGACGGCCAGCTCGGCGAGGCCGAGTACCTGGGCGAGTTCGAGGGCCGGCTGATGGCGCGCCTCAGCAAGACCGCCGACCCCGAGAAGCGCAAGGAAGAGCTGCAGCGCCAGATGCGCCAGGCCAAGGTCCGCTTCGGCGTGCTGGACGCCGACAAGAACGGCAGCATCAGCCTGGACGAGTTCATGGCCACCGGCCTGCGCATGTTCAAGCTGCACGACCGCAACGAGGACGGCAGCGTCGACGAGGTGGACATCAAGATCGCCGAGGACGAACGCAAGGCAGGCAAGACGGGCTTCGTGTCGCCCTGATCGTCCCCGCTCCCATGGCTGCGCCGCTTGCCGGGGCGCGCCACGATTGACTCAGCCAGCCATCGCGAACCTGCGAAGCCAGCCAACAGGCCTTTCCAACCAGGTTTCGCATGAACAAGAAGATCCATCCGCGCGCTGTCGTTCGCGCTCCCCGCGCCTTGGCGCTCGCGCAAGCCGCGAGCCAGGCCCTGATCGTGCTGGCAGTCACCGGCGCCGCCGCCCATGCGCAGGCGCAGGCGCAGGCGAAGACACCCGACCAGAAGCCCCCCGAAGAGGCCGACGCGCTGCCGGTCGTGCGCGTGAAGGCGGCCGCCGAGCGCGCCGAGGCCGGCACGCGCACGGTGCTGACCGAGGCCGACATCGAGCGCAACGGCAGCACCGGCATCGCCGACCTCATCCGCTACCAGCCGCTGGTGGAGGCGCCCGGCACGGTGACGGGCTCGACCCGCGGTGCCAGCCGCTACGACCGCGGCGGCACGACGAACTACAACATCCGCGGCGTCGAGGGCAACCGCGTGGGCCTGGACGTGGACGGCATCGAGATGCCCGACGCCATCAGTCGCGCACCGCTGACCGCACGCTCCGAGGATGGCACTTTCGGCATGGGCCGCGACTTCATCGACCCCGACATGTACGCGTCGGTGGACATCCAGTCCGGCACCACCAACGCGCAGCGTTCGGCCGGCGGCATTGGCGGCGCGGTGAGCTTTCGCAGCAAGTCGCCGGACGACTTCGTCAATGCCGACAAGCCTTTCTTCGCCGGCGCCAAGCTCGGCTACAGCGAGGCCAACCGCACCTGGAGCAAGGGCGCCACGCTGGCCGCGCAGAGCGGCGACCTTGGCCTGCTGCTGAGCTACACGCGCCGCGACGGCCAGCAGACCGAAAACAACAGCGACAGCTTCGCCGCCTACCCGGAAGACTGGCACTCCGACGCGCTGCTGCTCAAGGGCGTGCTGCGCGTGAACCCGGCGCACCGGCTGGAGCTGGCCGCCGACCTGTACCGCAAGCGCAGCGACTCGGCCTTCGACGCCTGGGACACCAACGCCACCGCCATCACCGGCAGGTCCGTGCAGGACGCCAGAACCAAGCGCGACACCGTCTCGCTGGCCCACACCTGGACGCCCGGCGCCGGCGGCCTGGTCGACAAGCTCAGCACGCGGGTCTACGTGCAGCACACCGACATGGATGACGTGACGAACACCGTCACGCCGGCCACGAATGCGAACGTCCGCGAGGCCTCGCGCAACACCACGCAGCAGATCGGCTTTTCCACGCTGGCCGAGAAGCGCATCGCCAACCATGGCCTCAAGTTCGGCCTCAACCACTCGCGCACCGAGAACGAACACCCGTTCACGACCAGCGACACCGGCATCGGCGCCGTCGGCCAACCCTTCCCCGACACGCTGACCCTGCGCACCGGCGTGTTCGCCGAGGACACGATGGACTTTCAGCTCGCCGGCAAGCGCCTGTCCGTGGTGCCGGGCCTGCGCGTGGACCGCGTGGCCCCCAGCATCCGCAACACCGACCGCTTCGGCAGCACGCGCATCACGCAGGCCGAGCTGGAGGCGATGTACGGCAACGCGCCGGCGACCACCATCGCCAGCCCCAGCCTGGCGCTGCTTTACGAAGTGCAGCCCAGCCTGACCGCCTACGCGCAATGGAAGCGCAGCGGCCGCGCGCCCAGCAACAGCGAGATCTTCGGCTACTGGAACAGCGGCGGCGGCAGCTATGCGCTGCTGGGCAACCGTGAGCTGAAGGAAGAGACCAGCAACGCCTTCGACATCGGCCTCAAGGGCGCGCCCACGCCGGGCGTCACCTTCGCCGGCTCGCTGTTCTACACGCAGTACGACGACTTCATCTCCTACACCCGCTTCACGCGCGCCAACAACCCCGAGAAGTTCGTCAACATCCAGCCCAGCCTGTCCATCCTGTACCAGGCCGAGAACCGCGACGAGGCCACCATCTACGGCGCCGAGCTGAGCCTGCGGCTGGACCACGGCACCTGGGCGCCGGCCGTCAAGGGCCTGTACAGCACCTGGGCGCTGGGCTACAGCAAGGGCACGTCCAAGTCCCACTACGCCGGCGACAAGGATGTGGACCTCGACTCCGTGCAGCCGGCCAAGGCCGTTGCCGGCCTGGGCTATGAGGCGGCACAGCGTGCCTGGGGCCTGCACCTGACCGGCACCTTCGTGCGCGGCAAGCAGGCCACGCCGACGGCGCGCCAGTCCTTCACCAACAACCCCGGTGCGCAGCTGCCCGACGCCACCGTCGTGCTGTACCGCGTGCCCGGTTTCGCGCGGTTTGATGTCGCCGGCTACTGGCGCCTCCGCAAGAACCTGCGCCTGAATGCCGCGGTGCTGAACCTGGCCGACAAGCGCTACTGGTCGTACTCAAGCGCGCGCAGCCTGCAACCCGCCAACGCGCGCGACCGCCAGCAGATCGAGCTGTCCACCGCGCCGGGGCGCACGCTGGCGGTCAGCCTGAGCGCGGACTTCTGAGCGCAGCCGCCCGGCTCAACCCCGGGCGGTCCGTTCGTACAGCACGTCAGGGCAGCGCTCCTCGTTGCCCTGGCCGTCGGTGAACGCGATGGCCTGGAAGCCATGGCGTTCGTAGAAGCGGCGCGCGCCATCGTTGGCCTGGAAGGTGTAGAGCCGCCACGGCGGCGGCAGCGATGCCAGCGCATGGGCCAGCAGGCGCGAGCCCGTGCCCAGGCCCACATGGCCAGGCAACAGGTACAGCTGGTCGATCCAGCCCACGCCGCCCTCGTCGCGCGACGTGGCCAGCACGCCGACGACCCGCGCGCCCGCGCAGGCCAGCGTGACGCCGCCCGACGGCAGCAGCACATCGCGCACCCACTGGCGCACGTCGGCATCGGCATGCGCCGGCGGCGCATAGGGCAGGAAGGCCTGGCGCGACGCCAGCAGCACGTCGGCCACTTGCGAGGCGTCTTCGGCCGTTGCGGCGCGCAGCGTGATGTCCATGGCCGACCCGTTCTAGCGGCCGCTGACGAACCACACCTTGGCAATGCCGCCGGGCGTGACCTCGTAGATCGCCGCCACCTCCACCGGCTCCGGCCCGGTGCCCGTGACCCGCTCATGGTCGATGACCTTGTTGCCGAACACCATGCGGTTCACCAGTTCGGCGTGCAGCTCTGGCAGCTTGAATCGGTTCGCACCTTAGTGCGCCGCGAACGCGGCCTTGCCCACGAGGAAGGGTTGCGCCTCGTGCAGCCGGTAGCAGGCCACGTCGTCCGTGTACTCGGCGATGAAGCGCTGCAGGTCGCGGGCGTTGTAGGCGTCGAGCTGGCGTTGCGCAAAGCCGGCGGGATCGAAGGGCTCGGACATGGCGGCGAGGGGGGAAGGGCGGCGGGGCCTGCATGATGACTGATGCACCTCGACAACCGGGTCTGCTGCCGGCTGGCAAGAACGGCCATCCGCGCCCGAAGGCGGCGTCGATGCCGCGTCGCCGAAACTGCGTGAAAGACCGCCCTCAAGATCGCTCATGAAACTCGCCATCGCTGTTCACCTCGACGGCGCGCAAGCGCAAGTCGCTGCCGTCGCCTTCGAAGCCTGGGATTCGCCGGAAGCGACGAAGACCTACCTGACGCACATCGCCCAGGTCGAGAAACCCGCCCGCGGGGAGCTGGACCTGCGCGAGCTGACCTGCGTGATGCAGCTGCTGCGCGAGCACAAGCTGATGCCCGAGTTGATCCTCATCGACGGCTTCGTCCATCTGGATGCCGATGAAACGCCGGGCCTGGGCCAACGCCTGTTCCAGGCGCTGGGCGGCGTCACGCCGGTCATCGGCGTCGCCAAGACGGGCCGGCCCGGCCTGCCGGCTCAGTTCGAGGTGATGCGGGAAGAGGAGGCGAGGCCGATGACCGTGACCTGTGCGGGCGTCGACATTGGCGCGGCCAAGGCACGGGTGCGGGCGATGCATGGCCGCAAGCGCGTGCCCACGCTGATGAAGCTGGCGGCTCGCCTGGCGAAGAACGGGGATTGAGCACGGACCCTCAGTGCGGCCGTCCGGGTGGCGGCGGCGCGAGCTCCATCCGGTCTCGTCCCTTGCGCTTCGATGCATAGAGGGCCTCGTCGGCCCGCTTGAGCCAGTGCGACAGCTCCGTGCCGGGCTGGTCGAACAAGGTCGCGCCGATGCTCAGGGACACCGGCTCCGGCGTCGCGAACATCGTGCGCGCCTGCTGGGCAAACGCCTCGCCCAAGTCTCGGCCCAGCGCCTGCGCGGCGGCGCCGGAGGCGCTGCGCAGCATGATGACGAACTCGTCGCCGCCCAGCCGCGCAGCCAGTGCGCCGTCGGGCAGCGCGCGGCGGATGAGGTCGCTCAGCGTGAGCAGCAGGCGGTCGCCGGCGTCGTGGCCGTGCAGGTCGTTGACCTGCTTGAAGTGATCGATGTCGATCAGCAGCAGCGCACCGGGGCTGCCCGGTGAGGCCTGCGCCAGCAGCTCCGGTGCGCGCTGGTAGAGCGCGCGGCGGTTGTCCAGCGCCGTGAGCGGGTCGCGGGCGGCGATCTCCGCGATGCGCTCCTCGCGGCGGTGGCGCTCGGTGCCGGTCATGGACATAGCGAGCAGCATGATCGCCATCGCGCCTTCCACCAGCGAGACCAGGATCACCGCGCCTTGGAAACTGGCCAGGTTGACGAAGGCGTCGGGCGCCAGGGCCGAACCGGCCTTCGCGAGATAGAAGATGCCGTGCGCCAGCAGCACGAAGCGCAACTGCGCCGCGCCCACGTTCAGCGTGCCGCCGGGCGAGCGCAGCAGCAGCCCGGCGCGCAAGGTGGTGATGGCGATCAGCAGCGACTGCACGCCCAGCATCGCCTTCGACCACCAGGGCCCGTCGGACAGCAACAGCATCGCCACCCAGGCGACGGCCAGCAGCCACCAGCCGCGCGACAGCCGCACGCGCATGAACCTGGCGACGCCGGCCAGGAACAGCCAATGGGCGACGATCAGCAAGCCGTTGGAGAACCAGATGCCGATCAGTACATGGCCGCTGGAACGCAGCAGGGCCAGCACGCAGCCCACGGCGATGATGGCAAACCCCGCGCTCCACAGCAGCAGGGAGCGTTCGCGCACGCTGCGCCATTCCGTGATCAGGTACAGCGCCGAGGCGCCGGCCATGGCCGTGGTGAGGACGAGCAGCGTGAAGGGATCGAGAACCATGGGCGGAGGAAGTGTCTGCGCGGGTGCTTCCCCGAAGCAGAGACGAACGACTCATCGAGCGTCTGCTCCGCAGCGGTTGAAGGCTTTCGGCGCAGATGGCTGGCGTGCGCTCCGGGGAATGAAGCGGTTGTCGGCTCAGGGTGGATCAGAAGGCGCCGAAGAGGGTGTCCAGTGCGGTCGTGATGTCGTGCTGCTCGGCACGCAGGTTCATCAGCGGGCGTTTGAGCAGGCTCAGCGGCACGGCACCCATCGCGGCGGTGTCCAGCACGACCGCTTCGTCGGCCACACGGACCAATGGATTCAGCCGATCTGCGCGTGCGCCGAAGTACGCCTCGTGGCGCAGCGGGATCACCACGCGCGTTGCCAAGCCGGCGATGTAGTCGTTCTGAACATCCAGCAGGAAGGGCGTCGTTTTGCGCTCGCGCATGCTCGGGTTGGCATAGACATCGAAGCGCGGCATCACTCTTCCTTGGCGAATGTGCGGTAGCTGGCCAAAGGCAGCCCCTCACGTTCGATGCGGGCGTTGTAGTCCTGGATGGCTTGCTGGTTCTTCTCGTTCCAGCGTTCCCAATAGCGCTTCTCGACTTCTGCCGCCAGCAGCGCATCGACCGTGGCGGAGACATTCATGCCGAGCTCCTTGGCCATGTCCAGCACCTTGCTGTTCAGGCTGAGATTGGTTGCGCGTTTGGGGGCGTCGGCAATTCTGGGCATGATCGGGCTTTAAAAAGTATGCGCATGAATTATGTGACTTCGGCCTGCGCCCTCAGCGGCTTCGAGCCGCGTGCTGTCGTGCAGCCGTCCTAGAAAGGCCCGCTGATCGCCACCGTGAAGCCGGGTCGGTAGACGTTGGCGAACAAGGTCTTGCCGTCGGCGCTGAAGCAGGTGCCGGCCCATTCGGCGCCGCGGAAATCGCCCTTCAGGCCTAGGTGTTCGCCGGCCAGCTGCACGTTGTTGCGCACCAGCTCGAACAGGCCGGCCAGGCCGTCATGCCCACCGTCGCGGCGCAGGCCGTACAGGCGCTGCACCGGCTGCTTGCTGTCCTCGCACACGACGATCAGGTCGCTGCGCGGGTGCAGGCAGAGGTTGTCGGGGTAGTCGAACACGCTGGCCCCCGGCGACTCCACGAACAGCTCCAGCCGCTGCTGGCTGGGGATGAAGCGCCAGACCTGGCCCGCCTTCGCATCGCCGCCGTCGGTGCTGGTGAAGAAGATCTCGTCGCGCCCCGCGTGCAGGCCTTCCAGCCGCGTGAACAGGCTGCCGCCTTGAGCCCGGCCCTGGTTCAGCACGCCGTTGTGGCCGTTGTCGCCCACGCCGTCGGCGGGGCGGGCGATGTCCACCCAGTCGATGTCGAACTGCTGGCCCGGCTTCAGGCCGGTGCGCAGGTCGCTGGCCTTTCGGGCGCGCAGCATCTGCAGGCGGCCGCCGGCCGCCAGGTCGCCCTTCTTGGCCGGCAGCAGGCGGTAGAAACCGGCCGGCTGCGCGTCTTCGGTCAGGTAGACCGTGCCGTCGGCATCCACCAGCGCGGCCTCGTGCTTGAACTGGCCCAGCGCCGTCAGCGCCCGCGCGTTGGACGCGCCGTCGGCCGGCACCTCGAACACGAAGCCGTGCGGCTTTTCCAGCCTGAACGACTTGCCGCGCAGCTGCCCGCTGTGGCCGGCCGGCGTGACGATCTCCTCGCACGACAGCCAGCTGCCCCACGGCGTGGTGCCGCCGGCGCAGTTCACCAGCGTGCCCGACAGCGAGCCGCGCTGCTCCAGCAGCTTGCCGGCCGCGCGGTCGTAGCGCAGCGTCACGGTGCCGCCGTCGCAGCCGGCGTCGTAGTGGCTAGCGGCCGGGCCAAAGCCGCCGGCGGTTCCGAAGATCTCGTGGTTGCGCACCAGCGTGAACACCTCGCCCTCGGTCTTCACGATGCCCATGCCGTCCGCCGCGCCCGGCACCGTGCTGCCGTTGGCCAGCGCCTCGCCGGCCCAGCCGAAGCTGCGGTAGCTGAAGCCCTCCGGCAGCATCAGTAGCGGCAGGCCCGTGGCCTCGTCGGCCACCGGCCGCAACGGGCCATAGCCGGCGGCCGGGCGGCCTTGCTGGCGCGTCTGGGCGCTGGTGGCGAAGGCGCTGGCCAGCGGGCTCAGCGCGAGGGCTTGGAGGAGGGGGCGGCGTTGCATGGCGGGCAGTATCGCCATAGCTGACGCGAGGCGCAGTTGGGACTCGTTTGGGGTGACATCCCCAACGTCGTGCGCCCGAAAATGCGCTGCGGCTCGAAACGCGTCCCAACCAACCGAGCCGATAGGCGGCCGTCAAGGTCGACCGGGGCGTTCACTCCATTGACCGGCTCGCCTGCTGCTCGCTCATGCGGTCAATTCTTCAGCCAGCTCCGGATGATTGACGATCAGGCGCATCAGGCAGGCCACCGCGCCGGGAGGCGAAAAACGGCCTTGTTCCCAATCGCGCAGCGTCGCTACCGGGGTGTCGATGCGCTCGGCAAAAGCGGCCTGCGTCAGCCCGGATCTCTCTCGCGCTTGCCTCACCAGCATCTGTTCCGGCGTGGTGACGCGCCCTTCGCTGGCCTGCGCTTCCTTGAGCGCCTGGCGCAGATCGGGCAGTGCCTCGCCTGCGTCGGCCTCGATGGCTCGCGCCACGGCATCGATGTCGAACTTCTTGGCCATGTCAAACCACCTTCTTGATATCGGCGGGGCTCATGTTGCCGAGGGCAGCTTTGGCATAGACCGCCACCAACAACACGACTTCCTCGTCGCTCAGATTGAAATAGATCACCCGCGCACCGCCAGACTTGCCTGAGCCGGAGCGGCTCCAGCGCACCTTGCGCGCGCCTTCCGCGCCGGGAATCACGTCGCCGGCGGTTGGATGGGCAGCGATCCAGTCGATGAACTCGACCCGTTCAGCGTCATCCCACAGCTTGGCGGCCTGCTTCTGAAACGTCGGGGTCTCAATCACCGTGCGCATGGGTGGCGAGTGTACGGGATACCCGTATTTCCAGGCCAGGGTGGGATGACAGCGTCTTCGATGAGGCGCGGGCTATTTGACCGACGCTGACAGCTTCAAGTCGTGCGCGGTGGCAAAGAGCGACGTGGCTTGGCGGGGTTCAGATTTGAGACCTGAGCCCGAACCGATGCTGCGAGGAGGCGACAGCAGCTTGCTGCGCCGTTCGATCACGAGGGGAAAGGGCGGGGTTGCGTTGAATCGCCCCGGGTTCAGTAGACACCTTTGAGCCTCAAACTGAGGCCCTGAGGAGGTGCCATGACAGCGAAGCAACCCTACCCGGAAGAATTCAAGATCGAGGCGGTCAAGCAGATCACGGAGCGAGGCCATCGGGTGGCCGACATATCCGCCCGGATCGGCGTGAGCCAGCACAGTCTGTACAAGTGGATCAAGGCGTATTCGGCGCCGGCCGCCGAGCAACAGGCGCGGGCATCGCAGACCGAGGAGCTGCGGCGACTGAAGGCCGAACTGCGGCGCGTGACCGAGGAGCGCGACATCCTAAAAAACGGCCATCGCGGCGCTGCCCCGTCCCAGTGGACAGAAACACCGGGCTTCCTACACTGAATGGGTCGGACTGTGGCCGTCAGCTTTTTGGAGGCTTTCGTCCCCGTCAAAAAACGTGGCCCCTGGGGATCATGCGGACCCAGCTTTGGTGGCGCCTTGTGCGACCCCGTTTAGGAAAGTGATTGACCCGCTCCCCTGTCCGGCGCTTTGCCTACAGGAGGTTGCCATGTCCAAGGTTGGAAAGGCGCTCGGGTTGCCGGTCGTCAATGCCAGAGCTGCCGGTATCGACATCGGTGCACGCATTCAGGTAGCGGCCGTACCGCCCGAGCTTAGCGACGATCCGGTGCGCACGTTCGGGAGCTTCACTGCCGACATCGAGGCGATGGCCAACTGGCTGGTCTCGGTGGGCATCACGACCGTGGCGATGGAATCCACTGGCGTGTATTGGGTGCCGGTCTATGAAATCTTGGAAGAGCACGGCTTGACCGTTGTGCTCGCCAACGCCCGTGACTGCAAGGCAGTTCCAGGCCGCAAGAGCGATGTCAACGATGCCCAGTGGTTGCAACGCCTGCACGCGTGCGGGCTGCTGCGCCCGAGCTTCCATCCGGCCCGGGACATCGCGGCGCTGCGCGCCTACATGCGGATCCGGGACCGCCATCTCGAGTACGCGGCAGCGCACATGCAGCACATGCAGAAGGCCCTGACGCTGATGAACCTCCAGCTGCACCATGTGCTCAGCGATATCAGCGGCGTCACTGGCCTGAAGATCATGCGGGCCATCGTAGCGGGTGAACGGGATCCCGACGTCCTTGCATCCATGCGCGACGTTCGCTGCCGCGAGAGCCTGCAGACCATTCGGTCTGCGTTGGTTGGCAACTACCAGCCTGAGCATGTGTTCGCGCTGTCTCAAGCGCTTGCGTTGTTCGACTCCTATCAGGATCGCATCGCTGACTGTGACCAGCAGATTGAGAACTCGTTGCGCCAGCTGAACGTCGGTCGGCCTGAGCCAGAGACGAAGCTGGCGGCGCCGCGTACCAAGACTAAGCAGGTCAACGCCCCGAAGTTCGATGTGCGGGCCATGCTGTACCAGCTGACCGGCACCGACCTGACCGCTATCCATGGCCTTGGCCCCAGCATCTCGCTGTCATTGATCGCCGAGTGCGGCACTGACCTCAGCAAGTGGCCCACCGAGAAGCACTTCACCTCGTGGCTGTGTTTGTCGCCGGGATGCAGAATCAGCGGGGGCAAGGTACTCTCCGCCCGTACCCGCAAGAGCTCCAGCCGTCTGGCATCGCAGCTCCGCCTGGTGGCAGTCAATGTCGGCCGCACCGAGACTGCCCTCGGGGCGTTCTACCGTCGCCTGGCTGCGCGGATCGGCAAGGCCAAGGCCGTCACCGCCACAGCGCGCAAGCTCGCCATCCTCTTCTACCGTGCGATGCGCTTCGGCATGCAGTACCAGGACCCTGGAGCCGACCAATACGAGCAACGGTACCGTGAGCGCGTCGTCAAGCAGCTTGAGCGGCGGGCCGCCCGCTTCGGCTTCTCATTGCAGCCGGTGCAGGAAGGTGTTTCTTAGGAAGGCCGCCGCGTACTTTGCCAAGCAGTCCGGGTGAGGTACGCGTTCATCAAGGCGCACGAGGGGCAGTACAGCGTGCGGCGCCTGTGCAAGGTGATGCAGGTGCACCCCAGCGGCTACTACGCATGGAAGGCCGAGCCGCAGAGCTCGCGGGCCCAGGACGACCAGCGCTTGACCGGCCTGCTCAAGCAGGCGTGGCTGGAGAGTGGCGGCGTCTACGGCTATCGCAAACTGACGCTGGACATGTGCGACCTCGGTGAGCACTGCGGCAAGCACCGCGTTGCGCGACTGCTGAGGCTTGAAGGGCTGCGCTCGCAGACGGGCTACAGGCGCCGTCCTGGGATGCGCGGCGGCAAGCCTGCCGTGGTCGCGCCGAACCACCTGCAGCGCCAGTTCACGGTGGCCCAGCCCAACCAGTCCTGGGTGACCGACATCACCTACATCCGCACCCACGAGGGCTGGCTGTACCTGGCGGTCGTGGTCGACCTGTTCTCGCGTCAGGTGGTGGGCTGGTCGATGGGCAGTCGCATCGACACCAGCCTGGTATTGGATGCGCTGCTGATGGCGCTATGGCGCCGCCAGCCCAAGGACGCCGTCACGGTGCACTCCGACCAGGGCTGCCAGTTCACGGGTCATGAGTGGCAGGACTTCCTGCGCGGCCACAACCTGGTCAGCAGCATGAGCCGGCGTGGCAACTGCCACGACAACGCCGTGGCCGAGAGCTTCTTCCAGCTGCTCAAGCGCGAGCGCATCCGTCGGCAGGTCTACGCCACGCGCAACGACGCCCGCGCCGATGTCTTCAACTACATCGAGATGTTCTACAACCCCAAGCGGCGCCACGGCACTGCCGGCGACACTTCGCCAGTCGAGTTCGAACGACGTCATTCCCAACGGCTCACCGGTGTCTAGGAAACCCGGGGCGATTCATCATGATGATGGCCGAAGATGCATGTTGTTGAGGACAGCCTTGCGCTTAGATCGGTCACGTAGTTCGAGGTAACGAATGTAGCTAAACATCGGCCGCCCTCGGGAAGGGGTTGGATCAAATCTGAATTCCCTCGGTCTCCAACCCAAACTGCATCGCCGCCAACTTCGCATACAGCCCGCCGCGCGCGACCAGTTCGTCATGCCGGCCGATATCGACGATGCGCCCGGCATCCAGCACCACGATGCGGTCCGCCTTCTGGATCGTCGCCAGCCTGTGCGCAATGACCAGCGTCGTGCGGTGCTGCATCGCCGCCTCTAAAGCCGCCTGCACGACGCGCTCACTCTCCGCATCCAACGCACTCGTCGCCTCATCCAGCAACAGCAGCGGCGGGTTCTTCAGCATGGCGCGGGCAATGCTGATGCGCTGGCGCTGGCCGCCGGACAGGCGCACGCCGCGTTCACCCAGGAAGCTTTGATAGCCCTCGGGCAGCGCGCGGATGAAGTCGTCGGCAAACGCGGCCTTGGCGGCAGCCATCACCTCTTCGTCGGTCGCTTCGGGCCGGCCGTAGCGGATGTTCTCCATCGCGGTGGTCGAGAAGATGACGCTGTCCTGCGGCACCAGGCCGATGGCATGGCGCAGGTCGGCCAGCGCGAGCTGCTGCGTGGGCACGCCGTTCAGGCGGATCTGGCCGGACTGCGGGTCGTAGAAGCGCAGCAGCAGCTGGAACAGCGTGCTCTTGCCGGCACCGCTGGGGCCGACCAGCGCGACGGTCTCGCCGGGCGCTATGGTGAGCTGCACGCCGTCCAGCGCCGCGGTTTGCGGGCGGGAGGGGTAGTGGAACAGCACGCCATCGAACTCCACGCGCGAGCCGCCGTCCGTGGCGGGCAGCGCCTGCGGTGCGGGCGGGTCGGCCACGGGTGACTTGGCGTCCATCAGCTCCACCAGCCGCTCGGTCGCGCCGGCGGCGCGCAGCACGTCGCCCCACACCTCGGCCAGCACGGCGACGGAGCTGACCAGCAGCGTCACGTACACCACCGTCTGCCCCAGGTGGCCGGCCGAAATCTTGCCGGCGATGACGGCCTGCGTGCCCTGGTACAGCCCCCACAGCATGGCGCCGAACACGGCGGTGATGATGAAGGCCACCATGAAGCTGCGGATGCGCGTGCGCTTGCGTGCGGTGTCGAACGCGGCCTCGCTGGCGGCGGCGAAGCGCTTCGCCTCGGCGCCTTCCTGCGTGTAGCTCTGCACCACGGTGACGGCGTTCAGCACCTCGCCGGCGATGGCCGAGGTGTCGGCCACGCGGTCCTGGCTGGCGCGCGACAGCTTGCGCACGCGGCGGCCGAAGTACAGCGCCGGCGCCACGATGAGCACCAGCAGCCCCAGCACCTGGCCCATCACATAGGGGTTGGTGACGACCAGCATCACCAGCGCGCCTATGCCCATCACCGTGTTGCGCAGGCCCATGGACAGGCTGGAGCCGACGACGGTCTGCACGACGGTGGTGTCCGTCGTGATGCGGCTCAGCACCTCGCCGGTCTGCGTGGTCTCGAAGAACTCGGGGCTCTGGCGCAGCACGTGGGTGTAGACGGCGTTGCGCAGGTCGGCCGTGACGCGCTCGCCCAGCCAGGTGACCATGTAGAAGCGCGAGGCCGAGAACAGGCCCAGCGCGGCGCCCACGGCGAACATCGCCAGGAAGTGCTCGCGCAGCGCCATCAGCCGCTCGCCGGAGTTTTCGGCGCCGAAGCCGGCGTCGATGAGCCCGCGCAGCGCGATGGGGAAGGCGAGCGTGGCGAGCGCGGCGCAGACGAGCGCCAGCAGCGCCAGCGCGATGCGGCCGCGGTAGGGGCGCAGGAAGGGGGCCAGGCCGCTCAGCGAGCGGGCCTGCTTGGAGGCCGGGCGTTCGGTCGTGGAGGTCATTTCTTCAGGGATTGCGTCAGCACTTCGCAGGTGCGGGCCAGCATCGCGTCGTCAAGGTCCTGGTGGCACAGCAGCTGCAGCACATGGGTGCGCCAGCGCGCGCCGTGGTCGTCGTGGAAGTCGGGCACGCCGGGCCACACGCGGTCCCAGCGGAACACCGCGCAGCCGGCGGCGCGCAAGGCGGCGTAGACCGGCTCGGCGTCGTCCACCCACAGCGGCATCACATAGGGCGCGGCCTGCGCGGGCAGGGCGCCCATCAGCGGGCGGGCGCCGGGCAGCTGTTGCGCGTGGCGGTACAGCGTGTCGAAGTGGGCACGGCGGCGGGCCACGATGCGCTCGCGCGGCAGCCGGAACAGCTGGTGCGCCAGCGCCGTGGGCGCCCGCTCGTTGCGGCTCATGTCGCACTCGGCCATGTTCTCGGCCTCGCTCAGCACGCGCGGCGCATGCGTCGCGGCCGGCGGGCGTGGCGGGCCGTTCTTCAGGCGGAACAGCGCGCGCAGCGGCGCGTTCAGGCCGGCGAGCCGGCCTTGCGCGCTGCTGCGCTCCAGCACATGGACCCAGGCCTTGAGCTGCTGCCGCGCGCCGGCGGGCTGCAGCGTCTGCGGCGGCAGCGCGTGGGCGGACGCCAGCAGGCCGGCCTCGGGCACCGGAAAGAACTTTGACACGCTGGCCGTCGCCAGGTCGCCCCAGTGACCGATGGGCCGCTCACCCGCCTGGCCGAAGAAGCTATGGGCGCAGTCCTCCACCAGCGCGATGCCGTGGCGGTCGCACCAGGCGCGCACGGCGGCCAGGGACCGCGGCAGGCCGAAAAGCTGGGCCACGACGATGGCTTTCGTTCGCGGCGCGGGCGTGATCGCGTCCAGCACGGGCAGGCCGTCCGGCCCCAGCGGATAGAACTGCACGTCCGCGCCCGCCGCGCGCAGCGGCGCGACCAGCGTGGGGCAGTGGTAGCTGGGCGCCAACACGCTGTCGCCGGGCTGAACGCCCAGCGCCTTGCAGGCGGCGAACAGCGCGGCGCGGCCACTGGTCAGCAGCCGGGTGTGGGGCAGGTCGTCCACGGCCGGCAGGCCGGCGGGGCGGTCGCCGCCGAGGTTGTCCCAGCCGAAGGTGGGGTGCGTGGGTTGGCGGGTGCTCATTGGCGGCGGATTAGACCAGCGGCGGGCGGCCGGCATACCCGGTCAGTTCCAGGTATCCCCTTCCGATCGGCTTGCCCTTGTCGTCCGTCAACTGCGCGGCACCTTCCCAATAGACCAGCCCGCTGGTGTGCCGCGCGTCGATCTCCTGCGCGTCGAACGCCGCCACCAGCTGCATGTCGCCGGCCGGGCTTTTCAGCCGCCACGCCACGGGCCAGCGCGTGCCGGTGGCGGGGCTGGTCCAGTGGCGGGTGGGCTGCATGTCGACCTCGCCGGGCGCAAAGCTGCGGTCGGGCTGGCCGGGCGTGCGCAGGCTGCCGCCGGCCCAGTCGCGGGTGCCGTCGCGGCGGCGCAACTGGAACAGCGTCAGCGCGCGGCCGTCCAGCAGGTTGATGCCCAGCCAGTCCCAGCCCACGGCCTCGCCCAGCACGCTGTCGCTCCACTCGTGGTCCAGCCAGGCGCGGCCGGTCAGCTGCTGCGGCCGGCCGTCCAGCGTCAGCGTGGCGGTCGTGGCCAGCTGCGGGCGCGAGTAGTAGTGGCTGAACTGCTGAGGCGACGGCCCCTTGCGCGAGATGCCGCCGTCGCCCTGCAGCAGCGGCGGCTCGGGCGTGGCGAGCTGCAGCTGCATCGCGAAGCCCGGGCCGTTGAACGCGGCGCGGTAGCCGGTGGCGGTGCCGACCTGTTGACGGGAGAGCGTCCAGTCGCGCAGCTTCACGTCGCAGTCGCCCACGCGGGTCTGCGCCACGCCGGGCAGCGCCCGCAGCAGCCGCTGGCCGTGGCGTTGCTGTTTGGCACCCAGGTCGGACAGCGCCACATGGCCCAGCAGCAGCTGCTTCGCGGCCAGGCCGCTGGGGTGGTCGGCCGCCGCGGGGCCGGGCAGGCTGAAGAAGGTCAGCTGGTAGCCGAAGCGCGGCGCATTGCCGGCGTCGCCCAGCAGGCCGGTGAGGTACCACCACTCGATGCCCTGGCCCGGATGCGCGCCGAAGTCGGCGGGGAAGTTCAGCGCCGCGCGCACGGGCAGCGGCAGTGCGGCGAGCAACAACAAGCGCCGTTTCATGGTGCACCCTTCGCGCTGCGCGCTGTCCCGCCAAGCGGGAGCTGCGCTTGCTTGGGACGGCCCGGCGCTGCGCTCATGCGTCCTCCCGCACGGCCCGAACCGCATCGGCGCCCAGCGCCCGCCGTCCCGCCAGCAGCGACGCGCCCACCGCCGCCGCGAACGCCAGCCCCACCAGCACCGCCAGCCGCGCGGCGGGCAGGTGCATGTCCATGCTCCAGTGGAAGCTCTGCGGGTTGACGACGAACACCAGCACCGCCGACAGCGCCATCCCCAGGCCCAGCCCGGCCAGCGCACCGGCGCCGCCGGTCAGGCCGGCTTCGAGCAGCAGCAGCTTCAGCAGCGCGCGCCGCGACAGGCCCAGGTGGCGCAGCAGCCCGAACTCGCGCTTGCGCGCCAGCGCCTGCGCCGACTGGCTGGCGATGACGCCGAACAGCCCCACCGCCAGCGCCACCGCCTGCAGCCACACGGTGATGGCGAAGCTGCGGTCGAAGATCTGCAGCGACAGCGTGCGCAGCTCGCCCGCGGCGGCCAGCTCGATGTCGTCGCCGCCCAGCCGGCGCAGCGTGGCGCGGGCGGCGTCCAGCGTGGTGCCGGGGGCCAGCGTCAGCGCCAGCTCGGTGACGGTCGGGTCGTTGCTGTTGCGGCGGTAGTCGGGCAGCTTCATCCAGACGGCGCTGGTCATGCGCGAGTAGTCGCGCCACACGCCCATCACCTGCAGGTCCATCAGCCGACCGCTGCCCGGCAGCTCGGCGCGGAACACGCGGCCGGGGCTCAGCCCGTCGCGGTCGCGGGCGGCCTCGTTGACCCAGACGGGCAGCGCCGCCGGCGTGGTGGCGCCGCGCCAGCGC